>MVZH01000013.1 GCA_002068325.1 Lentisphaerae bacterium ADurb.BinA184 | reverse complement strand
TGCGGCAGCCGACGGTCAGTGTGTCGGCCCGCCCCTGTCCGACCAGCCGCAGGTGAGGGTTGAAGCGGGCCTGCTCGAAGTCCCCGAACGACAGCCACTGCGCGGCCGGCGCCTCGTCGTCGAAGACGACCCGCACGCCCATGCCGGTCTGGATCAGGTGGTAGGCCATGGCGTAGCTGTGCACCCCTTTCGGCCCGGTCCCGCCGTCGCGGCCCACATCGAAGTCGAACCACTCGCCGTTGGCCGTGCCCGACACGTTGATGTCGGCAAACGTACACGAGATCTCGGCGAACCAGTGGCCGGGCACGACACGGTTGCGGTACAGCCACGGCCGGTTGAACTCGGCCACGTAGGTAACCCCCACCTGCGGCCGGCTGATCGCATCGTAGACGCAGCCGCGGGCGTTGCCGATGAATTGCATGTACTGCAACAGTTCGCCGGGGGGCAGATGCGGCAGGAAGAACAGCTCGATGGCATTGTTCAGGGCGATGCCGGGATTGTCAGGGACCGCCCCGCGCATGCTGGGCCGCTCGCCCTCCTTCAGCGGATTGTCAAGGGCGATGAACAGCCGGTCCGCGGTCCGCTTCAGCCACACCGTGGGCGACTGCGGACGCGGCGACACGCCCCAGCCCTTGAACGAACCGCCGAGAACCACGGCGTCGCCATACTCCCCGGCCGCCAACGTGCCGTCCACCGCCGGCACCGCCTTCGACAACGGCAGCGTGATGACCTGCTTCTCGACGGTCGGCACAAAGGCCCGCGCGCCCGCCGACACCCACAGCGCCACGCCCATGCACAGCGCCACCGTCAAGGTCCCGTGTCGCCTCGTCATCCGTATTCTCTCCCGATAGCCGCAGTGTTCGGTGTTCAAGGAAACTGTCCCGCGAAGACCTGGAGCGACGGCCTCCGCGCCGTCCGGGGCAGCCGAGCCGCCTCACCTCAGCAAGTCCGCATTGCCCTGGTTGGCACGCCACGGCAGGTACGACGTGTACTGATTGGTGAACTGATACCAGCCGTGGGCCGCGCCGACGGACACGATCTTCTGGATGGACACCCAGCGCACGTCGCCGGCCACGGTGGTCAGGTTGGTGCCCGCGCCCTGATGGACGCGGCCGCAGGCGTAGGGGCCGTAGGTGTAGTTGCCGCCGCCATCCACGCTGAAGACGTCCCACAGCATGATCCGGTTCTCGTGCAGGTACTCGCCCTCCAGACGCTCATGCTCGGGAAGGAATGGACACCCCACGCAGGGCGCATAGGCACGGGCGGTATGCATGGCGACACTGAGGAACTCGTAAATCGACATGTCCGAGTACCCCTGCCGGGCGCGGACGCGCCTCTGCCCGATGACAAACCAGTGCCCCAGGGCCGTGCTGGTGGCGGCGGCGACAGTGTCCGGCTCGAAGCTGGGGCAGTTCAGCAGATGAATGGCGCCGTCCGGCAGGTACTCCCCGCGGAACAGCGGTCCGGCGTTCGAGGGCGGCTGCCCGGCCCCGTCACCCATCTGCAGCGTCACGTGCGACTGCTTCGGCAGGTAGCCATCGGCATCGCCGGCATACAGTGCGAACGACAGGTAGAGCTGCCGGTGGTTGCTTTGGCAGGCCGCCCGCCGCGCGCTCTCACGGGCCTGTGAAAGGGCCGGCAACAGCAAGGCGGCCAGGATCGCCAGGATAGCAACGACGACCAGAAGCTCGATGAGGGTGAACGCTGTCGAACTGCCTGGCCAGCGATTGGGGGCTTGTGTCATCTTGGGTTCCCGTGTCGGCCCGATCCGACAGATCCGACGGATCGGCCGGGGCGGACGGGTCGGACGGATCGTCGGCCACGCCACCGGGCCTGGCGGCCAGGGCGGACAGAGGCCAGACGGCCGCTCCGAGGTCCTACCCCTACCGCCGCCGGCGGACCGCCAGCATCCCGGCCAGCCCCAGCAGCAGGGCCGACGCCGGCTCCGGGATGGTCAGCGTGATGTCGCCATACATCAGACTGCCGTCATAGGCGCCGTTCAGCCTAGGCCCAACCATCAGCTGGATCTCGTCGCCCGCATTGACACTGAGGCCGGTGGCGGTCAGGCTGGCGTAGTCGGCGCTGTACTCCTCGATAAGCGCGTAGTCCAGCGCAGTCAGGACGCTGCCGTCCCAGAGGCTGAGCCAAGCCTGCACGTGATTGCCCCCGCCGGCGGTGTCGGTGGAGCGCAGGGAGAAATCGACGTCCACCTTGCCCGCCGTGGGTGAACGCCAGATCAGGATGGCGCAGTCGTTATGTCCGGGCCCAGTGTAGGGCAACATGGCCAGGCGGTCGCCGTCTCCCCCCTTGGACGTGGGGGCCGAGTCGGTCGGGGCTTGGATGCCCCCGTTGGCAGCTTCGTTGCCCACAACAATGCGTGGAGACGACAGGTAGTCCCCATTGTCCGAGACCGCCCACCCCGCGCTGCGATAGTACCCCGAGGCGGCCGCCGGCATCAACGTGTAGCTGCCGGTCGGCGTTTCGCTCGTGCCGTTCGTGTTCACCCAGCCGTAGTACCAGCCGTCCGTGCCGGCCTGAGCCGCCCCATCATAGACATATCCCTGCGCCCCCGACGAGGTGTCGTACCCCGGAAACTCGTCCGCGATGTAGGATCCTTGAACCGCATCGTAGACAACGACCTCGGCCGCACGGGCGACGGCAGTCAGCCCCACAGTCAGGACGCACACGATCAGACAGTACCTCATGGCGGGCCTCCTTGGGTTGGGTTCAGACTCTCCGCGGCAAGCCACACTTGCCTGGATACACATTCCGACATTGGCCCAAGATAGCACCGCCATGGCCAAACACCATGAACAAAACGACTGAAATGATGTAGCGACCTACTGGAATGGATGAATGGAACGGCGGAAGGGGGTGGGGCTGACGCCGAAGCGCCGCTTGAAGTGGCGGCTGAAATGGAAAGCATCGCGGTAGCCGACCCGCCCGGCGACCTGGCGCGCGGTCAGGTCGGTCGACGACAGCAGCAGCCGGCCCTGCTCCAGGCGATGGTTGCGGACGTAGGCCATCGGCGACACCCCGAAGGCCTCACGGAACGCCGCCTGGAAGCGCGAGGGCGACAACCCTGCGGCAGTGGCCAGCTCCTTGACCGTCAGCGCACGCGAGTGTTCACGCGCAATCAGCCCAAGCACGGCGGCGAAGCGTTGGGTGCGCGAGAAGAACGGCACGAAGTCCTCGCGCGGCCGTCCCAGGCGCAGGAGCAGCTCCAGCATCTCGAACCCCAGGTGCTCGAGGGCAACCGCCTGAAGCAGATCATCCTGCGGGGACCGGCCGGCCGTTGCCGCCATCCGCTCGCACAACTCACCCAGGCGTCGTGCCGCCGGGCCGCGGACGATCACCGGCAGCTCGAACAGGGTCAGCAGGTTGAGCGATTCAAAGAGCGTGAAGTCAAGGTGTGCCCACCGCGACCGCACCCTCCTCCCCGAGGTCAGCACAAGGCGGTGCCGAAGATCCGGAGCCAGCAGGCAGTCCCCGGCCCGCCCCGCCTCCCGACGGTCGCCGGGGAGGATCACGTCGAACGTGCCGCCGCTGATCTGCGCGATCACGGTCCACGGCATGAAGCGCCACGGCGTCTCGTGCGGGAGCGTCAGCGGCGTCACCCGCCCGTCGCGGTAGTGGAAGCGGAGGTGTTCGCTGAGTTCCCTGGCCGCAAGGGTCGCCATCGGAGTGGCCTCTCCTCTCTCCAGGTCGCCCGGGGTCGGCATCCGGCGTGCGGAATCCGCACCTCGGCCGGCAGGACGCACGGAGCACTCGCGGCTCGCGGCGACTGCCCAGCCCGAGGAAGCCCGGCGACCGGCGATGCCTCTCGCGGCCTGAGGGATGAAGGCGACAGCCCCCGCCCAGTCTCAGCCCGGCAGCAGGCCTTCGAGACGCATCGCGTGCGAGCCCTTGAGCAGGACCAGGCCGCCGGGGACGGCGTGCCGGCGGACGAAATCGCCCGCGGCGGCGGCATCGGGGAAACTGCGGACTCCGCAATCCGCGGCGGCCGCACTCATCAGCGGGCCGACGGCCACCACAACGGCGCCGGGGAGCACACGGAGGGCGTGGGCGAGGACGTCAGCATGCGCGCGGCGGGCAACGGTGCCCAGTTCGAGCATGTCGCCAAGAACCACCAGGCAGCTGGCGCCGGGCGCGGCTTCAAGCAGCTCCGCGACCCAGTCGAGGGCGGCGCGGGTGCTGGCCGGGTTGGCGTTGTAGGCATCGTTGATCCAGCACACGCCGGCGACCGTCTTCCGATCCATGCGCATGCCGGGCAGGACGGTTCCCGCCAGGCCGGCGACAATCACCTCGGGCGCCACGCCCACGACGGTGGCCGCCGCCGCCGCCGCCGCCGCATTCATCGCCTGGTGGGCGCCGCCGATCGCCCACCGCAGGTCATGGCTGACGCCGGCCGCCTTCCAGCTCAGCGTGGCGCGGTAGCCGTCCCCGCGCCAGCCTAGGTACTCGACCCGCACGTCGGCCCCCGCGCCGACGCCGAAAGTCAGCACTCGGCGCCCGCCGGCCTTCCGACGGAGAATCGCGGCCTGCTCGCACTCGGCAGGCATGATGGCGACGCCGGCTGGAGACAGGCTCTCGAACAGAACGCCTTTTTCGCGCGCCACGCCGTCGCAGTCGCCGAAGGCTTCGAGATGGGCCGGGCCGATGTTCACAATCAGGCCGATGTCGGCGCCGACGATGGCGGCAAGGGTGGCGATCTCACCGAAATGGTTCGTGCCCAGTTCGAGCACCGCGATGCGGTGGGCGGGGCCGAGGCGCAGGACGTTGCGCGGCACGCCGAAGTGGTTGTTGGTGTTGCCCGCCGTCGAGAGCACCGCGCCGGGGAAGGCGGCTTCGAGGATGGCGCTGAGCATGGCGCGGGTGCTGGTCTTCCCCGAGCTGCCGGTCAGGGCGATGATGGGGGTCTGCGGGAAACGGCGGCGATGCGCAGCGGCCAAGGCATGGAAGGCGCGCAAGGTGTCGGGAACGCGCAGCACGGCGACGCCGCGGCCGCGGCATTCCGCGAGGCGGGCGCGCGTCAGCGGCGCCTGCACGCACACGCCGGCGGCCCCCTTGGCGATGGCGTCGCCGAGGAAGGCATGTCCGTCGGCCGTCTCACCGAGGATGGCCGGAAAGAGCATGCCGGGGCCGACGTAGCGGCTGTCGTCCTGGATGCCGCTGAGTTCTGTCCCGCCGAGCGCCGGGGCGACCAGCCAGCGGCCGCCGGTGATGGAGCGGAGTTCATTCAGGGTGAACATTGTGCAAGTCCGTGTCGGCGATCACCAGACTGGTCGGTCGTGGGTCGTAGAGCCGGCGGGGGCCGCCGGTGATGCCTTGAATCGGTGACCGGTGACCGCTGACCGGTGACCGGTGATCGGTGATCGGTGACCGGTGACCGGTGATCGGTGACCGGTGACCGGTGATCGGTAACCGAGCTCCGCGCCTCGCACCATGCGCCATGCGCCTCACGCTACGCGCCGGGTGCCTCCGGCAACAGGCCATGGCGGCGCAGGGCGGCCGTCACCTCGGTGACGTCATCGAACGGGTACTTGACGCCCTTGATCTCCTGGTAGTCTTCGTGCCCTTTCCCGGCCACCACGATGACGTCGCCCGGCCGGGCCTCGGCGATGACGCGCTCGATGGCCTGGCGGCGGTCGGTCTCGCGCGTGCAGTGGGCGGTGGCGGGGATGCCGCAGCAGGCGTCGTTGATGATCAGTTCAGGCTCCTCGTCACGCGGATTGTCGCTGCTGACCACGATCCAGTCGGCAAACTCGGCCACGGCCTTGCCCATGAGCGGGCGCTTGCCGCGGTCGCGGCCGCCGCCGCAGCCGAACAACGCCACCAGGCGCCTGGGCTTGAGGTCGCGCAGGGCGCCGAGGACGTTGCGCAGGGCGTCGTCGGTATGGGCATAGTCCACGAAGACGCGGATGTCCTGGCGGGCCACGATCTGCTGCAGGCGGCCCGGCGCGCCCTGGAAGGCGCCCACGGCCTGCACCACGGCCTCCGGGGCGACGCCGAGGGCGAGCAGGAGGGCGGCGCCGCCGGCGAGGTTTTCGGCGTTGAACCGCCCATGCAGCGGCGAGGCCAGTTCGAGCCGGCCGCCGGGCGTTTCGAGCGTCATCCGGATGCCGGCCAGCGAGGTCTGGAGGGCATCGGTGCGGTAGTCGCTGTCGCGGCTGGCGCCAAAGGTCAGGACGGTGACGTCCGGCCGCCGTTCCGCGACCTCACGGCGCAGGCGGTTCCCGTAGCGGACATCGAGGAAACGGGCGTCGAGGTTGACCATGGCCACGCCGCCGGGTTCGAGGTACTCATCGAAGAGCAGGCGCTTGGCGGCGAAGTAGTGGTCCATCTCCTTGTGGTAGTCAAGGTGTTCGCGGGTCAGGTTGGTGAACAGGGCGCCGGCGAAGCGGGCGGTTCCGAGGCGGCCCTGATCGAGGGCGTGGCTGGAGACTTCGAGGCTGGCGTAGGCGCAGCCGGCGTCCCGGCAGCGGGCGAGGATGGCCTGGAGTTCGAACGGGGTCGGGGTGGTGCGGTCGGCGGGGAGGACGGTGTCGCCGCAGTCATAGACGATCGTCCCGACCATGCCGGTCTTGTGGCCGGCGCGGCGGAGGATGTCGCGCATGAGGTAGGCGGTGGTGGTCTTGCCGTTGGTGCCGGTGACCCCGACCAGCCGCAGGGCGCGGGCGGGGAAGCCGGCGGCGAGTTCGGCGACGCGGCCGGCCGCCCGGTACGGCTCGCCGACCTGCACGAAGCCCACTCCCGGCGGCCGCGCGAGCGGACGCGCGGCAACCACCGCCACCGCCCCGGCGGCGAGGGCCTGGGGGACAAAGTCCGCGCCGTCGCGCCGGGCGCCGGGGATGGCCATAAACAGCCAACCGGGTTGCACGGAGCGGGAGTCGCTGGACGCCCCGTGGATCGGCAGGCTGAGGTCGCCCTCGGTACCGGTCACCAGGCCCCCGAGGGCCTCAACGTACTCGCGCAATGGCTTGGGCTGCGGCATGGGGTTCGCCCTCGACGGCGGAGACGGGCATGAGCGCCTGCTCAACGGCGGGGTGGGTGGCCGCCGGCGCCACCTGAAGGTAGCGCAGCGTCTTGGCGGCGATGCGGCCGAACACCGGCGCCGCAATGGTGCCGCCATAGTAGCCGTTCTCAGTGGGTTCATCGGCGACCACCAGGAGCACGAAGGCGGGGTTGTCTGCCGGCGTGAACCCGACGAACGAGGCCACGTACAGCCCGTTGTCGTAGGTGCCGTCCTTGAACTTCTGGGCGGTGCCCGTCTTGCCCGCCACCTCGTAGCCGGGGATGGCGGCGCGGGGGGCGGTGCCCTCGGGGAGGGTGACGCGTTTCAGCGCCTGCACCATCTGCCGGGCGGCCTCGGGCCGGCAGGCGGTGCGTCTGACCTTGGGCTCGGTCTTCTCGACGATGCCGGTCTTGGGGTCAACCACCCGGTCAATCACGTGGAGTTGCATCATCTGCCCGCCGTTGGCCAGGGCGCAGTAGGCCTGGACAAGCTGCAGCGGGGTGACGAGGATGCCTTGGCCGATCGGGAAGCGGCTCAGCGAAAGCCCGTCCCAGCGCAGGTAGGGCCGGAAGATGCCGGGGGCCTCGTCCGCGAAGCCGATGCCGGTGGGCTGGCCGAAGCCGAACCGCTTCAGTGTCTGGTAAAGGCGGTTCTCGCCCATGCGTTCGACGGCGATCTTGGCGGTGCCGATGTTGCTGGACTTCTGCACGATGTCCCAGACCGACAGCACGCCGTACTTGTGGCCGGAGTCGCGGAGGGTCTTGCCGCGGTAGACCCAAAGGCCGTCCTCGCAGTCGAAGGTGTCGTCGAGCCGGACCACACCGAAGTCGAGGGCGCCGGCGATGCTCATGGCCTTCATGACCGACCCCGGTTCGAAGCCCTCGGTGAGGACACGGTTCTGGTACTGCTCGGGTTGCAGGCCGTCGCGGTGGTTGGCGTCGAAGCTGGGGTACTGGGCCATGGCGAGGATCGCCCCGGTGCGGGGGCTGGCCATGACGGCGTAGGCGGCGCGCGGCCGGTGCTTCTCGACCATGAGGGCCAGCTCCTCCTCGACGATGCTCTGGATTGGTTCGTCAATGGTCAGATAGACGTCGGCGCCGTTGCGCGGCTCGGCGGCGGCGGCCGGGTTGTCCAACGGGCGGCCCTTGCGGTCGCGCTCGAAGGTGGTCTTGGCGGTGGTCGGCCGCAGCTGCGGGTCGAGGAGGGCTTCGACGCCGGAGACACCCATGCCGTCGGCATCGAGCAGGCCGATCAGGTTGGCGCACAGGGGGCCCTTGGGGTAGTAGCGCCGGTAGGAGTCCACGAAGCGCAGGCCTTTCAGGTTGCGGGCGCGCAGCTTCTCCGCGGCGGTGATGTCGACCTGGCGTTGGACAGGGATTTCGATGCGCGGGCTGGCGAAGCGCCGGGCCAGCACCTCGCGCGGCACGCCCAGGCTGTAGCCGAGGAGGGTGGCCATGGTGTCCTTGGGCAGGCGGAAGTTGCGCGGCTCGGCGAGCACATCGCGGCAGGCGAGGTTGCCGGCCAGGAGGTTGGCGTTGGCGTCGTAGATCTGGCCGCGATGGCCGAAGACGACACGCGAGGCGGTGTACTTCTGCCGCGCCTTGGCGTACAGGTAGTCGTGGCGGCCGATCTGCAACCGGTAGAGGTGCGCCGCCAGCAAACCGAAGGCCACCAGCAGGATCAGCAGGACCAGGCAGAGCCGGACCAGATAACCGTCTCGCTGCACGATGGCCTCCTCAGTTCCGTGCCACCAGGCCGGACGCTTCGCCCGAGTGCCCGGGCGCCGGACTCGGCAGGGCGCCGACGGAGACGCGGCGGACCTGCCCCGGCTCCGGCGGGCGCAACCCCAGGTTCATCCGCGCGACGGCGCCGAACACGTAGCGGCCGCCGGTGTAGCTCTCGTACTCCAGCTCGAGGTTCTCCAGCTCCTTGGCGCGCACGTCGTAGTCGCGCCGGAGCGTCTCCACCCGCAGCCGCAGCTCCTCGTTGGAACTGCGTAAACGGACGAAGGCGAGGACGGCGATCAGGCCGCAGAAGACCAGCACGAACCACCGCCAGGCGCTGAAGGCCGCCTCGCGCGACGCATCCACCTCGAGCGCTTCGTAACGATAGGGCCGGTTGGGGGAGGGCTTCCGCATGATCGTGTCCTTCTCTCGGCAGGCCGGACGGCCGCGGGGCCGGCTCCGGCGTTTGACGTTCAGCGTTGGGCCTGGCCTCAGTGTACGGGTTCGATACGCTCCGCGGCGCGCAGCTTGGCCGACGCCGCCCGCCGGTTGCCGGCCACCTCCTCGGCAGAGGCCTGGAGCGGACGGCGGGTCAGCACCCGCAGCCAGGCCTGCTTCTCGCACCGGCACTCGGGAAAACCCGGCGGGCACACACAGCGCAGCGCCGCCTCGCGGAAGGCCTGCTTCACCGCGCGGTCTTCGAGCGAATGGAAGGAGATCACCACCAGCCGGCCGCCGGGACGCAGCAGGCGGATCGCCGCCGTCAGCCCCTGCTCAAGTTCTTCGAGTTCGCGGTTGACCGCGATGCGCAGGGCCTGGAAGCAGCGGGTGGGCGCCGGCAGCCCGCCGCCCGCGCGGCCGACCACCGCGCGAACCAGCTCCGCGAGTTCGCCGGTGCGGGCCCAGGGGCGCTCCTGGCGGCGCCGGACCACGGCCCGGGCCACCTGGCGCGCCCGCCTCAGACGCCCGCGTGGTGCTTCGCGTCCGAGAGGACGTCCAGCAGGCGGCGGATGACGAACAGGCGGGCCAGTTCGCCTTCGGTGGCGGTGTTCAGGAGGGTGGCGGCGGTCACGGGCTGGCGGCGGTCCATGCGCATGTCCAGCGGCCCGTCGGCGCGGTGGGAGAATCCGCGGCCGGGTTCATCAATCTGGTGTGAGGAGATGCCCAGGTCCAACACGATCCCGTCAACCTCCCGCCAGCCGATTTCGGCGGCCCGGGCCGCCATTTCGCTGTAGTTGCCGCGGCGCAGATGCACCCGTCCGCCGAAGGGTTCGAGTCGCTGGCCCGCGGCGGCCAGGGCCTCGTCGTCGCGGTCAATGCCCAGCACTTCCGTCTCCGCGGCCGCCGCCAGGATGCGTTCGGCGTGCCCACCGCCGCCGAGGGTGCCGTCTATGTAGCGGCCCCCGGTGCGGACGGCCAGCCAGGTCAGCACGTCCGCGGGCATGACGCTGTCGTGTCGGTAGACTCCCATTTAGCTCTTGAGGGCTTTCCGCAGGATGTCGAGCAGGGTCTCGCCGGGCTGTTGCTGGATGTTGCGGATGACGTCGAGGCCGGTCTCGTCATCCGTGCCGACGGACGCCCACGCCTCGGGCGCCCACAGCTGTACCGTGGTCACGGCCCCGACCAGCACGACACGGCCGGTGAGGCCCGCGTGGGTGAGCAGCCTTGGGCCGATGGCGAACCGCCCCTGCCGGTCACAGCGGCACTCCTGCGCCCGCGACCCCAGCGCCGCCAGCGCGCGCGACGCATCGCGGTCGGCGAACGAGACCCGCCGGAGCTGTTGGAGGAGTTCCACAAACATCTCGCCAGGAACAAGTTGCAGGGACTTGTCCCGCCCTGGAAGGAGGAAGAAATGATCCTCGGACGGCTTTTCGGCCCGCCACGCGCTGGGCAGCAGGATGCGGCGCTGCCCGTCCACGGCGCACTCGTACTCGCCGAAGAACCAGCGCCCACCTGCTGTCATTTGTGTGTTGGAATTCACCTAAGCCAACCTAAACATAACTAATCATACCCTACATGCCCCTATCCAGCCATGCAACCCCCCTGCGGAGAAAATTTTCGCCCCTGCCCTTCCCCCGCGGCGGAAGGCGGGGAATGGACGGGGTGGTCAAGGACTGGCGGGGGAGAGATCGGCGGGACGGGGCGGGGGGCGCGCGAGGCGGCGGCGGGCCGGCGGGAAGCGGGGAAGACCGGCGCCAAGACAACAGACTCTCAACGCTCAATCAGAAGAGGTGCCTGCAGCCGCCCCGCGCACGACAGCGGCCTCGTGCGATGGAGGGCGGACCTCCGCCTGCCTGCCGTGACGTAAACGGCACAGGCAGGTGTCCGCCAGGGCATACGGGAAGACCCGGCCTGCCGCGGACGAACCCGGACGACACGGAGGTCGTCCCTCCAGCCCGGCAGACAGCAATCCCAGTCGAGGCCGATGGAGGCCGGGGGTTCGTCCCACCCACTCACGTCTGGGTTCTGCAAGCGGCTCAGAGGCCAAGCCCCCTCGTCGTTCGGCGTTGAGAGTGGCGCGTTGAACGTTGCGCGTTGCCCTGTCTGAACACGTCTGAAGCGTGGGGGACGCTGAGGGCCGCGGGGGGGCGGTCAGTCGCGAGGATTCGCGGGAGGGGCGAGGTGCCGGCAGCGGTCGCTGTAAGCCGGATTCTGTTTCCGCCGAGGCGGACGACGACCATTCATCTGAGCGACCGGTACCCGAGGCTTATCCCGCTTTGCAGCAGGAGCGGTGCGGGCCACACCGTCGCCTCCTATTTGGTCTTGCTCCGGAAGGGGTTTGCCTTGCCCCCTCGATTTCTCTCGGGGCGGTGGGCTCTTACCCCACCTTTTCACCCTTACCCTGCGCCTATCTGCGGGAGGCCGGGCCGTCGCGTCGTGCCGCCCCCTTGGACGGAAGGCGGCGCCGGCACCAGGGCCTGGCATCGTGCAGATAGGCGCAGGGCGGTCTGTTTTCTGTGGCACTTTCCTTCCCGCGGCATATGGTCCGCGGTATCCTGCCTTTCGACAGGACTTCCTGCCCTGCGGAGTCCGGACTTTCCTCCCCCCGGGCCGAAACCCGGGGAGCGGCCGTCCGCGACCGCTGTCGGCACAGGCGAAGTATAGCGCGGCAAGCCCCTTCCCGCCAGCCGGTCCGGCCATGCGCGGCAACCGTCTGAGGCCCGCGGGGCGGGATCGCCGCTCGGCGGACGGAGGTTTCGAGGGGACTCCGCCGTGCTACGGTGCGCGGTCGATGGGGGGGGCGTCGGGGGAGACGGTGGTCTCTTCGGGGAGGTTGGCCAGATCAATGCCGCTGGCCTGGGCGGCCTGGCGGAGGCGGGACTTGAGCGGCTCGGGGAAGGCGTCGAGGCAGCGCTTGAGCATGGTCCGCTTCATCTGTTCGAACTCGGGCAGGCCGCGGCGTCCGCGGGTGCGGTCGCTGCCGAGGCCGTCCATGTACTTGTCCCAGCAGCGCCGTGAGATGCGGTCGTAGGCCTCGGCGCGGTCGTCTTCACCGAGGGCCAGTGCATAGAGGGTCTGGAAGAGGTAGCCCTGGACGATGCCGTGGGCCTGGTCGAAGGTGGCCGAGGCGATGTCGCCGGCCAGCTCGTTGAGCGCAAATTCGTCCAGCGCCCGGCGGTACTTCGGCCCGGGGAACCCCTCCTTCAGCTTGCCGTAGTACTCGGCCGCCTTCCTCTCCTGGCCGAAGGTGTAGAGGGTGACGACGGCATCGATGAGGAAGTTCTCGTAGCCGGCGCGGATGGACTGGTTCTTCTCGTGCTTCCCCTGGGTCGCCAGGTACTGCTCGTTGACGGCGTCAACGACGCTGGTGTTGGGGCTGACTTCGAGCTCGCCGACGTTGCCGAGGTAGACCACGCGGCCGCCGCGGAAGGCGTTGCTGAGCGACTGGAAGACCATGCGTTCGCAGGCGAGCTGGGTCTGGTCCTCGGCCTGTTCGAGGCCCTTGGTGGCCCAGTAGAGGGCATGGGCTTCGGGCAGGCGCCAGTCGAGGTCGCCGTAGCGGGCATTCAGGTCGCGGATGGCGCCGGCATCGAGTTTCCAGCGGTCGCGCAGCCAACGCACGCGCAGCCAGACATCAACGGTCGCGCGCGCCTCGGCCTGTTGCGGGGCGTCGAGGAGGTCGGCCGGGAGGGCAGGTTGCGAGCGGAACTGTTTCTCGAGTTCGCCGAGGGTCAGCCCCTTGGCGGCGAGCCCGGCGTCGAGGGCGGCGGCGGCGGGGCCGAGGGCGTGGCGCAGGGAGGCTTCGTCGGGCGGGCTGGCGGCCCAGCGCTCCCAGTCGGGCGGATAGGTGCCGAAGACGGTCAGCATCTCGCGGGCGAGCTGGAATTTGTAGTAGCGGTTGGCGTCGTCCATCTCCTGCCCGAGTTTGTGCTGGTAGATCCAGCCCAATTCCTTGAACAGCTCGGGGTCGCCGGGGTTGTAGTCGAGGGCCTCGTCGCGGATCAGCTCGATGCCGCGCTGCACCCAGCGCCAGCGGTCGGCGGGGTCGTTGAAAGTCACCGAGATGTTGTAGGCCATGTTCCAGGCGAGGAAGGCGTGGGCGCCGGTGAAGCGCGGCTGCAGTTTGACGATCCAGGAGGCCAGCTGCACCATCTCGAAGTAGTTGCCCTCGTCCTGCATGCGACGGGAGTACAGCCACAGGTAGTCGGCGACCAGGCCGCGGAAGCTGCCCAGGGCGACGGTGGTGAAGGCAACCATGGGCGGGGCGTTGTGGAGTACGTCCGTCTCGGTCAGCTTGGCCTCGTCGCGGATGCGGTTCATCCGGGCCTGCACCGCCGAGATGGCCGGCACCAGCAGGATCAGCGCCGCCGGCAAGGCCAGCCTCAAGAGCCATGGACGCCACGCGTTCATCGCCGGATCACCTTGCCCAACTCGCGCCGCGAGAGCACCCAGATGCCGAGGGCAATCAGGGGACCGCCGCGAAGCAGGACCTGGAACAGCAGCAGCCGGGCCAGCCGGGCCCACTCGATCACGTGGCCGCGGGTCAGGGCCTTGGACACATCGAAGGCCCGGAACGAGACGACGGTCTTGTCCACGGCCTGGGCGCAGACCTGGGTCAGGGCGTCGGTGAACGTCCAGGCGGTGATGCTGCCCATCGCGTCGCGGGTCGGGGCGCCCAGCTCGGTGTCCACGACGGCGCCCAGCAACAGATAGGCGAGGGAGACGAAGACCGCCACCGGCGCCGAGAACGCGGCCCCGGCGGCACAGCCCAGCGCGGCCAGCAGGGCGAGGCGGAGCAGCCCGACGGCGACGCCGCGCCACCAGTTGCCGGCGAAGCCGCTGACCCGCAGCAAGAGTTCGGGGCCGTCCTCGACCTGGAACACCGCCGACGCCTCCTGCGGGTCGCCGTTGGAGTATTCGAGCAGCACCACGCCCTCCGGCGAGACCATCTCCGCGAGGAACGCGAACTCGTGGAAGCTGCCGCCCATGATCCGCTGCATGCCGGAGATCGCCACCCGTTTCTCGGGCGGCGCATCCGGGTTGATCACCGCCCAGTTGCCGACCGTCTCACGCTGTTGGCTCTGTGAGGTCGAGTTCACATGCACACGGTAGCGGACGTAAAGCAGGCGGTCGGCGTCGGGCACGCGCAGTCCGGTGAAGCGCCAGGTGCGCGCCATCCCGGCCGGGATCTCCGTGCTGCGCGCCTTGATCTGGCGTTCCAGTTCACTGATGACGGCCTCGGCGCGGTGCTCGGGTTCGAGGTTGCCGGCCTGCTTCATGCGGGTGTATTCAGCCACGGCGGCGCCCTTGAAGTCCGGCGTGGCCGGCCGGAAGACGCGCCGGCCGACGAGGACCTCGTTGGCCGCCTTGTCGCGCTGGTCGGCGGGGAACGTCGAGCGGTTCACCCGGAGCGCGACCAGCCCCTGGATCAAGGCGCAGGAGAGGATGAACGTGCCTCCGGTCATCAGGAAAACACCCAGCCACTTGCCCAGCCACACCGTCCAGGCATGGGCGGGCTTGGTCATGACCAGATGCAGGTTGTAGGCTTCGATTTCGCGGGAAAGCCCGGCGCAGCCCAGCCAGACCGCGGCCAGCGAGAGCAGCACCGTCACCACCCGCGTCGAGTAGATGAGCGCCACCTGGAGGTCGCCGACCGCGGTGCCGTCGCCGGTCACCACCACGGGCAGGCTGAAGACCGCCAGGAGGTTCAGCAACAGCAGCACCAGCGCCACGTGCGAACGCAGCGAGGCGCGCAGAGTCTGTTTGATGACGGCGATCAGGGCTCGCACAGGGAGGGGATCCGCCGGGGTGGTGCAGTGGTTAGGGAAAGGGGCTGTTGATGGGGGGCGGTTGATTTGACTGATCCGGCGGATCTGGCTGATCTGGCTGATCCGGCTGATCCGGCTGGTGTGCCGGGCAGGCCGGTCTGGCCGGTTTGCCGGTTTGCCGGTTTGCCGGTTGGGGCAGTTGGGCCTGTTGGGGCAGTTCGCCGGTTTTCCAGTTCGCCGGTTTTCCAGTTCGCCGGTTTACCGGTTTGCCGGTTGGCCGGTTTGGGTCGGTTGGGCCGGTTTTCCGGTTGGCCGGTTTGGCCGGTTTGGGTCGGTTGGGTTGGGTTCTTTTTGGACGTTTTCGGTTTGCTATTTGCTATCTGCTATCTGCTATTCGCCGACGGTCCTTGCCTTCGGCGCCCCGCCGGCCCCCTCGGGGTCCGCGCGCGGCACACCCATCAGCCGACCAGCATTGCCGTGGCCAGCTCCGCCGCCTTCTCGGGCTTCCCGATCGCCCGCACGATCTCCAGCCCGAAGCGCAGCGCCGTCCCCGGCCCCTTGCCGGTGATCACCGGCCCGTCCACCTGGACGTCGGTGCCGGTATAGGTGACATCACCCAGCTCGCGTTCAATGCCCGGGTACGCCGTCACCTGGCGGCCCTTGAGCAGTCCGGCGGCCTGCAGGGCCAGCGGGGCCGCGCAGATCGCCGCCACCCGCCGTCCCCCGGCGACCATGGCGCGGAGCAGGTCGAGGAGACCGGGACTTCTGGCCAAGTTCCGGGATCCTGGCATCCCGCCCGGCAACACCAGCACATCGAGTTCGTCCGCCCGCAGGCTGGACAGTGCGGAGTCCGCAACCACCGCCAGGCCGTGGCTGCCGGTCACCGGCCCCGCGCCGTGCAGCCCGGCCACGGCGACCGAGACTCCAGCCCGGCGGAGCACATCAATCACGGCCACCGCCTCCGTCTCCTCGAATCCCGGCGCCAGCACCACCGCCGCCCTGCCGTCAGTCGTCGCCATAGTCTGCGCTCTCGTCATCTTGCCGCGGGGGCTTCACAACCGCCGCCGGCGAGTCCGCGGATGCCCGCCATCGTTTTCACGCAACGTAATCGCGGGGCGGGTGTTTCGCAAGGCCGTCGGCGCGGTTCCGGCCATACACGGTTGGCGAGTGGGGCACGATGGAGGGACGCCCTCCGTGGCGTCCAGGTCACACCCGACAGATCGGGTCTTCCGGTGAGACCCGGCGGACACGGAGATCCGCCCTCCAGCGTCGGCAGGCCTCACTCCCCTTACTAACCGAGCATTTCCGGCCATGCCATAGCTTCTTGAAACCTCGGGTTGCGCGGTTATCGTCTGCACGGTTCATGCGGGCCGTGCGATGGCCGGGCGTCGCCGCACGGCGTCGTTCGCCGTCGCGCCGTGAAAGTCATGCGGCCGTGGCGGACCGTCCGGCCAGTCCATACCTCACCGAAGGACAATCCCACCATGCGAACGGCCGCCTGCCTTCTGCGTCTGGTTGCCCGTGCCCTGCCGGCCGTCGCCGCCGGCCTGCTTGCCGGCCGCGCGCTCGAGACTCCGGCGCAGGAGCCGGCGCCCGCCGCGGGGCGGGCCGGCGCCATCCTCTTCCTCAGTCCCGGGCCGCAGATGGATGCCGCCTACGCGAAGGAGCTGGCCGACGCCGGGTGGGCCGCCGCCACGGCCAGCTACTGGGACGTTCTCGACCCCGCCTTCCTGCGGCGCTTCAACGTCTTCGTGTTCGACGCCCTGCCGCAGGCCGGGCAACGTCAGGAGACCTTTGGGCACCACGTGCTCGCCTACTGGGCCAACCGGCGCGAGATCCTGGCCCTGGTCGAAGCCGGCGCCGGGCTGCTCGTCTACGCCGACCTGGTGGGCGGCGGCGGACAGGGACAGGGCTGGAACGAGGAGATGGAACGGTGGGGCATCGAAATGCGCCAGGCGTGCGTACGCGACCCGGCCACCCTCTTCGGCACCTGGAAAGCCTACGGGGAGAACGGCATCTGCTGGACGGAAGCCGTCGCGCCGCATGACGTCACGGCCGGAATCAAGCGCGTCTACTATGCCGGCGCCAACGCCCGCTGGGACGACTGCTACACCACCACACCGCTGGTCTGCAGCGACGCCTGGACGCCGCTGGTGAAGGCCGGCCCCGGGGCCCGCGCCATGTTTGCGGTCGATGACGGCTGGGTCGAAGACCCCGACACCACGGGCGACCTGACGCTGGCCGCCGTGCGCCCCCTAGGCAAGGGCCGGCTGGCCGCCGTCTCCATCAGCCCGCACTACATCCACCGCCTCGGCTACACGCGCATGGAGAAACTGTGGTACGGCGAGATGTCGCTCGGGCTGATGGACGGCGTCGTGCTGAGCCAAGGCGACGGCACGGTGCCCAGCGACACCGGGCGGCTGATCCTGAACCTGTACGCCTGGCTGGCGGCGGGGTCGGGCGCGGCCGGCCTCGGCGGCTACCACGCCGGCGACCCGGTCGTCAAGGTGCCGCCCACACCGACGGACGAGGAGAGACGCTTCAGCCCGGTGCTGGACTTCGACGATCTCGTCATGCCGCGCTCGTGGCGGCACCGCCCGACCGCCGTCACCGTGGACGGCAAGGGTTACTACCCGGAGTTCAGCGACCCCTTCATCACCGGCGACATCCGGATGCTCAAGGCGCTGGTCGGCGTGCACTCGGGCGCCAGCGACGGTGCGGGCACGGTTGCGGAGTTCGCAACGGCGGCCCGCCAAGCGGGCTACGCGGTGGTCGCCTTCACCGAGGCGCTCGAAGCCCTCGACCGCGGGCGCTGGCGGCAGCTGGTCGCCGACTGCGCCGCGCACAGCGACGACAGCCTGGTCTGCCTGCCGGGCATTGACATGACGGACGTGGACGGCAACCACCTGCTCATCATCGCCCCGCCCTACTACCCGCGCATCTCCTGGCTGACCGCCGACGGCAAACGCCTGGTGCACACCCAGATGATCAACCTGCTCTACGGCAACCATCTGGTCGTCGCCCACCGTGCCGCCACCGGCCCCCTGCCCTTCGAGCGGCTCAAGCATTTCCAGGGGCTTTCGATCTACACCTACCGCGGCGGCCAGCTCGTGGACGACGGTTTCGAGGCCTACGCCTGGCAGGCCATGAATGGTTCCAACCCGCATCCGGTGGTTGTGCACGAGGTGTTCAAGCCGGCCGACGTCGCGGTGGCCGCCGCCACCGGCTTCCAGCAGATCCTGCCCGCCGACACGCCGCAGAACGCCGCCGACTACTTCCGGGCCGGCATCGCCCACTACTTCGAGGCGCCGGCGCGCATGTTGATCAGCGAGGGCCCGGTGGTCGCCACCTGGGTCATCAACCCCAAGGACGCCGGGCCGGCGGCGGAGAACCGCCAGCAGTTCCGCGTGGACGTCGGCGTGCACAGCGACGCCCCGCTGAAGGAAGTCGTTCTCTACGATGGCCCCACGCCGGTGCGCCGCTGGCTGCCCAAGGGCCCCGCCCTCAAGGTCAGCGCCCACTTCCGCCACGCCCGCCAGGTCGGGCTGTTCCTGACGGTCACGGACGCGAACGGGCGGCGCGCGGTCACGTCAAGCCTGCGCACGGTGCCCGAGCGCTTCCACTTCCGCTGCTCCGACCGCCAGAACTGGCTGGGACACGTCGGCGCCTACTACACCGGCACCGACCTGCCGAACCGCGTCCCCCTCGGCCTGCCAATCAAAGGCACCGCCGAGGGCAGCGCCATCTTCACCGACAAGCCCGGAACCTGCATGGCCGTGAAACTCAATTTCCCGTTCACCACGCCCGACGTGGCGCTGACCGAGGCCATCCTTGACGAGCGCTACGTGCGGGCGATCTTCCGCGACGTCGGCTACGACGCCAAGCCCAGCCAGGCCAGCGAACCCTCAACGGTCTACACGGGCAAGGTCCGCAACTGGAGTTTCGCACCGGGGAAGCCAGGCCAGCCCTATGTGAACCTGATGGAGTTTGACGTGACGCTCAAGCGCGATGTCGAGCTGGCCGCGCCGGACAGGCCGTTCCCCTCGTTCGGCGGGGCGCGGACGAAGCTCTGGGCCTGGACCGGCGCCGACGGCACGCTGACCACCGGCGAGATCAAGCCGGACACCGTCCTCGACATCCCCGTCGGCGGGCTGATCGGCGGCTATATCGCCACCAGCCCGAACCTCTGCCTGGACCGCGGCACATTCGGCATCCGGCGGCCCGACGGCCAACCGGCCAGCCTGACGGCCGGCACGCGGTTCCAGGCCAGTTTCCTGCTCCCGGCCGGCGCCATGCCAATCAACCAGGTCGGCCCGGTCTTCGACGAGGCGCCCGGGAAATGGCTCGCCGCCATGGGGTTCGCCGGGCCGACGCCGTACACCCTCACGCTGCGGCGGGGCCGGCTCGACGGCATCGCCTTCGTCGCCCACACCACCGCCGCCGACGGGGCGGTCGCCGGCGAGGTCTCGCGGACGGCGGACATTCCGTACTGCGTCCCCGTCGCCGTCGGGCCGGTGAATCCGCGCTGGCCGGCCGGCGTCTGGCGGCCCGGGAGCCTCGCCTTCACCGGGGTCTTCGAGGGCGTCGCCTGGCCGCGGCTCGATGTCGCGGTCGCCGGCCCCTTCGTCGCCGGGAATCTGGTGACCGCCGACCGCCCCGAACTCGGCATCGAGGTCGTCGGTTGGACGCGGGACCGGTTCCGCCTCGAAGTGCACAACCCGACCGACGCCGAGGTCAAGGCCTCGCTCGTCAGCCCGCCCGAGATCACCGACCTCAAGCCGGTCAAGACCACCGTCGCCGTCCCCGCCGGCAGCACGGTCTACGTGACGGAGTAGACGGCCGCTCGCGCCAAGAATGACGCGCCACAGTGACCACGCCCAAGTTCCAGGCTCACACTTTGTTGCAGGCAGAGAGGACCGACAGATGGAAACCACGCAGCTCACCGTGACCGCGGCCGGCGGCGGCCGGGCCGTGTTCAGCCAGACCGCAGCCGGCTGGACCCCGGACTGGTTCTACGAGGGCGAGCGGCCGATGCTGCGCTTCAAGGATCATGAGTGGCTGTCCATCGGGCACGTGCGCCCCGTGGCCGCCGAGACCGTGCGCAGACTGCGCGGCGGTGGGCTGCAGTTCCGGGCGACGACCCTCTACGGCCAGACCCCGGTCGAGTGGAGCGTCAGCGTCGCCCCCGACCCCGAGGGCGACGGCTTCGTCATCGAGACCACGCTCAAGCCCGCCGCCGCCATCGAGCTGCTCGAAGCCTACTCCGCCTTCGAGACGCCGTACGAGTACGACGGCACGGAGGACGTGACGACGGTGATCGGCATGAACCCGGTCACCTGCTGGCACGGCAACCAGCGCGTCAGCCCGCCGGTCTGGCAGCACCCGGCCTGGCTGTACTCGCGGCCGCAGTCGGCCCGCCTCACCGGCCCCAGCCAGGCGCCCTACCTCTGCCAGGCCATCACCGGCGGCGGCCACCCCGGCCGCCACTTCACCTTCATCGGCGACTGGAACGTCTGCCGCGTCCATGACCTCTACGCCTGCCCCACCCGCACCGTTCCCAACGATCCGGCCGGCGGCTGGACCGCCGACAAGACCAAGGGCTACAAGTACCTCGTCGGCGCCCTCAACTGGTCCAGCGCCTACAACAAGGATCCCAACGTGCTCTACGCCGGCGGGCGCCTCCACCGCCAACGCCTGCTCGTCGAATTCAGCGCCGCCCTCCCCGGCGGGCTGTTCGACCGTTTCCTCTACCGGGCCTGGGAGCGCACGGCGCGCCTGCACGCCCCGGCCGACGGACAGGTCGCCGCCTCCCGGCGCATCAGCGGGCGCGGCGTGACCTGGCAGTCGGCGGTCGCCTGGCTGCGCAACGTCTTCCTCAGCGGCGAGGTCACCGAGGACCTCTACGACCCGGCCCGCGGCATCTGCACCTACGCCAAGGGGTCGCGCCCCAAGGCGGGCGGCGACTACACCTGGCACTGGTGGCCGCAGTGGGCCGGCCCCCTGCACTACCGCGCCGCCATGACCGACGACACCGCCCTCGAAGAGATGTGCCAGCGCAACGACGAACAGTTTGCGAAGTTCGCAAAACGCAGCGACTACTTCCGCGCCGAGGAGATTGCCAGCAAGGTGACCCTGGCGCCGACGCTGTGGTGGACGGCGCGCCACGCCCGCCGCGGGCCGCTGTTCGACGCCTTCCGGCCGCTCCTGCACGCCACCGCCGAGGGGTCGGCGGCGGAGAACGGCCGCGAACGTGCCTTCGATTTCGGCGCGCAGGCGACGATCGCCGAGGCGCTCTTCCTCGGGCACTGGGCGTACGGCGACCGCGCCATGCTCGACCAAGCCCTGGTGCTGATGAACGAGATCGTCGCCCGCCTGGACGGGCAGTTCTGGCGCTTCAACGTCGGCCGCAGCGACAGCCTCGCCCACGGCGGGCAGATCCGTAGCCTCGGGCACGGCCATGCCGTCCTCGCCTGCCTGCTCGCCGCCCGCCAGACCGGCGACGAGTCGTGGCTGAACCCCGCCCACCGTTTCGCCCGCTACCTGCTGGCCGTCAACTACGCCTGCCACAACGACTCGCAGGATCCCGACTTTGACTGGCGCGGCTGGTGCAACGGCTCGAACGCCGGCCGCGACCAGATCGCCGAGTTCCCCCCTTGGGAGACCCAGAACGGACTGCTCGCGCTGGCCGCGCTGGCGGGCGCCGCCGACCTCGAACCGGGCTTCCACCAGATCCTCTGGTACATCGCCCGCACCGGGCTGGCGCAGTTCCCGGCGGCCCGCACCCGCAAACGCATCCTCGACGAGGGCGGCGCCGTCCATTACGTGCCGCGGGAGAGGATCGCCAGCGAACGCGACTTCTACGACTCCCTCCCCTATCTGGCGTACGAGAACCCGCACGACCAGACGCTCCTGGCCTCCTACCAGGGCAGCGACTGCATCCTCGGCGAATTCGTCTACGGCGGTGGACTCGCCTGGGCCCTGGACAGCCGCCTCGGGGTCATCGTCCCCGGCGCCGCGACCATGGATCTGGCCGAGAAGCACACCCGCACGGTCTACGCCTGGAACCCGCTGCCCGTCCCGCTGACCACCACCGTGCTCGCCCGCGCCGCCACCGGCGCCGCCGCCGGACAGGCCGTCACCGTCCCGCCGCGCGACGCCGTGAAGGTGACCTTCAACCTCGGGGGCTGAGCCCAATACCCGATCACTTGCGGAGACCGCACCGGCGGAGACCGCACCAAGGTTACCGGCGGCGACCGCCGGATCCACAACCCACGACCCACGGTTGTGTCACCCCTTGCCACCCGCGCCCGCTTTGGGGCGCAACGCATGGGGTGGTCGCATGGTTCCCCCGGTTGCACCGGGGGCTACATACATCGGCCCCTCCGGGGCTATCACGCCCCACGGGTCACCGATCACCGATCACCGGTTCCCCGCATTACCGGCGGAGACCGCCGGCTACAGGGGGGAGCGGCATCAGCCCTCGCCGGCCCCGAAGTGCTCCCGCACGAACGGCCAGGCCCCGGCCTTGTAGTAGCGATGCCCGCCGTCGCCGACATAGAGCTGGCAACGCTCGGGGACGCCGGCCGCCGCATAGATCCGCCGCAGCCGGCGGAAGGCGGTGCGCACGTGCCGGATCGGGAAGATGCCGTCCTCCCGGCCGGCGATGATGGACAACGGGCGCGGCGCGATGAGCCCGGCGACGTCGTCCATCTCGCCCAACCGCAGGATGCCAGGCACGTAGTTGCAGTCGCAGTGGAAGATCGAGCCGATGCTGCCGGCGAAGGTGCAGAAGTAGCAGCTCGGCACGGCAACCGAGATGCGGACCTCGCAGGCCGCCGCGAAGAGACTCACGGTGCCGCCGCCGGAGTTGCCGGTGATGGCGATGCGCCGTGGGTCCGCCTCGCCCTTGGCCACCGCCCAGTCAATCAGCCGCGACATGTCCCAGACACGCTCGCCGACGGGCGTCCGCCCGACCAGCAACCCGTGCACCAGCTGGATGCGGCAGGAGCTGACCTTGCCCTCCTTGAGGTCGGCCGCGGTGCGGGTCTGGCCGAAGCCGCGGGTGGTCGGGGCAATGGCCAGGTAGCCTTCGCGCACGGCTTGGACCGCGATGTCGCGCTCGCCCTCTCGAATGGATTCCTCTTCAGCGGCGCTGTGGGCGATCCCGGCGTAGATGTGGGGATGGTTGTGTCCGTGCGGGGTCAGCACCAGGGGCAGCGGGCCGCGGCGGCCCTTGGGGCGCAGCAGGTAGAAGGGCAGCGGCACGGTGGGCTCGGTGCGGATCACCCACTCTTCGCGCACGTGGTCGCCGCAGTCCTCGCGCTTCAGGCGCCGCGCCGCGGGTTCGTACCCGGCCAGGTCGCGCCGCATGAGGTCGAGGCCAAGGGCGGCATCGAGCCGCGGACGGAAGGCGTCCTGCCAGCGGCGCACGTCGCCGCGGGTACGTCCGGCGAAACGGAACGCCGGGGTGACGGAACGGTAGAGCGACTCGTAGTGGCGGGCAAGGTCGTACATGGCGTTCTCCCTGGTCTGAGCCGTTCACCGCGAAGGGCACGAAGGAACACGAAGGATGGTGTCCGACGTGGAACCGAACCCCGCACCGGCTGCGTCATCAAGATCCATCGAAGACCCGAACCGGGCGTGGACGACGTCATGGCACCCAAGGCCGGCAGCACGCATTCCGGTCTCCGCCCCCTTCGTGCTCTTCGCGCCCTTCGTGGTGAAAAGAATGCGGCAGACAGACAACAGCATGCCGCTGGACGCTCGTGCCTTGCGCCGCAGACGCCGGCCGCGGCGCTACGGCGCGGCGTAGCCGAAATGCTTGTCCAGTTCGGCATCGCCTTCGACGCCGTTCTCGCGCGCCAGCTTGTACCACCGCCGGGCTTCGGCCTTGTCGCCGCCGGGCTTGGCGGCGACCAGCATGGCGAGGTTGAACGCCGACTCGGCATCCTTGCCATCGAGGGCCAGGGCCCGCCGGAACTGCACCTCGGCGGCCTCGCGCCAGCCAATCGAGCTGCAGGCCACGCCGAGATGGCGGTGCACCGTCGGGTTCGTCTCATCCATCGCCACCGCCCGCGCCAGGGTTGAGACCGCCAGGTCGGGCTTCTCCTGGCGGATCAAGGCGTACCCGAGCGGCAGCAGGGTGTCGAGGTCGTCGGGATCCCGGTAGAAAGCGGTGCGCAGGTAGCCCTCCGCGGCGGCGGAGTCTCCGTGTTGCAGCGCGATGGCCCCCAGGCGCTGCAGGGCCAGCTTGCTGTTGGCGTCGTGTTCGAGCGCGGCCTTGTAGTTCCAGGCCGCCGCTTCGAGGTTGCCCTCCTTCTCGGCCGTCATGCCCTTGCGCAACAGTCCGGGAACCAGGGCGGCGGCGTCCACCGGGGCCGCGGCCGCCGGTTGGGCAGACGCGGCGGTGGGCGGTGCCGTCTCCCCGGTCTGCTCGGCGAGTCTGGCCTCGAGCCGTCGGATCTGCTCGCGATCCTGTTCGAGCTGCGCGCGGAGCACGGCGACTCCCTCGGCCTCGCCGCCCCCGGCCGCCGCCGCGCCGCCCCTCAGCTCGGCGCGCAGGGACTCGACGGCCGCCTCGCTGGCCGCCAGCCTGCGTTCGAGGTCGGCGGAGCGCTGACGCTGGTACTCCTCGCCGGTCATGGCGTCCTGGACGCGCTTGCGCAACGTCGCCATCTCCTCCTCGGCGGCGGCAGGCACGGGCGCGGCGGCGGTGAGGTTGGCGATCTGCTGGCGCATCTGCCGGTTCTCGCCGTCGAGACGGCCGATCTCCTGCTCCTGTTTCTGCAGCAGGGCCAGCTGGCTGAGCAGGCGCTCGGACGTCTGCTCGCGTTCCTGGCGCGCGGCCGCGGCGTCCTCGGCCGCCTGCCGCGCCGCGGTGCGGGACTGCTCGAGCGCCGCCTGGGCCTGCGCCAGCTCGGCGTCCATACCCCGTGACCGGTCGAGGAGGCGCTTCTCGCTGTCGCGCGCGGTGTCGAGGGCGGCCCGCGTTTCGAGCGCCCCCCGGCGAAGCTCCTCGTTTTCAAAGGTCAGGCGGGCGATCCGCCGGTCCTGGTCGGTGGTGGCGTTCTGCTGACGGCCGGCGGTCTCGCGCGCGGCCCGCAATTCGTCCTCGCGCGTCTTGAGGGTGGCCGCGAGCTCGGCATTCGTGCGGGCAACGGCGGCCAACGCCTCGCGTTCCTTCTCGAGCGCCGCCACCTTGGCCGTCAGTTCCTCCAGCGTCGGGCCGGCCGGCTCAGCCGTCGGAGGCTGGGGTACGGCCTTCTCGCGGGCCTGCGCGACCTCCGCCTCAAGAGCCGCCACCCGCCCCCGGGCTGCCAGCAACTCCTCCGCCAGGGCGGTAGCCTTCGCCCGGGCCTCCGCCGCCGCCTGCGCGTCCTGACGCGAGCGGGCTTCCGCCTGCGAGACCTGTTCGAGGCGGGCGCGCACGGCGGCCAGCTCGTCCTCCGCGGAACGCCTCGCGCGGCTGGCGACGTCCAGGGCATCGCTCCTTTCGCGGAGCTGTCGGTCCCTCTCATCGAGCTGAGTGCGGGCGGCCTCGGCCGTCGTGGCGGCGGCGGCGGCTTCACCCTTGAGGGCCTCGCGCTGAACGGCCGCCTGGCGGAGTTGCTCCTGGGCCTGGGCCAAGGCTTCACGCGCCTTGGCCAGCTCGGCTTCCGCCTCGGCGCGGCGGGCCGCGCCGACCTCGACCTGGGCCTTGAGCTGCTCGACCGTCTGGGCCAGCGAGGCGTCGGCGCGCAGGCCCTCGTTCTCCGCCTGCAGGGCGGCAACACGCTGTTCGAAGGCCTGGAGCCGGGTGGCGAGGGCCTGGTTTTCCTTCACCAGGGTCTGGGTCTCTTCGCTGGCCGCGGCATTGCGCGCGGCCTCGCGGCGCGCGCGCTCGACGGCTTCGCCGGCCAGTTCGAGCTGCCGGCGCAGGTCGCGGATCTCCTCGTCCTTCTGCCGGATGTCCTGCGCCTGGGCCTCGCTCTGCTTCCTGAGGTCGTCCGCCGAGGCGGGGCGGGCGGTCTCGGCGACCTGTTGCCGCAGGGTCGCGACGCGCTCGGCGCAGTACTGGATGCGGTAGCGCAGGAGGGCGGCGTTCCACTCCGGATAGCGTTCCTGGACGCGTCGGAACACCTCGAGGGCACCGGCGTACAGGTCGGCGGCGGCGGCGTGGCGGCCGGCGGCTTCGACCTTGCGGGCCTCCTCGAGTTTGACATACCCCTTCATCCACTCCTCACGCGCCCGCGGCGAGGGTTCAGCGCCGGCCGGCAACGGCGGCTCGGCCAGCGCGGGCCCGGCCAGCCACAGGCAGGCCAGAGCCACCAGGGCAAGGGGGCGGCGGCCCCGTGCCCCCCGCGGCGCGGGCAACGAGGCGGACGGTGGGAAGAAGACAGGCATGGGCGGGCGGTTCCCGAGGGACGGCCGCGGCCCGGGCCCGGCCGTCTCGCCGGCGCGGGCGACGTGCCGGGGCTACTTGCGCAACGCGTCGTTCTCGCGCTGCAGGCGCTCGGCGAGGGCGCGCAGCTCGTCCAGTTGCGTGGTGATGGCGGTGAGGCGTGTGCCGAGCGTTTCGCGCTCGGCGACCAGGGCCGTGAGCTGCCCCTGCAACTCGTTGCGCGCGCGGGCCTGGTCGGCCAGTTTCCCCTCGAGGGCGGCGGCCAGCTGCTTCAGTTCCTGCACGTCCTTGAGGCCGGCCGCCTGCGCCGCCAGCGTACGCTTTTCCTCTTCCAGGGCGGTGATGCGCGCGCGCAAGGCGTCGCGCTCCTCCTCCGCCGCGCCTCGGGCCGCCCACGCCTTCTTCTCCTCTTCGAGGCGCCGGACCTGCTCGCGGAGCGCCGCGACCTCATCGGCGCCGCCGGCCGCCGGGGCGGCGGTCGTGGTGGACATGGTGGCGGTCAGGGCCTCCACCTTCTCCTGGGCGCTGAAGGCCTGTTCCTCGAGCTCCTTGATCTGGGCTTTCTGGGCCGCCACCAGGGCCGCCAGCTGCTCGCGCGTCATGTCCTTGTTGTCAGCGGGCAGTGCGGCGTTCAGGGCGCGCACGCGCTCGGCGCAGTAGGTGATGCGGTAGGTCACCAGCCCGGTCTGCCAGCCGGCGAACTGCCGCTGGACATCCTCGAAAACCTGTTGCGCCTCGCGGTACAGGCGGACGGCCGCGATCGTGTTCCCGGCCTTCTCGGCGGCGTCGCCGGCCTTGAGCTTGACGAAGCCGGACATCCACATTTCGCGCGCCGGGTCGCCGCCGGCCAGCAGGTCGGCGGCACGACCGGACGCGCCGAGCACGAAAAGCGCCGCCGCAACCGTCGCGACGGCCCGGGTCATACCCGCGAGTCTGACCATCTCGTCCTCCCGGGAAGCCTTGCGTCCCGCCGATGCTGGCCGGCCAGGTCGGTTTCGGGCCGCCCGACCGCCCGTGCGTTACGCCATATCGCGATAAGGTACGGGCGGATTGCCGCATGTCAAGCCCCCGGGGAAGCCCCCGGGGTCAGTCCTAATAATTGCCTTTATCTCCCCTGTGGCGGCGGGCGGCGGGGGGCAACGGGGGTGGAGGGTTGAAGGTGGACGGCGGAGGGGTGGACGGTGGACGGTGGACGGTGGATGGTTTCGGTGTGGCTGGGTGCCGTGGAGGGCCTTGCTTTGCACGGTTGTCGGAGCCGGACCGGGGCGGATCCGCCGGGGGTTCTGGCGGTCGGCGCGGGGCGGGTGGGAAACGTCCTGTCGAGGGGTTACAGTATGATTCCGACGGGCAGCCTGCCCGCCGAGATAGCCAAGGACATGCCGTGAGCACGAGTTCGGTCAAGCCCTGTATGCGCGGTCGCAGTCTGCTGACGCTCGAGGATGTCAGCGACCGGGAGATGCTCGACCTGATCGCCCTGGCGGAGGCGTTGAAGCGCAAGAAGGCGGCGCGGTCGCCGCGGGCGCGGCAGTATCTGCGCGGCCGCAGCGTGGCCATGATTTTCGAGAAGGCTTCGACGCGGACGCGGTGCGCCGCCACGGTGGCCTGTTTTGACGAGGGGGCGCACGTCGAGTACCTGGGCAAGAGCGACATCCATTTCGGCCGCAAGGAGTCGGTCGCCGACACGGCGCGGGTGTTGGGGCGGATGTTCGACGGGATTCTCTTCCGGGGTTTTGCCCACGACAACGTGGTTCAGCTGGCCCGTTACAGCGGGGTGCCGGTGTGGAACGGGCTGACCGACGACGCCCATCCGACGCAGATCCTGGCCGACCTCATGACCATCAAGCAGACGTTCGGCCGGTTGCGCGGGCTGCAGGTGGTTTTCGTCGGCGACGGCCGCAACAACGTCAGCCTTTCGTTGATGCTGGGCTGTGCCAAGGCGGGCGTCAACTTCGTGGTCTGCAGTCCCCCCGAGCTGGCGCCGGGGGCGGAGGGTTTGGAGCGTTGCCGCGAGGTGGCGGCCGCCAACGGGAGCCGCGTCACGATGTCGGACTCCCCGTCCCGCGCCGTGGTGGGTGCCAACGTCATCTACACGGACGTGTGGGTCTCGATGGGCGAGGAGCACGCCTTCGAGGAGCGGTTGCGGTTGCTGCGGCCCTACCAGGTTGACATGGCGATGATGCGCCGCAGCGGCCATCTCGACGACGGCCGGCTGATCTTCCTGCACTGCCTGCCGGCCTTCCACAACCATGAGACCGAGCTGACGCGCGAGCTGGGCGCGCTGGAGGTCACGGACGAGGTGTTCGAGGCCCCCTTCTCGAAGGTGTTTGACCAGGCGGAGAACCGCGTGCACACGATCAAGGCGGTGATGGTGGCGACCCTGGCCTGAGCCGCGGCGGGGCGCCCTCGAAGGTGATTCTGGCCTGCAAGACCGGCCTGTAGGAGTTGACCGCCCGTTGGTAGGAGCCGCCGCCGATGCCGAAAGATTACCGCTTCAGCCATCTCTCGTGGGACGGCCTGCAGGGGCTGGATGTCCGCCGCAAGGCGAGCCTGTTCAACGACGGCGGCCGGCCGATCCACACGCTGGTTGCGCAGCAGTTCACCCGCGGCATGCTGGACGACCTGTGCGGGCTGGCCACGCGCATCCGCCGCATCGCCAAGAGCAAGGACGGCATGCATTTTCTCAACGGCCTGCTCGACCACAAGCGGGCCATGCTGTACTTTTCGCAGCCCAGCACCCGCACCTTCCTGTCGTTCTACGCCGCCTGCCAGATCATCGGGATCAAGGCGGCCGAGGTTCGGGATCCGGCGACGTCGAGCGAGCTGAAGGGGGAGTCCATTGAAGACTCCATTCGGACCTTCAGTTCGTACTTCGACCTGCTCATCATGCGCACCCCGCAGCAGGGCCTGGCCGAGCACATGGCCTGGCTGCTCTCGAACACCGAGCGCCCGGTGCCGATCATCAACGCCGGTTCCGGCAAGGATCAGCATCCGACTCAGGCGTTGCTGGACATCTACACGCTGCAGCGCAGCTTCGAGCGGCTCGGCGGCATTGATGGCAAGACGGTGGTGTTCGTCGGCGACCTCCTGCGCGGCCGCACCGTGCGCTCGCTGGCCTGGCTGTTGACCAACTACACGGACGTCAAGCAGTACTTCGTCGCCGCCAAGCCGCTGCAGATTGGCGAGGACGTCCTGCAGCAGCTCGACGAGGCCGGGGTCAAGTACGAGGTGCGCGAGGACTTCGAGTCGGTCATCCCGGAGGCCGACGCCATCTACATGACGCGGTTGCAGGACGAGTGGGGCAATGTCCCCGGGGCAGGCGACAAGGACAACGGCACGAAGTACCATTTCCGGGCCGAGCACCTGCGGTTGCTGAAGCGCAACGCCATCCTCATGCATCCGCTGCCGCGCCGCAAGGAGATCGCCGTCGAGGTGGACAGCGACCCGCGCGCCATGTACTGGCGGCAGGTGCGCAACGGCATGTGGATCCGCGTCGCCCTCATCGTGACCACCTTCCGCCTCGACGGTGAGGTCAACAAGTACTACGAGCTGAACTTGGAATAGGCCGGCGTGCGTGGCGCGGCGGTCGCGCGAGGCGGCGGGGCATTCCCACGGAGGACAGTCCATGCAGGCGAAGCGGTTGACGCGGGCGTTCAGGGTGTTGGTGGCGGCGCTGGCGCTGGCCGGATGCCGGACGACGAACCGTTACCAGGGGTACGACGGCGGGGCGCGGGCCACGTCGGAGGTCGTCCGCCTGCAGTTGCCCGAGGAAGTCACGTTGCTGCGGGTGGACGGCGCGGCGCCGGCCATGAGCGTGGCGCGCCTGGCCGGGTTGCCCACCGAACTGCACCTGCTTCCGGGGCCCCACCGCATCTCGGTGCGGTACTCGGTCATCTGGCCGATCAGCAAGGACTACCACGAGACGGTTCGGTCGGATCCTGTGGTGCTCGAACTCGACGGCCAGGCCGGCGACGTCTACACCGTCAGTTACGAGAAGCCGCGCCGCCTGCGGCAGGCCAAGCAGTTCGCCCGCGATCCCGTGTTCGAGCTCGTGAAGACGAACTGATCCGCCGCCCCCAAGACTCGCGGGCGGCCGCGCCCCCGCATCCCCGCCCGCCCTCGCCTCCCCCTCAGGCGCGTGGCGTCACCGCGCGGCGTCGTGCGGCGCCGACGACGGCCCCTGCCCGTGCGCGGCCGGCTCCGGCCCGAAGGGGCGAAGCCGGAGGATGATCCACGGCATCAGCCCGAGGGCGCCCAGCCAGGCCATGACCATGGCCACGCCGGTGAGGGCGCCGAAGAGGACGGTGGGGACGAACTTCGAGAGGGTGAGGATGCTGAACCCGAGGATGATCGTGATCGAGGTCAGCGACATCGCGCGGCCGACGGTGTCGTGGCAGGCCCGCATCGCGGCCAGGTACCGGCCGTTGGCCGCGAACTCCTGGCGGAACCGGCAGAGGTAGTGGATGGTGCCGTCCACCGCGATGCCGATGCTGATGGAGGCGATGGTGATCGTCATGAGGTCGAGGGGCAGGCCGGCGAGGCCGATGATCGCCAGCACGGACAGGGAGGCGATCAGGTTGGGGAACAGGACGATGAGGGAGAGTTTGAACGAGCGGAAGAGCACGAGGAACATGACCAGCAGGATCAGGAAGGTGATGCCGATGGTCAGGATCTGCGAGCGGTAGAGGCTGCGCAGCATGTTGCTGTAGAGGACCGTGACGCCGTTGACGGCGAGGCTGCCGGCGGGCAGGGCGAGCGCCGCGTCGAGGTCCGTGCGGAGCTGGTCGAGGAGGGGCTGGCGGCGCAGGTCGGGGTCGGAGTCGCGGACGCGCGCGGTGAGGCGGAGCTGGTTCTCCTCGGCGGAGACGTAGGGGGTGACGAGGAGGTCGCGCACGAACGGCGGGAGTTTCTGGATGAGGATGGCGAGTTCGAAGCCTTCGAGGCGCTTGCCGCCGTTGAGTTTGGCGACCTCGCGCATGAGGGTTTCGATGGACAGGACCTTGCCGACGTGCGGGGTCTGTTCAAGGCAGGCATGGGCGCGGCGGGCGAGGTCGAGCCGTTCCGGGGTGTACCAGTAGGTCGCGGAGTCCTCGGGCTCGTCGTACTCCTCGAACCCCGCGAGGTCGTCGGCGGCGTCGGCGGCGGCCGGCGCGGCGGCGGCGGGGGCGTTGTCCGCGGCGGCCTGGGGGATGCGGACCAGCACATCGAGGGGTGTGGTGCCGCCGAAGGCCTGGTCAATGAAGGTCATGCCGCGGTAGATCTCGGTCGAACGGTGGAAGTTGTTGATGAAGCTGTTCTCGACGGTCAGGCGGTTGACGCCGAGAACGATGAGGGCGATGGCGAGGACGGTGGCGAGGACGATCCAGCCTCCGCGCCGCTCGATGACTCCGGCCATGACACGGGTCAGCCGGCCGCCCACATCGATGCCGCCGGACGCGGTGGTGCGCGGGAACAGCGCCAGCAGGGCGGGGAAGAGGAGGAAGGAGACCGTGTGCGCGATCACCAGCCCCATGCACATCATGAGTCCGAAGTCCTTGACCGGCTTGATATTGCAGAATACCAGCGAGGAGAACCCGGCGATCGTGGTCAGGCTGCAGAACAGGGCTGGCGTCCACTTCAAGGCGACCGTCTGGACGACCACCTCGCGGACGGCCCTGGCGGGATCCTGACGGACAATCTCCAGGTACTGCACGATCAGGTGGATCACCAGCGACATGGTGATGATCAGGAGGATGGACACGAAGTTGGCCGAGATGACGGTGACAGGCCACCCGACCAGGCCGAGGAACCCGAACATGAAGATGATGGACACCCCGCAGCACAGGGCGGCCAGGATCAGCCAGCGCAGGCGTCGGAAGAAGGCGGCCAGGGTGACGACGATGCAGGCGACGATGCTAATGCCGAAGACCCGCAGGTCGCTGCGCACGTACTCGATCATGTCGTCGGCGACCATGGGGACGCCGCCGAGGCGGATGTCGGCGCGGCCGCGGTAGCGGTCGAGGACGCCGCGGACGGCCACGATGAGTTCGTGCTGGCGGCGGTTGGCGTCGCGTTGCAGTTGGACGTACTGGGGCCGGACCTCGTCGAGCCATCGGGCCTGTTCGGCGCTGGCTTCGCCCTTGGCCTGGAGGGCGAGGACGAGGTTGCGCTGGCGGCGCAGGGCATCCAGCTCCGGGTTGTCTTCGAGTGTGATGAGCAGCGACGTCGTGCGCCCGTCGCGGCTGATCATCTGCTCGCCGTAGACCTCGCTCTCGAGGATCTCGGTGCGGGCGAGGCGGTGGTCGACGCCGGGGGTTTCGAGGGTCTTGATGTTGTCGATGACATCGGCCAGCGGCACGGGGGGCGAGCGCAGCAGCGGGATGTCCAGCAGGGTATGCACCTGGCGGACGGCGGGGAGGGCCTGGAGGTCGGCGCGCATCTGGCCGAGCAGGTCGAGGGTCTCGGGCGCAAAGGCATCGCCGGCCTGCGGGGTGCAGGTGATGAACACGAACTCCTGGCTGCCGAAGCGCGCGGCGATCTCGCGGTACAGGGCCAGGTCGCGGTCCGTCTCGAGGAGCAGCGATTCGCTGGAGGCGTCCAGGTAGAATCCGCGGGCCGCGTAGAGGGCGGCGGCGACGAGGACGGCGAAGGCGGCGAGGATGGGGACCGCGTGCCGGGTGACCCAGGCGCCGTACTGGTGGATCCAGGTGGACGGGGCGGCAGGATTCGTCTTGGGGACAGGGTTGCTCATGGGGGTCAGGCCCTCGCGCGGCTCCGGTGTTGCGTGCGGGAGGCGGCACCGGTGCGAGGGGCCGCCGGCCTGGCGGTCGCCCCCAGGCACAGAACAGGACGGGAAGATAGCCCGTGCCCGCGGGCGGTCAACTCCGCGTCGCCGCGCCGGCCGGTTCGTGCCGCCGCCGGGACGGGGGCCAGGCATGCCCGCGGCGGCCCTGCGGGAACCCGCGGGCCGGCGGCCGGTCATACCGCGCCGGAGCCCGTGCATCTTGGCCGAGTCGGAGTATAGTTGCGCTTTCCCCAACCCTTTACAGTCAGGGGGTCAGAACATGCGCGTGTGGTTGACCGGGATGGTGCTGGCGGCGTTGATGGCCGGGGGCGCCTCGGCCGGGGAGTCGGCGGCGGGGTCGGCCGACTCCGTGATGCGCCGGTTGGCTGACGATGTCCTGGCCGTGGCCCGCAGCGGCGACGCGGACGAGGCCGCCAAGCTGGCGAAGATCGAGGGGCTGGTTGACGGGGCCTTTGACTTCCGGCTGATGAGCCGCCTGGTGCTGGGGGAGCAGTGGGCCGGCCTGTCCGCCGAGCAACAGGCCACGTTCACCGGCGAGTTCCGCCGGCTGTTGTTGAACAGCTACGCCTCGAAGGTCGTGCACTACGAGGGCGAGACCGTCGAGTTCACCGGCCTCACCGAGAAGGCCGGCAAGGCGGACGTGAGGACACGCCTGGTGGCGCGGGACGCCGCCTTTGCGATTGATTACCGGCTGGTGGAGCGGGCCGACGGCCAGTGGCTGATCTACGACGTCGTCATTGATGGCGTCAGCTTCCTCAAGACCTACATCAGCCAGTACCGCGCCGTCCTCAAGAGCAAGGGGTTCGAGGAACTGATCCAAACCATGCGCCAGGCCTAACCGATCCCCGCGGCGGCGCGGCCCGCCGGCATCCGACCCATGACACTGAGTGAACTGGGCGAGAAGGCGGAGGCCTACGTCATCGACCTGCTCGAAGGTCGTTGCCGTGGCCGGCTTGACCGCGCCCTGCGCGTCCTGCTCTTCGTGCTGTCCCGCGGCTACCGCGGCGCCGTGCAGTTGCGGCTGGCCCTGTTCAACGAGGGCCTGCTCCGCCGGCACACGCCCGGCTGCCTGGTCGTCAGCATCGGCAACCTCACCGTCGGCGGCACCGGCAAGACCCCCGTTGTCGAGGTCTTCGCACGCACCCTGGCCGCCAAGGGCCGCAAGGTGGCCGTACTCAGCCGCGGCTACCGCAGCAAGCGCCGGCCCCTGCCGGAACGGCTGCGCGACATGTTCCGGCACCCCGACCGCGAGATCCCGCCGCGCTGCGTCTCCGACGGCAAACGCCTGCTCATGGACTCCGCCATGGGCGGCGATGAACCCTACATGCTGGCCAGCAACCTGCCCGACGTCTGCGTCCTCGTCGACAAGGATCGCGTCAAGGCCAGCCGGTACGCCATCCGCCAGCTCGGCTGCGACACCCTGCTGCTCGACGACGGCTACCAGTACCTGGCCCTGAGGCCACGGCTGAACATCCTGCTGGTTGATGCGACCAATCCGTTCCACAACCACCACCTGCTGCCGCGCGGCTTCCTGCGCGAACCCATCAAGAACGTCCGCCGCGCCGACTTCGTCTTCCTCACCAAGTGCAACGGCAGCCCCTCCGTCCGCCATCTGCGGACCTTCATCCGCAAGCACAACCCGCGCGCCGAGATCATCGAGTGCACCCACCGGCCGCGCCACCTGGTGGATGTCTACACCGGCGAGCGACACGACCTGGAGACCCTGCGCGGCAAACGCCTGGCCGCCATCTGCGCCATCGCCTGCCCGGAAAGCTTCGAGGCCTTCCTGCGCCAGCTCGGCGGCGAACTCGTGCACTGCGAACGCTATGTGGACCACCACCGCTACGACCAGCGCGAGGTCATCAACTTCATCAATGCCAGCCTCAGCCGCCAGGCCGACCTCGTGCTGACTACCGAGAAGGACGCGGTCCGTTTCCCCAAACTCGACCGCCGCGACCTGCCCGTCTATTACCTGCGCGTCGAAATCGATATCCTCAGCGGCCGCGAGACCTTTGACGACTGCATCACCCGCATCTGCTTCCTGTAGCACGGAAATGGCGCTACATTAGCCGGGTGCTGAACCGGATTTCACCGGCCGGACGGCAGGATGCCGCCCAGCCCCGATCGTACGGAGTCAGGCGCCATGCCCACACCCCC
>MVZH01000012.1 GCA_002068325.1 Lentisphaerae bacterium ADurb.BinA184 | reverse complement strand
CTGCGGGCGGCCTGTTCGAGCAACCTGCGGCAGATCGGCATTGCCGTGGCCGCCTACGCCGACAACGAGAACGGGGTCATCCCGCCGTTCTCCAGCGGGGTCGGCGACGACAAGTGGCGCTACGGCGTGACCGGCTGGTGGTACGGCAGCCATCCGTACTACCATCCGTGGGTAACCTACCAGGTCAACTACGCCGCGGGCCGGCAGTACCCGCTGAACCTGGGCAAAATCTACACGGACGGATACCTGGGCAACGTCCGCGCGCTGTACTGCCCGGCCGGGAAGTACGCGGACTTCATGCTCGCCACGCTTCTGCCGCGCTGGAGCGACCCGTTCGGTCTGAGCATCCGGACCGGCTACAACTACAACCCCAACGTCAAGAACACCAGCGTGGCCGGGCACGGCCCCGACTGGGGCGACCTGCCCGCCTACACCCGGCTGGAGGACTTCCCCGAGAAGGCGCCGCTGACCACCGACCTGATCACGCTGTGGCGGCCGGTGGACGTCGCGCACCAGAGCGGCACCCCGGCCTGGAACCTGCTCTACGCCGACGGCCACGTCGCCTGCCGCCTCTCGCGCGCGGCCTTCGATTACGCCCTCAGCACGGTGCGGGCCTCCGACGGCGCCCTGAACACCGGCGACAACTGGGAACAGCTGCGCACACTGCTGGACAAGATGCAGGAGTAGCCCCCGGTGCGGAGGCCCTTCACCCTCATTGAACTTCTGGTCGTCGTGGCGATCATCGCCGTGCTGGCGTCGCTGCTGCTGCCGGCGCTGAAGCGGGCGCGCGCCACCGGCCTGGCCGCCGCCTGCACCAACAACCTGCGGCAGTGCACGGTCGCACTGGGGCTGTACGCGACCGACACGGACTGCTATCCGGTGCTGGCCACCCGCGGCGACCAGACCAACTCGCTGGACAGCGGGGTCAACGCCTCGCCGTTTGCGCCGATGAAAGCCTGGGAGACCGCGTCCCGCAATCACTATGCCTTCCTGGTCAACGACTACGCGGCCCAGAACCCGTTGTACGCCAGCTACGACACCTTCAACGCGGGGATCGGGAGCGTGACGGCGACCCCGAAGGTCCCGTACTTCTGCCCCGAGGACCGTTACGGCACCAAGTCGAACGTGGTGACCTACGCGGGGCTGTATCTGCTGCAGGCGCACGGACACGCCCCCGGCAACCTGCAGTGGCGCAATCTGTGCACGCCGGGCCCGCAACTGCTGAACACCACCGCCTCGCCGGCCGACGTCATCCTGCTGACCGAATGCTCCGGAACCCTCAACGGCGGCGGCCCCAACTACTCGACCATCGGCAGCAACACCTACAACGGCAACCCCGGCGACTTCTGGAATGTCGTGCTGTCCATCGGCGCGCTGCCGAACTACATCCAGTGCCAGGTGCCGGCCGCGGCCTACACGCATCCCGGCGGGCTGAACTTCGCCATGCTCGACGGGCACGTCGTGCGCGCGGTCAGTCCCCCACACGGCATCTGGGGCAACGTGAGCAGTTTCGCCTACGGCAGCGGCGCTATGCCGGTCTTCGACGCGAAGGGGCTGGAGCCGCTGCGCTGAATTCGGGATCACTCTGTCCCAATGGGATTTGTCGTGACAGTGAACACCAACAGGGATCGGAGGGTGGCCATGAACGGCAGTCATCGTCATGGACGGCGCGGGCCGGCCGGGAGCGGGCGCCGACTGGGAATGGGCGTCCGGCCGGGGACCGCCGCAGGCGGCAACGAACCGGCGACGCGTCGTCGGCATGCGGTGATCCTGGCCGCCGTCTGCGCCCTGGCGCTGGCAGCCCCGGTGCTGGCGGCGAACAAGACATGGAACGGCGGCGGAGGGGACGATCTCTGGCAGACCGGGGCCAACTGGGGCGGGAGCGCACCTCTGGCCAACGATGTCCTGTTCTTCGGCGCCAGCCCCCGCCTGACCCCGGACAACGACCTCGGAGTCGGAACCCAGTTCAACGGGCTGACCTTCAACGCCGGGGCTGGTGCCTACACGCTGACCGGCAACGGGATCGTGCTGGGCGGCAACGTGGCCAACAGCAGCACGTCGCTGCAGACCATCGGGCTGGACCTCACGCTCAACGCGACGCGAACCTTCTCGACCACCTCAGGCGGCGGCGACCTGTGGGTTGACGGGGACATCGGGGAGACGGGCGGCGCCTGGGGAGTCACCAAGTCCGGGTCGGGGACGCTGACGCTGGCTGGCGACAACAGCTACGCGGGTGGGACCAGCGTCAGCTCCGGCGTGCTGAACATCCGGCACGCGAATGCTCTGGGCACCACGGCCGGGGGCACGTTCATCAGCAACAACGCCGCCCTCGAACTGCAGGGCGGGCTGACCGTGGCGGAGGGCATCACCTTCAATGGCAGCGGCATCTCCAACGGGGGAGCGATCCGCAACCTGTCCGGGGACAATCGGCTGACCGGACCAATCGTCCTCGGCGGGAACAATTCCTCGATTCGTTCCGACGCCGGGACCCTGACCATCGCCAGCGGCATCAACCGCAGCAGCGGCCGCGAACTGATTCTGGGCGGCGCGGGCAACATCACGGTCGAAGGGGCGATCGACGGCGACAATGGCTTCTCGAAAGACGGCAGCGGCACGCTGACTTTCACCGCCGCCAACACCTTCACCTCCAGTTTCTACATCAGCGGCGGGACGCTGAACGTCCGTCATGCCCAGGCACTTGGCAGCACGTCGAGCGGCACGACGGTGGCCGACGGGGCGACGCTCGAGATGCAGGGCGGGATCACGGTGTCGGGGGAGTGGCTGTCGTTGAACGCGAGCGGGCTGTCGGGCAATGGCGCCCTGCGGAACGTGTCAGGCGACAACACCTGGGACGGCGGCATCAACTTCGGCAGCGACTCTCCCAACCGTGTCCAGTCGGACAGCGGGACGCTGACGATCACCCGCCTGATCACCTCATCGAATCACGGTTCGCTGACCTTTGGCGGCGAGGGGGACACCACGCTTTCCGGCTCGATTGCCCCGCAGTGGTGGCGGCTGGCGGTCACCAAGGAAGGCGGCGGCGCGCTGAACCTGGAGGGTGCGAATTACTTCACCACGTTGCCGAATGCCGCGTCGAAGGACGGTTCGGCGATACTGACGGTCAACGCGGGGACGGTCTCGGTGCAGGCCGGGGATGCGGTCAGCGACGCCGGGGCGACGGCCGGCAGCGGGACGAGGGTTCTGGCCGTGACTGACAGCTCGGGCCTGGTTGTCGGGCAGACGGCAGTCGGGAGCGGGGTTGCGGGCAACAGCATCATTGCCGCGATCAACGGCCCGAACCAGGTCACGCTGTCGGCGGACACGACGGGAGCGGTGAGCGGGGTCACCTTCGGTTCGTGGTCGTCGCTGGGCGGCGCGCCGCTGGTGTTGAACGGCGGGACACTCGACCTGAACGGCAAGTCGCACCAGTCGGGGGCGGTGACCATTGGGAACTCGTCCGGCGGGGCGCCGGTGGTCATGGCCGGTACGCTGGCCGCGACCGGCGATTACACGGCCTACTCGGGCAGTGTGTTGGCGAACCTGGGCGAGTCCGGCGGGGTGCGGACGTTCACCAAGAACGGGGCGGGCACCGTGACCTTGAGCGGGGCCAACACCTACACGGGGGCGACCTCGGTCAACGGCGGGACGCTGGCGCTGGACTTCTCGGCGGCGGGCGCTCCGACCGACAACATCATCAACTCGGCGACCAACAGCTCGGCGCTCAACCTGGGTTCCACGGTCGGCTGGAACTGGTCCAGCTACTGGCTGAGCGGTTCGCTGGAGGTCACCGGCGCGGATGGCGCGGCCAACACGCAACGGTTCAACGGGCTCACGCTGGCGCAGAACTCGTTTGGCACGGTGCGCCTGGACGCCGGCGGCGGCGGCACCCTGGCGCTGAACGTCGGGGCGCTGACCCGTAACGGCGGCAGCACGGTTGATTTCGACCTGTCGGCCGGGGCGTCCTTCGCCACGAGCACGGGCACCGCCGGCTCGCTGCTGGTCGGCGGCCAGAGCCAGGCGTATGCCACGGTCGGCGGCGACACCTGGGCGCTCAAGGACGCCGGCAACGCCTACGTGACCGGGGCGGAGCCGGGGTTCTACACACCGAGCACCGCCACGACGCTGACCGGGCATGCCAATCTGACCGGGGGCGATACCACCCTGGCCGCCTCGACGGGCATCAGCACACTGCGCTTGGGCGATGACGCGGCCCGTACGCTCGATCTGAACGGCAAGACCCTGACCGTGAACAACGGCGCCATCCTGGTTGCCGACACCGTCGCCACGGCGGGGTCGCGGATCGTCGGCGGCAGCCTCACCAGCGGGGCCACCAACAACAGCGGGCGGGACTTGATCGTGCATCAGCACAGCGAGGAGTCGTTCGAGGTGGCCTCGGCGATCGTGAACAACGGGAGCGACCCGATCCGGCTGTATAAGAGCGGCGCGGGCGAACTGCTGCTCAGCGGAGCCAATGCGTTCAGCGGCTCGACGACCGTCAGCGGCGGCACCCTGACCGTGGGCAGCGGCGCGGCGCTCGGCTCGGCCTCCAACACCCTCAACATCACCGGCGGCGCCAGCGTCAACCTGAACGGCTTCGACCTGACAGTGGGCTCGCTGTACGGCATCGGTGCCATCGACAACCTGTCCGGCCAGGATGTCACCCTGACCCTGGGCGCGGGCAACGGCGACTCGACATTTGCCGGGACGATCCAGGATTCGGCGGCGGGCACGGTGGCGGTCATCAAGACGGGGACGGGGAGCTGGACGGCCTCGACGACCAGCACCTATTCCGGGGGGACCGTGTTGGCGGGCGGGACGGCCTCGCCGACGGGCAGCACCGTCACCAGCGGCGGCGCCATCCTGAACGGCCCGTTCGGCACCGGCACCGTAACCCTGGCGGGCGGCACCCTCTCCTGCGGCACCGGCTTCACACTGGCCTACCCGATCATCGCCCAGGCGGGGACTTCGTCGGCCCTCAGGAATGAACAGGAAATGACCCTCACGGGCAACATCAGCGGCAGCGGCGACATCACAAGCTGGACGGGCAATGCCAAGCCGCTCCACCTCTACGGCGACAACAGCGGGTTCTCCGGCGTCTGGACCAACTCCAGCAGCAATACCTTGGATTTCCGCAGCGCCGACAGCGGCAGCGCCGCCGCGGCCTGGGTGCTGGACTACGCCACGACCCTCAACTTCGCCGACGGCACACTCTCGCTTGGCAGCCTCGCCGGCACGGCCAACTTGAACAAGGCGGGCGGCGGCGGCACCACGACCGTCGAGGTGGGCGCTCTCGGCCTCGATGGCACCTTCAGCGGCGCACTCGGCGACGCCAACGGCACCCTGGCGGTGACCAAGGTCGGCGCCGGATCCCAGACATTCTCCGGCGCCAATACCTATGCCGGGCAGACCACGGTCTCGGATGGGACACTGAAGCTGGGCCACGACGCCGGTCTGGGCTTCGGCGGCCGCCATGCGGTCAATGTCGGCGTGGGCGGCACGCAGGTTGACGGCACCGGCATCGTCGACCTCGACGGCCGGACCGTCAACGAACCGATCACCCTGGCGGGCGGCTCGCTGGTCAACAACAACGCGGCGGCCGCGACCCTGGCCGACGGCCTGGCGGGCATCTACTACACCAATGAGGGAAGTGGCTATACCACCACGGGTTCCGGCGTCCTGAGCTTCACAGGCGGGGGCGGCAGCGGAGCCAGCGGCTCATATACTGCGAACTACAACAAGGTTCTCACGCTGCAGCTTACCGGTGCCGGCAGCGGCTACACCTCGGCCCCGGCGATCACCGTGGTGGGGCCAACGGGCAGCGGCGCCAACCCGATGGCCGTTCTCTCCTCACTGACTCTGACCGGCACGGACAACACCATCGGCGGCAGCGGCGACATGACAATCGCCGCCGTGGTCAGTGGCGCAGGCGGCGGCTTCAGCAAGACCGGGGCCGGGACGCTGACGCTGAGCGCCGTCAACACATACACCGGCCCCACGGCGGTGCAGGGCGGCACGGTCAATGTGGCTGGGAGCCTGGCGGACACCACCGTCAGCGTCCACTCCGGCGGCGCCTTGGGGGGCACGGGCACGATCGCCGGCACGGTGTCCTTTGGTGATGGCGGCACGGCCCGGCCCGGTGCCAGCGTCGGCGAACTGACCATCAACAACACGGTGACCTTCGAAGCCGGCAGCGCCTACCAGTGGGAACTGTCGGCGGGCGGCGGCGACCACATCCAGGTGAACGGCGACCTGGCGGTCACCGGCAGCCCCGTCCTCCGGCTGGTCAACCTCGACAACACCGACCCGACCGGGCAAACCTACGACATCATCACGTTCACGGGCGACCTGACCGCCAACGCGCCATGGACCATCGATTACGGAGCGACCGCCACCAGCGGCACGGTCTCGAACTGGACGGACGGCAACAGCTCGTGGGACATCGCCTCGAACTGGGACCAGTTTGGCTGGAGCGGCGGGGCCGTCAGCTACACCGACACCACGGTCCAGCTCAGCGGTCTGGTGGACGGCTACATCGCCCCCGGGCCGGACACCGATGTGGTCATCGCCCCGCCCAATGACGCCGCGGTGACCGGCCCGGCCGCGCCGCGGAGCATCAACTCGCTGACACTGGGCGACGGCAGCGCCTACGATCACTCCTTGACCTTGCAGGCCGGCGGCCCGCTGACGGTCGCCACGACCGTCGCCGTCAACACCAGCGGCACGCTCGAGGCGGCGGCCGGCGGTCTGACGGCCGGCCAGGTGACCGTCACCGGAGCGGCGCATCTGGCGAACGCCCTCGACATCGACGCCCTGAACAGCGGCGGCACGACCCAGTTCTCGGCGGGCGCGAGCGGAACGGTCGGCGCCCTGACGGTGACCGCCGGCACCACGACCCTGGCTGGCGGCACGACGCACATCGCCGCCGCCACGGTGGCGGGAGGCGCCTTCGTCGCCGACGCCGGCAGCATCGGCCTCCTGACCGTCAACAGCGGGCAGACGGCCCAGTTCGGCGGGACGGCCACGGTCGACGCTCTGGCCGGCCAGGGGACCATCGAGCTTCAGAACGCCACCACCTTCGCCGTGGGCGGCGCAGGCGCCAGCAGCACCTTCGAGGGAACCCTCTCGGGCAGTGGGGCCCTGGCCAAGGAGGGCAACGGCATCCTCACGCTGGCCGGTGAAGGCACCTACACGGGGGCGACCGACATCAACGGCGGCACGCTGCGCCTGGATGTCACCTCGGTGCCCGCCTACGAGTACTACCGCTTCACGCCGACCAAACTGCGCGGCAACAGCATCCCCGGAATAGTTCAACTTTCGGAGCTGGAGTTCTTCTTCAACTACTCGGGCACCGACTGGATCCACAACTACACCCCCGGCGCCACCGCGTCCAACGTCAGCGGCAGCAGCCCCGGGAACGAGGGACCCGGCATGGCGGTGGACGGGAGTACGGCGACCAAGTGGCTGAACTTCGACGCCGGGGCGCTGCTGCTCGACTTCCCCTCCCCTGTCCGCGCCGACAAGTACAACTGGGCGACCGCCAACGATGCGACGGAAAGGGACCCCGTGTCCTGGACGATCGAGGCCAGCAACGACAACCTGAACTGGTCTCTGCTGGACACCCAGACCAACTACGCCACGACGACTTCTCGCAACACATTCCTGCCCGGGTTCACCCTTGGGGCGGGGGGCGGGTCGGCCAGTACAGCGCTCCCCAGCGGCTCCCCGGTCACCATTGCCGCGGGGGCGACCCTCGACGTGAACAACCTCTCGGCCACCATCGGTTCGCTGGCCGGCGGGGGCACGGTCCTGCTCGGGAGTGGGACCCTCTCGGTTGGGCAGAACGGCGCCTCGACCGCCTTCTCGGGTTCCGTCGCGGGCACCGCCGCCAGCACCCTCGGCAAGATCGGGGCGGGTGAGCTGACCCTGACGGGCCCGGTCCAGGCCGGGACGCTCGATCTGAGCGCCGGCACCACCACGTTCGGCTCCGGGGCCACCGTCACCGCCGACACCATGGACAGCGCAGCCAGCACGCAGATCGAGGCCGGCGCCAACGCCGCCATCGGCACGCTCAGCGTCACCGGCGGTACGACGACCATCGCCGCCGGCGCCACGGCCACCATCGCCAACGCCAGCGTAGTTGCCGGCGCCACGCTCGATGCCGCCGCCGGAGCCTTCGAGACGCTGACTGCCGCCGCCGGGACCGTGGACCTGGGCGCCGGGGTCACCCTCGGCACCGCCACGTTCACCGGGGGGGTCGGCGGCGCCGACGTGGATACGCACGGCGACACGGTCACCGTCACCGGTTCGATCAGCGCCGTCCCGTCTGCCGGCAACGCCATCATCGCCACGGCCACGGCTGGCCGTTTCGGGGTGCAGGGCAACGATCTGGCCAACCGGCTGGACGGGATCGTGCTGGACAGCGCCGGAAGCCGCGTCACCTTGAGCCAGGAGACCAGCACCATCACCGCCGGCCTCGACGTGCGCGCATGGACGGTCAATGGCAACGGACTCGACACGCTGGAAGGCGCGCCCTACAACCTGGCCAGCCCCGCCGTCACCCCCGACAACACCACGCCCGGCCTCGGCGGATCGAGCAGCACGCTGAGCTACATGACCAACGCGATCCACTGGAACCTCAACGACAGCCAGGAGTGGGCCAGCAACGGCGGACTGAGCGATCCTCCCTATCCGACCAACTACAGGACCACCTACGCGGTTGAGTACCGCGGCAGCATCCAAATCCCCAGCGACGGAGTCTACCGGTTCGCCACGTCGAGCGACGACCGCAGTGCTCTCTGGATCGACCCGTCATCGGACAACCCGGCCTACGCCGAGGCCATCGTGCAGAACCGCTTCGACCAGGGCGTCACCCGCCGCTCCTCGGGCCAGGTCTCGCTGAATGCCGGCTACCATGACATCATCGTGCGGTTTGCGCAGGGCGGCGGCGGCCACGGGCTGTACGTCGAGTGGGATCCGACCGGCGGGACGACGTTCGCGGACATCCCGGGCATCCGCTACTTCCACGGCGGCATCGTCGCCGGGCCGTTCAACCAGCCTGCGACCGGCCTCACGACCGTGGCCACGGGCGAGCTGACCTTCCCGGCCGGCGACAACCACCTGGGTGCGCTGACGCTGGGCGGGGACGGCACCGAGCTGACCCTCAGCGGCGCGACAACGGTCACTTTCGAAGGGGACGTGCTCGGCACCGGGACGACGGCCGTGACGCTCAACGGACCGGCCCTGGTGCTGGCCGGCACCAGCGTAGATGCCGTCGGGGCCGCGGATGTGCTGTCCCTGCCGGCGGCCGGCTTCGCGGCGTCGGCGGTGAGCGTCAATGCCGGCGGGGCCGGCACGGTCGTGTTCACGGACGCGATGTCGTTCAGCGCACCCGGTGCCAGCCTGACGGTCGAAGGCGGCAACCTGCGGGTGGACGGCGCGCTCGATGGCGCCGCCGTCACGGTGGAGGCAGGCGGCTGGCTCAGGGGAACCGGTCCGATCCGCGGCCTCGTGACGGTCACCGCCGACGCCGCCATCGCCCCCGGCGACACTGCCGGCACCCTCACAGTCGAGAGCACAGTCATCCTCGAAGACGGCGCCGTGCTGGCCTTCGATCTCGACACGCCGAACGCGGCCGCCGGCGCCGGCGGCAACGACTGGCTGAGTGTCACCGACCAGCTCGTGCTCAGTCCCGGCGTCAGGCTGGCCATCGAACCCGGGGCCAGTTTCGGCGAAGGGGTGTACCACCTCATCGGCTTCGGCAGCCTCCTCGACAATTCGGGCGGATTCCACAACTGGGGGATCTCGGGCGCGGACGGGTATGGCTTCCAGTTCCTCCTGCAGGGCGGCTCCCTCGATCTGCGGATCTTTGAGAACGTCATCCCCGAACCTGCCTCGGGCCTGCTGCTGGTCTGCGGCGCCTTGGGGCTGTTGCATCGGCGGCGGTGAAAGGCAGACCGCAGAACGCATGGGGCATGGTTCCATCGATGGCAGTCGGCGTCGGTCGTTCAATGGTCAGGAACCCGTGAAACGATCCCCCTTCACCCTCATCGAGCTACTGGTCGTCGTGGCGATCATCTCCGTGCTGGCGTCGCTGCTCCTGCCGGCGCTGAAGAAGGCGCGCGCCGCCGGCCTGGCCGCGGGGTGCACAAGCAATCAGCGCCAGACCTTCCTCGCCATCTCACTCTACTCGGCGGACCATGACGGGTGCATCCCCGTCCTGGCGACGCGCGGAGATCAGACCAACGCCCTCGACAGCGCCCAGAACCCCTTCCCCGGCGTCGGCGCGGTCACCACCGCCAACCGGAACCTCTACCCGTTCCGGATCAACGAGTACGCCAGCCAGCACCCGCTTTACGAGAGTCTCGAGGCCTTCAACGCCGGCATTGGCGCGGTCACGGCCCGCCCCAAGGTGCCCTACTTCTGTCCCGCCGACCGGTACAAGATCAATGCCAGGGTGGCCACCTATGCCGGGCTGTACGCAACGCAGGTCTATGGGCACACCCCCGGCAGCCCGAAATGGAGCACCCTGTGCCTGCCCAGCCGTCGCCTGCCCGATGCCAAGACAGTGGCCTCTGACATCATCATGTTCGGGGAGAGCTCGGGTGCCTACAACTACCACAACCAGGTCTCGTTCCTGACCGTGGGCATTGATGATCGCGGCTTCAACGGCGCCACGACCGACTACTGGAACACGGTGATGACCATCGGCACACTGCCGAACTACGCCCAGTACGTGAGTCCGTCCGCCCCCTACACGCACGGCGGGCTGAATTTCGCCATGCTCGACGGCCACATCGTGCGCGCCGCCAACCCGCCGCACGGCATCTGGGGCGGGGCGGTGGGCAACTACGTCTACAACGGCGCGGCCATGCCGGTCTTCGATGCGAAGGGGGTGGAGCCGCTGCGCTGAGAGGCCGCCGGGCTGAGAGCACTGGGATCGCAGGGTTGCCCATTCCGGCCGTCGGACAGTCGGGGCCCAGACGGCAGACAGACGGTGAAGCCCATCCCTGGCAGTCGCCCGAAGAGAGAAGGAGCCATGCCATGAACCGACCCATCCGCCCGGCCATCGCCATCGTCGCCGCCCTCCTCTTCATCGGCCGCGCCCCGGCCGACACCTACACGTGGACAGTCACCGGCGGCGGCAACTGGGACAACGGTGCCAACTGGACGCCCAGCACGGCCTATCCGGGCGCCGCCGACCTGGCCTCCTTTGCGAGCACCAGCCCGTCGGGGACCGTGACCGTGGTCGGCGACCAGCCGGTCTACGGCATCGAGTACCAGGCCGGAACCCCCGGCCGCACCATCAGCGGCGGCACACTGCGGCTGGGCGCCGGCGGCATCGTCATGAACGACGACCCGGCTGGAAACGAGACGATCAGCAGCAACATCACGCTGACCGCGCCGGTGCTGGTCAACAACCTGAGCGCCTACTCCAACGAGAAGAGGCTCTATCTCAACGGGACGATTGACACCGCGGGGTTCGCGCTGGCAGTGGCCTCGGCCAACCGCACCGAGATCAACGGTCGAATCACTGGCGCGGGGGGCGTGTCATTGACCAAGAGTAGCACCCACTTGCGCAGCGGCAGCAACGATTTCACCGGCGACCTGTCCGTCGCCTCAGGCACGGCTTACGTCAACGGCGGCGGGGTCATCACCGGCACGCCGGTCGTGCGGCTCAACCAGGGGGGCATCCTCGTCGTGGGGGACACCGGCACCGGCGTCGGCGACGACGGCGTGACCACCTTCGGGCGCCTGGGCAATGACGCCCTGATGAACCTGAACGCCGCCCGGTTCAACTTCGTCGGACAGAACGGCGCGGCGACCGCGGAGACGATGGGCGTCCTCAGCCTCGACAACGGCCGCAGCCTGATCGCCGTCACCAGCGGCAGCGGCGGCACGGCGACCCTGACCGTGGCCACTCTCTTCCGCAACCCTGAGACCCGGGCCCTCGGCATCGTCACCAGCGACAACTACAGCCTGGGCAGCAGCAGCTTCCTCAAGCTCGCCGACGGCGGGGCGACGCTCACGCACCTCGGCGGCACGGACAGCCGCGGCACCGACAAGGCCATTGCCGTCGGCCTGACCTCCGGAACCACCGCCACCCGCAGCGGGAACTGGGGCAACACCTTCGTGCGCTACGACGCGGCCGCCGGCTTCGTGCCGCTGGATCCGGCCGCCGACTACGTCAACGCCACCGCCATGGCTTTCCCCGCCGTGAACCCCGACGGCAACGACAACGTGCGCCTGCCCTGGACGGCCGTGCATCCGACCAACGCCGCATCCAGCGTCACCCTGGGGGGCGACACGACTGTGAACTCGCTGGTGTTCTTCAATGACAACGCGTCCTACGACGACAAGATGTTCACCCTCGACGGGGCAGCCGGCACGAAGCTGACCGTGAAGAGCGGGCACCTGCTCGCGGCCTGCACAGCGGCTTCGGCCCGCTACTACGTCACCCTTTCGTCAAACCTCACGCTGGATCTCGGCGAAGTGGAGGGCATCGTCTGGGCCGGCGATGCCCACTACGGCGGGATCACCCTGAATGCCGCCATCACGGGCAGCAACGGTCTGACGCTGACCACACGCAGCCAGTCGACGGAGGGCGATACCACGTTGGGCGGGGACAACCGCGGACTGCACGGCGCGATCCGCATCTTGGGCGGCGAGGGCAACAACGGCGTCCTCATCCTGAATCACCGGTACGGGCTGGGGGATGGCACCAACGAACTGTACCTGGGGCGCGGGGTTGTCTGGTTGAACACGGCGATCAGCGGCGGCATCGCCCCCACGGCCGGCGCGGTGAGCGGCTCCGGCACGATCCGCGGCGACTGGAACATGGCAAGCCTGCTGAACATCGGCGGCGACGGCACCGGCGGCGCGGAACGCACGGTGAATCTGCTGGCGAGCGGCCGGATCGCGCCTGGAACAGCGAGCCAGGCCGGCACGATCGCCCTTGGCGAGAACAGCAACAGCAACGGCAGTACCGTCGCCTTCAAGGCCGGCACCGTGGCCATTGACCTGTTCAGCGCAACAACCTACGATTCACTGTCCTTGAGTAACGGCACCAGGCCGCTGACCGTCACGTACAGCGGCGGGGGCCACCCCGGCTCGCGCCTCTCGCTGAATCTGGGCTACATCCCCGGGGCTGGAGAGGCATTCAGGATCATGAGCATCGCCGGGACGACAACCACCACGGGGGCGCTCGACACGCCGGACTCCGGGACGACCGTCTACGGCGCGCAGGGCGGCTGGCTGCACAAGTTCGATGTGTTGTACAACTCCAGCCTGGGGGGCGGCGACGGCAATGACCTCGTGCTGCAGCGCAGTGCGGACACCACGGCGTACCCCTACGAGTGGGGGATCGATGCCTCGGGCGCCTGGTCGGCGGCCGACGCGGCGCTCGAAAACTGGCGCCACTACGTGCAGCCGGACGGGGCCGACGCGCATGTGCTGTTCGGCAGTGCGGTCACCGCGCCGCAGACGGTCACCCTCGATGCCCCCAAGACCGCCGGCCACCTCGTCTTTGACAACGCCAACGCCTACCTCCTCGACGGCGCCGCCGCCAACGCACTCACGCTCGCGACGACCGCGGGCGACGCCACCGTAACCGTCTCGTCCGGCGCCCACACGATTGCCGCACCGGTGGCGCTGGCCAACGATCTGTCCGTGGACATCGCCAACGCGGCCGACAGTCTGACAATGACCGGCGACCTGTCGGGCGCCGCCGGCGGCCTGACCAAGACGGGTCCCGGCACGCTCACGCTCGACGGCGACAACACGTACCCCGGGGCGACTACGGTCGGCGGGGGGCGCCTCAGCGTGAATGGCACCCACACGGGCGGGGGCCCTTACACCGTCCTGGCAGGGACCAGCCTGGGCGGAATCGGCGCCATCGGATCCGTAATCGGCGGGGCGGGCACGGTCGATCCCGGCGACAGCCCGGGGCTGCTGACCGCCGTGCAGACCGATCCCACGGACGGGCTGGACTACAACTTCGAGTTCACAATGAAGAACGGCGAACCCAACTGGGCCGAGGTCGAGAACGACGTCTTCCGCTTGACTCACGCCACCACGCCGTTCATGTCGGCCCTCGATGGCGATAACACCATCTCGCTGTATCTCGAAGCAACGCTGTTCGCCTCGCTCCTGGACGGCGACGAGCTGTACGGCGGCTTCTACACCGACGCCGGCGATCCTCTGGCCGACCTCGCGGACGCCCTGCTCGATGTCTACTACGAGGACGCCGGCGGCTCCGTCATCTACAACGGTGTCACCTACAGCCCGCTGACCGACCCGCTGGCCAGTTTCACCCTGGGCACGGTCGAGAACGGGCAGTTCGCCCAGAGGGGTTTCCTGACCGTCTTCAGCTACAGCGGCGCCCCCATCCCTGAACCGGCCTCGGGCCTGCTGCTGCTGGCCTGCGGCGCCCTGGCGATGAGGCGGCGACACCGGTGAAGACGATGCCGTCGGACACGGTTCTCTCCCTGAACGGGCGAGGATACTTTGTCCGCGGCGGCGTCCGCGTCGTGCCGGTGGGTGTGAACTACTGGCCGGGGTCCTGCGGCGTCGAGATGTGGGCGGCCTGGCCCGAAAGCGAAATCCGGCACGACCTCGACGTCGTGCGCGACCTCGGGTTGAACTGTGTCCGCTTCTTCCTGCGCTGGCAGGACTTCGAGCCGCGGGCCGGCCACTATGACGTCACGGCGCTGGGCCGGCTTGACCAGTTGCTGGGCTGGTTCCGCGAACGCGAGCTGCTGGCTCAGCCTTCGCTGATCGTGGGCGGCATGAGCGGCGGGCGGTTCTGGCCGGACTGGAAGTCGGGCCGCAACCTCTACACCGACGACTTCATGCTCGAGCGCTCGGCCGATTTTGCCCGGCAGATTGCCGGCCGGCTCACCTTCCACCAACGCTGCCTGGCGGGGATTGACTATGGCAACGAGCTGGACGGCGTGGACAGGGCCGAGCCGGCGGCGGTCCGCCGCTGGTGCCAGTCGGTCTCGCAGGCGGTGCGCAGCGCCTGTCCGCAGGCCCTGCTGGTTTCCGGGGTCAGCGGCGGGCCGCTGACCACCGACGGCGGCTGGCGCTATACCGACGACCTCGGCACCGACTTCCACAGCTTTCACAACTACCCGGTTCCGCACTGGACCGGGCTGCGGTTCGACGGCATCCGCGACCGTTTCGCCCAGGCGCTGCTTCCGCACGGCGTGTCGGCCATCCGGGTTCACGGTCCGGTCATGGTGCAGGAGTTCGGCACGCTGGTCACGGCAGGGGCGGCGTCGCAGGAGGCGTACCTGCGGGCGGTTCTTCCGGCCGCCTGGGAGGCGGGGGCCAATGGCTTCCTGTGGTGGTGCCTGCGGGACATCCGGTCGCGCGCCTACAACTACCTTCGCGCCGGGATGGAGAGCACGCTCGGGCTGGTGGATGACCAGGACCGGGTGAAGCCCGGCCTGCAGCCATTCATCGCTTTTGCCCGCGACGTGCAGTCCTGGCCGGCGCCCGAGCGGCGGCCCGCCACCTGCCTGTACTGGCCCAGGCACTACTACAGCCGCGAGACCCCCGCCAACGTCGGCAACGACCCGAGATCGGTCCACAACCGGATGCTCTCCGCCTACCATCAGTTGTCCCTGAACGGCACCGCCTGCGGGCACGTCCGCGGCGGGCAGCCGTTCCCGGAGCACGTGCGCACGATCGTCATCGCCGGCTGTCACCTCGACGCCGACGAGGCGGCGGCTCTGGCCAAGTGGGTCGAGGCCGGCGGCCGGTTGCTGTGGCACGCGCCGTTCTGGCACGAATGGGGCCCCGACCTGGCTCGGCTTCTGGGGGCGCGGCCGGCCGACTTCCGGCTCCAGCGCAGGTGCCGCGTCACGGCGTTCGGGGCGACGTGGCCCTTCGAGTGGTGGCATACCCCGGAGGAGTGCCGCCTCGAACTCCACCCCGAGGGCGCCGTGCCCATCGGCGCGGACGAGACCGGTTTCCCTTTCGTGTGGCGCCACGATCTCGGCGCCGGGCGCGTGCTCTTCTGCCTGGCCTCGGTCGAGGAGGCCATCCTGAATGCCTTGCCAGACCTGGTTGCCCGCGACCGCTGGGCCGGGTGGTACGCAGGCGCACTGAAGGAACTGACGTGAGTCAACGCATCGGACACCGGGCCCCGTGCGGCCGACCCGCGGAGCGGTCGGGCGGCACCGCCCAAGCTCGAAGGGGCCATGCCGCAGGAGCGCATGGGGCGACGCCAGTGGCAGACTGCGCTCCGTTTACACTGGTCGAGCTGTTGGTGGTGGTGGCGATCATCGCGGTTCTGGCAGCGATCCTGCTGCCGGCCTTGCGGCAGGCCCGCGAGAGCGCCTTCAGGGCCGCCTGCGCCAGCAACCTGCGGCAGGTCGGAGTGGCGCTTTTCGGTTACGCCGGCGACTTTGACAGCATTCTGGCCTACGGGGCCGGGTACTCGCACGACTTTGCCCGCACCCACCAGACGGGATGGACGAACCCTACCCGCAGCACCGCCCGGCACACGGTCTTCATGGTCGAGAACTACCTCAGCGGCGTGCCCGAGCAGCGCGCCGAACGCCATCACGTGGTGCGCTGCCCGGCCAACCCGCGGGGGGGCACCGACGGGTTCACCCTCGGCGGCGCACCCTACAGCAATGGCATCAACACCCTGAGCAACTACAACTACGTCGGATACACCGGCTGGATCTACCAGGATCCGCATCCGGCCAGCAATCCGCCCCCTGCGCGCCTCTCGGTGCCGATCTTCCGTTACTCGACGGACAACGTCTCCCGCCTGGTCACTGACGGCTCCTCCTACCTGTTCGTCCTCGACTGGGTCAACACCGCCCCGGTCAACCCCGCCCCCGACGACCATTCATTCTTCACGAACCATGGCCGCACGCCGTACGCGACCGGCAGCAATGGCCTCTACGACGACGGACGGGTGACCTGGTCCCCGTACCGCTTCCTGGGCACCGGGTTCCCAGTCCCCAGCAGCGATCCTCTCGACCCGAACTGGATGAAGGTCGGCGGCGATGGCGGCTACAACCCCATCGTCCCCAAGGCCTGCACCATTCTTTACGGCTACCTGTACAAGCAGCTTCACCGCAACGGAAGTCACTACGCCCCCGACGGCACCCGGCTCTGGTTCTTCAGCTTCGGCAACGACTGCACGAAAACACCCTCGACACGACCGCAGTAACGCACCGTGGAAACCCGCATCACCAATCTATACACCCTGCCGAAAACAAGGGGAACCCTCACGACGCCCCTCACCCGCCTCGCCAGTGCCCTTGCCGTTGCTCTCGCCACTATTCTGAGTGCCGCCACCGCCAGCGCTGGCATCTATTACGATACCAGTACCGGCGGCGACTGGGGCACATCCGCCAATTGGAGCCCTGTGGGCGTCCCGGTGGCGGGCGACTGGATCAACGTCGACCTGGCCATGACGGTCAACGGCGACTACTCCTACGGCGATTCCACCGGCGTCAACAACAGCACGGGCAACTCGACCATCACCATTAATGACAGCTATGCCCTCACCCATGTGGCCGGCAGTCTGCACTCTCGCAGAAACACGACCATTAACGGCCCGGCCACGGGCCTGGGCACCTACCTCAACCAAGGACACTACCTTGAGACCTACCGGTTCTACCTCAATAACAACCTGCTGTTCGACTGCCCCGGAACCCTGGAGTTTCGGAGCAACCAGTTCGCCCAAATCGCTGCCGGTGCCACCGTGAGGGTGGCCAACGGCACGCTGATCAAGAGCGGGAGCGACGGCTTCTCGATTCAGAACAGCGGTGTCATCACCAGCGTCGATGGAGCGGGCACCCTTCAGCCGGTCAAGGTGGATGTGCAGGAAGGAACGCTCTCCATCCAGAACGACGGCACCGGCGAGTTCAGGTTCTCCTCCCTCACGGTGGCTGCCGGTGCCATTCTCAAGCTGGCCAATAGCAACATGACCTACAGCAGCACAACTGGCGACATGTTCAACGTCGCCGGGAAGATCCAGATTACCAAGGCTCTCCGGGTCGGGGAGGATGTCACGTTCAACGCCGCCCAGGGCGTCGAGTGGACGGATGGCAGTCTCTACACCAATGGCCACACGGTCACCAACCCCAGCGGCAGCCCCAACACGATCACGCTGGGCGGTGAAACCGTCTACGGGGACGGGACCACCGGAGCGCTGGTCAACGAGGGCACGATCCGGGTGACCGGGCGCTTCTACACGAGCGACGGCGCGACCTACACGAACCGGGGTCTCCACGAGTTCGTCTCGGGCGACTACAGCAGTGTCAACGCCGGTACGGTGTTCGACAACCAGGGCACGTTGCTCAAGTCGGGGACAGACTACTACGCCATAGGTCAGTCTGGCATCCTGCGCAACAGCGGCACCGTCCAGGTCACCCAGGCGGAACTGGAACTGCGCAGCGAGCTGGACACCACGCAGTTCTACAATCCAACCTCCAAGACCTTGACGTCGGGCACCTGGCGGCTGCTGGCCACGGAGGGGGCCGGCACGGCCATCCTCGACCTGCAGGATGCCAACAGCGCCCGCGTCACCACCATCGGCCCGGGCGTCACGGTGGAACTGGAGAACAGCGGCGCGTCGTTCCCCAACCTGGAGGCCTATCTGACCACGGTCAACGGCACGCTACTGGTGAATGGGACCAAGAATCTGGATCTGGCGGGCGCCAGCGCTGGTTCTCTGACGGTCGGGGCCACCGGCCTGCTGGGCGGAACCGGCACAGTCACCGGCAACGTCAGCGTCTCCGGCACCGTCGCTCCGGGGAAGCAGCCCGGCGTGCTGAGTGTGACCGGCGACCTGGCTCTGCTCAGTGACTCGACGGTCGAAATCGAAGTGCTCGATCCCCTGGGAGTGGCTGGGACGGACTGGGATCTGCTGAGCGTCTCGGGCCAGCTCGCCCTGCCCGCCGCCGGCAGTGTCAAACTGGGCCTCTATGCCTTGGCGCCCGGACTCGAGGCAGAGGGTTTCTCCATTCCCTTCGCCTCCTATGGCAGCGTCCTCAACTTCTCGCCAAGCCTGTTCGTCATCGATGATCCGCTCGGCAGTTTCGTCGGCGGCAGCCTCGCGGTGACCCAAAGCGGCAATCAGTTGTGGTTGAACTACACGGCCATTCCGGAACCGGCCTCGCTGACCCTGCTGGCCCTGCTGGCCGTGGGCCTGTCGAACCGGGCCGCGGTGGCAGGCCTGAGGCAGCGACGGTAAGAGATCAGGGATCGGGGCTGTGGCCCGGGTCCTGTGTCCTGGATCCAAAGCCAGGGCAGGCAGGCGGCGGATTCCGGGAGCACCCGACTCAGAACGTTCAACGACGGGACTCCATGGGCACGATCAAGTCCGGTTTTTTCGCCAACAGGCCATCGGACATCCCGTGGCCGTTTGCGCCGTTTGTCTTTGTCACCGAGGAAACCACGGAGGCCGACCTCCGCCGGTATCTGCGGGATCTGCGGGAATGCGGCTTCGACTGCCTCCGTTTTGGCGGTGAGGGCGGTTGCGGCGTCCGCTACCTGGGCGAAGACCGCTACGATTTCTCGCAGCTCGACCTGATCTTCGATCTGGCCGAAGAGGCTGGCCTTCGCATCATCCCGAATCTGCGGGTCGGCTACGCAGACTGGATGAGCGGCCCTCCCCACCTGGTCCACCGAGACTCGTACCTGCTCGACGATGAGTACCACCGGCTGATCGACAAGTATGTGGCGGCGGCGGCCGGTCGCTACCGCCATCGCCCGTGCCTGCTCGCCTACGAGGGAGTCGGTGAACCGGGGGGCTTTCCCGAAGCCATGGAGCAGGATCCGCGATTCGTGGCCCTGTTCACCGAGTGGCTGCAACAGCAGTACGGCACGCTGGCAAACCTGAGTTGCGCCTGGGGTTACGGCGGGCCACTCCTGCCCGGACTGGACTCCTGGGAGGCCTGGCGGGGCCTGCGCGGTACCCACTTCGAGAAGTATCGGCACCGTCGTGATCTGGCCCGCTTCAAGACGGAGCTGCTGGCCGAACGCATGACCCGCATCGAGCGCTGCTGGCAGCAGCACGATCCCGCCCACCCCGTACTGACCGGTGTCCACCAACTGCTGGGCAATGCCGCCGTCTCGAATTGGGACTTCGAGTTGCAGGCCTCCCGCGCCGACGGCTTCTTCAGCTCCATCCACGCGGGCTGGCATTTCTGGATCCTCCCCGGCGAGTTTCTGCTGCCACTCTACGTGCAGGCCCGCCTCACCCGCGACCTGGCCAAAGGGAAATGGGCGCTGCCCTACGAAACGACCGGAGGCCCCAATTTCCGCAGCGCCCTGCGCCAGCACAACATGCAAGCCGGCGAGCACCTGCAGATGATGCTTTGCTACTTGGCCGCCGGCCTGCAGGGCATCGGTCTGTGGGCCTGGAACTGCCGCCTCTCGGGACCCGAGGCCGGCGAGTACGGCCTGACCACGCTGCAGGGGCAACCATCACGGCGTGCCCGCCTGCTGGGCGAACTGGCCCGCCACGTTCGACAGTACCGGGGCGAACTGGCCGAGGCATCCTCCGAACCCCGCGCCGCCATTCTCTACAGTTGGGAAGCCGAGATGTTCGCCAGCCAACGCGACATGGGGCCCCTGGATGGTTCCGCCACTGATGAGAACTCGCGCCGGCGCCTCGGTGCCGCACGCGCCCTGCTGAACCGCAATATCCCCTTCGAGTTCATCACGGACAACGAACTGGTGGCTGGCCGCGCCGATGGCTACCCGACCCTGGTCGTGCCCGGCATGGCCCTCGTCCGGCGGGACGTCATGGCCGCGCTGGGGCGATACGTCGAGGGCGGAGGCCGACTGGTGGCCGACGCCCCCTTCGCAACCTTTGACGAGCATGGCCGGGTCCGGGTCGCCGGCTCGGGCGGGGAATTCGACCGGTTGGTCGGTGCCTTTGCCGTCAACCATTTCCATGCCCAGCACGAACCCCGTCGAGTCCACGGCCTGCCCCTGGCCGGACAGTTCAGCGAAGTCGAGCCGACGCGGGCCGAAGTCATCGCCCGCCTCGACGATGGCCGCCCGGCCACCCTCTGCCACAGCCTCGGTGCCGGCCAGGTCGTCTACTTCGCCCACGAGGTCGCGAGCCGCTGCTTCCGGCCCGGCAATGCCGCCTGGGAGACGACTCTGGCAGATGCCGTTCTGGGATCGTTCAGGCCGGGGTGGCAGTGCGACGGTGCCGTCGCCTTCCGCCGACGGCACGCCGCCGCCGATCACTATTTTCTCATCAACCCCACCGACACCGACCAGGAGGCGACCCTCACAGTTGCCGATGCGACCTATGACCAGGCCTTGGAGGTGGTCGCCAACCGCACTCTGCCAGTGTGCCGCGGCCAAGCCGGCACCCGCCTTCAGGTGGTCGTGCCGGGTGGCCAGGGAATCTGGCTGCGATGCCCCAACTGCACCTCGTGCCGGTGGGCGTGAACAGGGGCACGTGACCGGGTGTATCTCGGATGATCGGGCGTGCCGACCTCAGGGGCGCGGAGCACGCAACGCGAGACTGGGTCCAGCGTCCGGACTCCTGGGTCCAGGGCTCAGGCAATCAGACGCAGAGGCAGCCAGATGATGGATCTTCTGGAGACCGCAGGCCTCTGCGGTTCTTCTGGAGACCTTGGACGGAAGGATCGGGCGACACGGGCCTGTCGCGGCGTAGCGCTTCGCGAAGCCGGAACGGGTCGCCCTACTGGAGCGCCCCGGCGACCCGGGGCGTGAATGGCGACGGTGGTGAACGGCCACTACGATGGCGTGTGCGAAGACCGCAACTGCGATGGCGAAAGACTTGGCAATGACGCGAACGAGGACGACGACGGGAACGAATGGGTTCACGCTCATCGAACTGCTGGTGGTCATTGCCATCATCGCGCTGCTGGCGTCGCTGCTCCTGCCGGCGCTGCGGCAGGCCCGCGAGAACACCTTCAGGGCCGCCTGCGCCAGCAACCTGCGGCAGATCGGAGTGGCGCTTTTCGGTTACGCCGGCGACGGCGGCGACAACCCCATCGTCCCCAAGGCCTGCATATCCTCTACGGCTATCTTTACAAGCAGCTTCACCGTAATGGCAACGGTGTGCTATGGTACTTCGGCTTCGGCAACGATTGCACGAAGAAGCCGTCAACCACACTGTTCTGATGAAGGAGGCGCTGGCAGAACCCACCGCAGACGACAACTGCCTCGCGCGGTGGAGGGCGGACCTCCGTGTCCGCCAGGTCATACCCAAAGACCCGGTCTGCCGCGGACGTACCCGGACGACACAGTGGTCGTCCCTCCAGCATGGCAAGACAGCGGGCACGTTCGGCGGCGAGGGAGGGCCGGGCTCTGTCCCGGCCACGTGGTGCAGGGGTTCTGCAAGCGCCGCAAAGGTCTGCGGACCGGACGGAGAGGCTGTCGGGTGAGAAAACGACACCATGTCACACGACCGTGTGGTGTGAGCCAGACACAAGGAGAACGCAAATGCGTGTCCCGACATTCGGTTCGATCCATGAGAGGAGTCCGCACATGAGGACGCGCCTGTTGACCGCCCTGGCCCTGTTCGCCGGCTGGAGTTCCCTGGCCGCCAACCTGTACTGGGATGCCAACGGGACGGACGCCAACACCGGCACCACCGCCCCCGGCACCTGGGGCACCGACACCTTCTGGAACGACAGCAGCACCGGCACCGGCGGCACACTGACCGCCACTACCACCAGCGCCGACGACCTCTTCTTCTCGTCGGGAACCAACTACACCGGCACCTTCACGGTCACCCTCAACGGCAACCAGAATGGGAGATCGCTGACCGTCGAGGAAGGCAGCGTGACGCTGGTTGGGGGCGCCGCCAACGTCCCCACGTCGGGAACCACCATCAACGCCGGCGCCACCCTGCAGGTGGGCGACGGCGGCACTACCGGCAGTGTCTCGGGATCCATCGTGAATAACGGCACTTACGTCGTGAACCGTTCCAGCGGAACCTTCTCGAACGCCGTGACAGGAAGCGGCGACCTGATCCTCACCGGTGGCAGCTTCTCGTTCAATGCGGGAAGCGGCTTTGCCGGCACCTCAACCATCAAATCTGGAACCAGGGTGACGGCTACAAATACCGCATCATTCGGCCAGAACCTCAATGCCCCGCTCACCGTCGAGTCCGGTGCCACCGTCGTGATGACGGGCTCCGCCGGCATTTACCTAACGCCCGTCACCATCAGCGGCACGGGCGTCGGCGGGCTGGGCGCGATCTACGGGAACGTGTCCAACCCGTTCCTGACAGGGGTTGTCATCCTGGACGGCGATGCCTTGGTTCGCAACGACAACAGCGGGGAGACGATCTTTTTCAACGGCGACGTCAGCGACGTGGGGCTGACCGGGGCTGGGACCCTGACCCTCATGGGGGCCGGCGGGTTCACGTTCAACAGCGGGAACGCCAACAACAACGACAGAGGTCTCATCACCGAAACCTCGTCAGCCAATCCCGTCTCGCTCGTCATCCAGGGCCCCGGAACGACCATCATCAATCCCAACGCCAATACCTTCACCGGCCCGGTGACCATCGACGGCGGCACCCTCAGGGTCGCCCGCTTCGCCGACATCGGCGCCAACTCCCCGATCGGCAAGGGCGACAGCACCAGCGTGGCCACCAACCGCGCCTCCCTGGTCTTCGGCGGCGGCCAGTTGCGGTACACGCAAAGCACCAACGCCACCACCGACCGCCTGTTCACCCTGGGTGACGCGAGTGGACTCACCGGCACCCTCAGCAACACCGGCAACAACTACCTCCGCTTCACCAACACCAACGAGATCGGGTACGGCGGCTCGGGGGCGCGAACCCTCACCCTGACCGGCACCAGCACCTCGACCAACCAGTTCACGCCGGTCATCGGCGACGGCACCGGCGGCGCCACCAGCCTGGTCAAGGACGGCAGTGGCACCTGGAGCCTGATGCAGACATCGGCCAACACCTATACCGGCGGCACGACGGTGTCCAACGGAACCTTGGAGGTCTCCGCTTCCTCGACCCTCGGGGCCAACGTCGCCGGGAACGACACTGTGATCTCGGGGGTAGGCAGGCTGATCCTGGATGCCGGCACGAACGTCGGGGGAAATCAGGCGGTCACTTTCGTCGCCGTGCCAGTTCCCACGACCGGGTACATCAACGGTGGGCAACCACAGTTGACCGTCGCCTACGACGGTGCCCTGCCGACGTTCGCCGCCGACAGCCAGGCTGGCGTCATCGCGCTGGGCGCCAGCTACACGCAGGAACTGGACTTCTCCACCCTGCCGGCCGGGATGCAGGAGAGCTTCCTGGGCGCCTCCGGCTCCGCCTCCTACTCGAATGCCACCCTGACGCCGGCCAGCGACGGCGTCTACCGGCTGGGCGGCGGCGGCAGCACCCTGACGCTGACGAGCACCGGCGATCTCATCACCGGCGGCGGCAACAGCCTAGTGGTGGGCGCCGCCGGTTTCAATGGCACGGCCCCCACCAACGGCACCGGCGGGGTGGTTCTGCAAGGCGCCAATACCTACACCGGCACCACCACCATCAACCCCGGCTCGACGCTGACAGTCCAGCGGGGCACGGGAACGATCACCGGGAGCACGGACATCAACATCATCGGCGGCACGCTCTCGCTGCAGAACTTCCCCGCCTATGGCCAAGCGTCCGACAACAATAACAACCGGATTGGCAACTCCACACCCGTGACCATCGAACGCGGGGTTTTCCAGATCTCCGGCAATGGCACCTCGCCGGGGACGAGTGAGACGATCGGTGACCTCGCCTTTAAGACGACCGCCACCGTCACGCTGTGGAACGAGTACGGCACTGTTGCTCTCACGGCGGCCGGGCTGAGCCGCGACGGTGCCGCCACCGGCCTGGTCCGCGGCGACAGACTGGGCGTGGACGGGGCCACCGGCTCGACATCCTTCGCCAAGCTAGTGCTGACCGATGCGGCCAGCGTCGAGGGCATCGGCACAACTACGGCGAACACGACCACCGGGCAAACGACGACGACGAACCTAAAGGTAGTACCGTGGTTGCTGGCCGACAATTCCCGCAGCGGCACCGGCTCGACTTTCGCCACCTACGACACCGGCGTGGGGCTGCGCCCCCTGCGAACCGGTGAGATGGTCACCTTCGCTGGCAAGACTGCCGCTGACCAGAACATCAAGGACACCGGTACGTCTCTCACCGTGAATACGGCAGAGACCATGAACTCGCTGGTGCTGGCACCCACCGGCACTGCCACCCTGACGGGCGGCGGCACCGGTTCGCTGGCCGTCACCAGCGGTGGCCTGGCGCTGGTCACCGGCCAGACCGCCACCCTGAGCGGGTTCACCGGCCTCACCCTCGGCAACGGTGCCAGCAAAGAAGCGGTCATCCTTGTCACATCGGGCACGCTGGCCATCAACAGCCCCATCAACGGTGGCCTCGACTACGGCTTGACCAAGGGCGGCGGTGGCACCCTGACGCTGGGGTCGGCCAACAGCTTCACCGGCGCACTGGTGACGAATGCCGGGACGCTGAACCTGCGCGCCGCCAGCACCCAGTCCGGCACCACCATCAACGGCGGCACGCTGTCGCTGAACAACACCAGCGTCGGTGCCCTCGGCGGATCGGGCGCCGATGTGGTCATCCAGAGCGGTGCCATCCTGTCGCTGGACAATTCGAGCACCACGGACGCGATCGCCCTGGGCGGCGGCGATTTCCTCCTCAACGACGGCGGGGCCATCTACCTCTATGGCGGCGGTGGCACGCGGACTGTCTTCCTGAACAAGGTCTATGTCACCGCCAACGGCTATATCCGACAGGATTCCGGGGGCGGCAGCGGCAACAAGACGCTGATTGATGAGATCGACATGGCCGCCGGGGCCATGTTGACCACCCTGCGTAGCAACAGCTCGACCAATGGCTTCGGCACGGATACCATCACCCTCCATGGCGATGCCACCCTCAATGTGCTGGCCAACAACCCGGACGCCGCGCACGCCACCAACGTCGCCAAGATCACCGGCACCGGGGATGTGACCAAACTTGGGAACGGCGAGCTGTGGCTGGCCTATTCGGGCTACAACAACGCCTACAGTACCGGTGCGGCCAGTGATTACATCGGCGACACCTACGTCGAGGCCGGCAAGCTGCGCATCGGCATGACCAATGCCCTACCGACCGGCACCACGCTCCACGTCAACACTGGGGCCACCTTCGACCTGTCGTCGGGAGGCTATGAGAACAGCGACGCCAACTACAACCAGACGATCGCCGGCCTGAACGACGGGGCGACTGGCGGCGGCACGGTCAGCGCCAATGGAACCGATGCCAATCTGGGTACCACCCGGACGCTGACGGTGGGCGGCTCGGGCACCTACAGCTTCTCCGGCACGCTCGTCGACACCTCGGTTGCCTACACGGGGTCGCTGGCCTTGGCCATCAACGGAGGGGGCACCCAGATCCTGTCCGGGATCAGCACCGCTACGGGCGCGACTACGGTCAGTAACGGCAGCACGCTGCAACTCGGCGACGGCGCAACCCGCAATGGGGCCGTGGGCGGCGCCATCGCCGTCGACGGCACCTCGTTCCTCATCTTCAGCAATCCCTTGACGCAGACCCTGTCCAGTGCCATCTCGGGCACGGGGGCGTTTGTCAAGAACGGCGCCGGTGCCCTGACCCTCAACGGGGCCAACACCTTTGGCGGCACCCTGGCCGTCAACACTGGCGAGTTGAACCTGCTCGGCACAACCACAACGGCGGCCACCGTCGCCTCGGGTGCCATCTTCAGTCCGGGCGGCAATGCCGGTGATGTGACGGTCGACGCCTTGACCTTCAATGGGGCCAGCATCTACAAGTGGGAGGTCTCGGCCACCGGAACCGACCGCATCCTGGTCAACGGCGACTTGACGGTCAACGGCACCCCGACACTCCAACTCACCAACTTGGACAACACGCCCCCGCCAGCCTCATGGGCGGTCATCGAATACACGGGCAGCCTGCTGAACAATGCCGCCTGGACCATTGACTACTCGCAGACGTCGGCAGGCACGGCCTCGAACTGGACGGATGGCACGGGCAACTGGGACGACGGTGCCAACTGGGACCAGCAGGGATGGGGCGGTGGATCGATCTTCTATGACACAGTCAACAAGAAGGTCATGCTGACGGGCGTGACGGCCTCGACTTCCACGCCCAGCTCGACCACCGACGTGGTCATCGCCCCCGCAGCCGATGCCGCCGTCACGGGGTCGGCAGCCCCCCGTACCATCAATTCCCTGGTCCTGGGTGACAGCAGTGCCAACTCGCACTCGCTGACCTTGCAGGCTGGCGCTCCCCTGACCACCACCACCACGGTCACCGTCAACCCAAGCGGAACCCTGACCGCCACAGCGGCCGGGCTGAGTGCCTCGCATCTGACGGTTACCGGCACCGCCAGCCTGGGCGGCGTCATCGGCATCCCGACGGTCAGTTCGAGTGGGACGACGCGGATTGCGGCTGGGGCTACCGGCATGATTGCCGCCCTCAACGTCACGGGCGGCACAACGACGGTCGAGGCCGGTGCCGCGCCAACTCTGACGGCCGTAACCCTCTCCGGCAGCGCCAACCTGACGGCGGCTGGCGGCAGCATCGGCGCCCTGACCCTCGAGTCCGGCTACTCCGGCACGGTCAATGTCAATGTCGGCGCGACGCTGAGCAGCCCGGTGTCAGTGCCTTCGGGCACCTTCAACTACAACAACGGCGGCACCCTCACCAGCCTGGCCGTCAATGGCGGCTCGGCCAGCATCGACGGCGACTCGACGGTGGCCACGGCCACCCTCGCCACCGGGGCCGCCCTGGCCCTCCATGACGGCACCATCGGCACCATCGCCGCCTCGACGGGCACGATCGACACCTATGCCGGGGCCACCGTCGGCACCGCCACCCTGACCGGCGGCGGCACGGGTGCCGCCGTCGACACCAACGGCACCTACCTGACAGTCACCAACACCCTCACCATCAAGCCCGGAACAGGCGACTTCGCCGCCGCCTACACCGGCCCGGCCGGTGGCTTCGGCATCCGGGGCGACGACCTGGCCAATGCCGCCACCGGCATCCTGCTCAACACCGCCGGCGGCAAGGTCACCCTGACGCAGCAGGTCGACGGCTATGTAGCCGGTCTCGATGTGCGGGCCTGGACGACCGACGCCGGGGGGCTACAGAACTTGGAGGGCACCCCCTACAGCCTGACCAGTCCCAGCGTCACCCCAGACCACAGCACGCCGGGACTTGGGGGCCTGAACAGCGGCCTCAGCCACATGACCAACGCCATCCACTGGAATCTGAACGACAGCCAGGAATGGGCGAGCAACGGTGGCTTGAGTGCCCCACCTTACCCCACAGACTATCGCACCACCTATGCCGTCGAGTACCGCGGTCTCGTTTACATTCCGAGCGACGGCACCTACCGGTTTGCCACATCCAGTGACGACCGCAGCGCCTTCTGGCTCGACCCGACGTCCGACAACCCCAACTACAACGACGCCATCGTCCAGAATCGCTATGACCAGGGCGTCACCCGCCGGCAATCCAGCCAGCTTTCCCTCAACGAAGGCTACCACGAGATCATCGTCCGCTTCACCCAGGGAGGCGGCGGCCACGGGCTCTATGTCGAGTGGGATCCCACCGGCGGCACCTCGTTCGCCGACATCCCGGGCGACCGCTTCTTCCACGGTGGGTCGGTCGCGGGCCCCGTGAACATGCCGACCACGGCTGTCACCGTCACGGCCACTGGCGAGCTGGCTCTGCCCACCGGCGACAACCATTTCGGCACGCTCACCCTGGGCGGGGCGGGCACCAACTTCACCCTCAGCGGCGCCACCAGCGTGACCTTCAACGGCGATGTGGTAGGCACCGGCACCACGGCGGTGCTGCTCGGCGGACCCATCCTCCGGCTGGCCGGAACCAACATCGATGCCACCAACCCGACCGATAGCCTGACCCTGCCGGACGTCGAGTTCTCGGCCCCCGCCGTCACCGTCAACGCCAGCGGCACCGGCACCGTCATCTTCTCGGGCGACACCTCGTTCACCGCCCAGGGGGCCTCCCTGACCGTCGGCGGCGGGCTGCTCCAAGTGGACGGCACCCTCGGCGACGTGGCCCTGGCAGTCCTGGCCGGGGCCCGCCTGGGCGGAATCGGCACCATCGGGTCCGTGATCGACGGGGCTGGCTCGGTGGATCCCGGCAACGATCTGGGGCTGCTGACCGCCGTGCAGGCCGATCCCACGGGCGGGCTGGACTACAACTTCGAGTTCACGATGAAGAACGGCGAGCCCAACTGGGCCGAAGTCGAGAACGACGTCTTCCGCCTGACTGACGCGAGTACGCCGTTCATGTCGGCCCTCGATGGTGATAACACCATCTCGCTGTATCTCGAAGCCGCCCTTTTCGCCTCGCTCCTGGACGGCGATGAGCTGTACGGCGGCTTCTACACCGACGCCGGCGATCCCCTGGCCAGCCTGGAGGACGCCGTGCTCGATGTCTACTACGAGGACGCCGGCGGCTCCGTCACCTACAACGGCGTCACCTACAGTCCGCTGACCGACCCGCTGGCCAGTTTCACCCTGGGCACGGTCGCCAATGCGGAGTTCGCAGCCGGCGGCTATCTGACCGTCTTCAGCTACAGCGGCGCCGTCATCCCCGAGCCGGCGTCGCTGGTGCTGCTGGCGCTGGCGGGGGTGGCCGGTGTGCGGAGGCCGCGGCGGCGGTAGGCAGGCAGTCTCCGCGGGCCGTGTCACGGGCAACGTCCTGAGGCCACCGAACCGTCAGTTTCCCGGCGGGGCCGCCCTCCACGGGCCCGCCGGATCCGCCCTGGCAACCGCGGACGACGCCGGCTCGCGGCCGGGCTTGCAGGGCAGGATTCCGCGGCTATAGTACGGTTTTCGCATTGCAGGCATTGGCGCATTGAACACGGCGCGATGGCGCCGGGAGGCGTGTCATGGCACATAAGAAGGGTCAGTCCAGCAGCCGCAACAACCGTGACAGCAATCCCAAGTATCGCGGGATCAAGGTTGGTGGCGGCCAGCATGTGACGGCCGGCAGCATCCTCGTGCGGCAGTGCGGCACCAAGTTCCATCCGGGCCGCAACGTCAAGCTTGGGCGTGACTTCACGCTGTTTGCCGCCTGCGACGGCGTCGTCGAGTACAACCGGGAGGCCCGCTGGGTGCGGGTCAATCCGGTCGAGACCCCGACCAAGGCGTAGACCCGCCAGGCCGGGCCGCTTCGCCAACGGTTGTCCCAGGAGAGACTCGGCCGCCCCGCCGAGTCTTTTCGTGTCATGTTCATTGACCGCACCACCATCAAGGTCAAGGGCGGAGACGGCGGCAAGGGCTGCGTCAGCTTCCGCCGCGAGAAGTATGTGCCCCGGGGCGGCCCCAACGGCGGCGACGGCGGCGACGGCGGCAGCGTGATCCTGCGCGCGACGGTGCACGAGCAGAGCTTCGTCGAGCTGTACTACATGCCCCACCACGAGGGCAGGCGTGGTCAGCACGGCCTGGGCAAGGACTGCCATGGCGTGCGGGGCGCCGACTGTGTGGTGCGCGTTCCGGTCGGCACGGTGGTGCGCGACGCTTCGAGCGGCGAGGTGCTGGCCGACTTGAGCGCCGACGGGCAGGAGTTCGCCGCCGCCCGCGGCGGGCGCGGCGGCGCCGGCAACACCCGTTTCCGCACCCCGGAGAACCGTGCCCCGCACATCGCCGGCCCCGGCGAACCCGGCGAGGAACGCGAGCTGCTTCTGGAGTTGAAGACCGTGGCCGACGTCGGGCTGGTCGGCTACCCGAACGCCGGCAAGTCCACCCTGATCTCGGCCGTCTCGGACGCCCATCCCAAGACCGCCCCCTACCCGTTCACCACGCGCCACCCCAACGTCGGTGTGGTCACCTTCCCGGACTTCTACCGCTTCACCGTGGCCGACATCCCCGGCCTCATGGACGGCGCCCACCGCAACGTCGGACTCGGGCACGATTTCCTCCGCCACATCGAGCGCTGCCGGATCCTGGTCTACGTCCTCGACACCGCCGGCGTTGACAACCGCCTGCCCTGGGACGACCTCGACGCGCTCCGCCGCGAACTGGAACTGTACAAGGAAGGGCTGACCGCCAAGCCGTCCGTGATCGTCGCCAACAAGATGGACCTGCCCGAGGCCGCCGAGAACCTGAAACGCCTGCGCAAGCACGTGGGCCGAACCAAGGTTCTCGCCATCTCGGCGCTCGAACACCACCGCACCGGAGGCCTGATGAAGACCCTGCGGCAGATGCTCGAAGACCTCGCGCCGCGGCAGGAGGCGTGACGCACGCGAAGGGGCGGGGGCCCGCCGGGGCGAGAGGAATCCGGACGCCAACCTGCCCCCGGCACCCCGATGGGGCGACCGCCGCAAGTCAGGACGTGACACCATGGCCCGCCGCCAGCCCGCCGTCAGCGTCGCCGACCACCTCTGCATCGAGGAGACCCCGACACCCTGCGGTGTGGTGATCTTCGGCGCCTCGGGAGACCTCACCCGGCGCAAGCTCCTGCCCAGCCTGTTCAGCCTCGCCCGGCGCGGCCTGCTGCCCGAGAGCGTCTTCGTGCTGGGGTTCGCGCGCAGCCCCCTGACCGACGGGCAGTTCCGCAACGACGTCGCCACCGCCCTCGCCGCGGAAGCCGGCGGCGGCGCGGACGCGGCGCGGATCTTCAGCCGGCGCTGCCACTATCTGCCCGGCAGCTATGCAGATCCCGCCCTCTACACGGCGCTCGCCGAGCGGCTCCGCGCGCTGCACGCCGCGCACGGCACCGCCGGCAACACCCTGTTCTACCTGGCCATCCCGCCGAGCCTCTACGGAACCGTCGTGGCCAACCTCGCCGGCGCCGGCCTGCTGGCAGACGCCCCCGGCCAACCGCCGTGGCGCCGCGTGGTCGTCGAGAAACCCTTCGGGCACGACCTCGACAGCGCCCGCGCCCTCGACGAGGCGCTCCGGGGACACCTGCGCGAAGCCCAGGTCTACCGCATCGACCACTACTTGGGCAAGGAGACCGTCCAGAACCTGCTCATGCTGCGGTTCGCCAACGCCATCTTCGAGCCGCTGTGGAACCGCCAGCACGTAGACAACGTCCAGATCACCGTTGCGGAAAGCCTCGGCATCGAACACCGCGCCGGATACTACGAGCAGACCGGGCTCCTGCGCGACATGTTCCAGAACCACATGCTGCAGCTGCTCGCGCTGGTCGCCATGGAACCGCCCTCGACCTTCGCCGCCGCCGACGTCCACGACGAGAAGCTCAAGGCCCTGCGCGGCGTGCGGGCCTTCACCCCGGCCAGCGTCGCCGCCGACGTCGTGCGCGGCCAGTACGCCGCCGGCAAGGTCGGCGCCGCCGAGGTGCCGGCCTACCGCGCCGAGAAGGGCGTCGCCGCATCGTCGAACACCGAGACGTTCGTCGCCGCCCGGCTGGCCATCGACAACTGGCGCTGGCAGGGCGTGCCCTTCTACCTGCGCTCGGGCAAGCGCCTGAAGCGGCGGGTGACCGAGATCGTCATCGAATTCAAGCGCCTCCCCCACTCGATCTTCGGCCCCATCCGGCCGCAGGACCTGCCCCCCAATGTCCTGACCATCAACGTGCAGCCCGACGAGGGGATCACGCTGTCCCTGCAAGCCAAGCGCCCCGGCCCCAAGCTGTGCATGTCCACCCTCTCCATGGTCTTCAACTACCGTGAGATTTTCGGGGAGGAGCCGCCCGAGGCGTACGAACGGTTGCTCCTCGATGCGATGCTCGGCGACCAGACGCTGTTCATCCGCCGCGACAACGTCGAGGCCGAGTGGGCGATCCTCATGCCGCTGCTGCAGGCCTGGACGGCCACGGCCGCGGACGGCGCGCCCTGCCCCCTCCTGCCCTACGCGGCCGGGTCGTGGGGGCCGGCCGCCGCCCGCAGGCTGCTGGCGCGCGACCAACGCGCCTGGCATACCCGATGAGGCCGGCGGCGCGGGCCGCAGGCCGTGTCCGCCAACCCGCCCGCACAACGTCCGCCACCCCACCAAGGAGGCTCCTGAGATGACAGCCACAAACACCCGCCGGGCAGATGGAGAGAGGCGCCGCGGCCCCGCGGCCGTGCTGCGCCTCGCCGCCGCCGCGCTGACCGCCGCCGCCGTGGCCGGCTGCGCCCACCTCGGCGAACGCCCGCCCGTGCCGACCGCCGGGCCTGCGTCCGAGCCGGAGACCGCCGCCCAGGCCGCCGGGCAAGTCGTCGGGCAAGCCTACGCCGGACTCAGCCTGCGCGACGATGCCGCCAGCGGCCGCACCGTGGTCGGCTGGGTCTACCCCGGCCCCCTGCGCGGCGACGGCTTCCACTCGCCCCACCTCAAACGCGGCGACGTGCTCGTCGCGGTCAACGGCCATCCCCTGCGGGCCGAGGAGTTCAAGACGCTCGTGCGGCAATCCGCCCCCGGCGACAAACTGCTCTTGACGGTGGGGAGGACCGACGGCCCGGCCGACACCGCGGTCCCCACCGCCGGACAGACGCTCCGCGAAGAAACGGTCGAGCTGATCCTGGCCAACCGCACCGAGTGGACAGGCCCCCTCGACGAACCGACCCCCGCCCGCAACGGCCCCGGATTTGCGGACCTCGCAAAACTCGCCGAGAAACCCGGCCCGCTGGAGGACTATCTGCTTGCCGCCAACCGCGCGAAAGGCCAGGAGGAACCCGTCGGCAAACTGCTGGCGCTCTTCGAGGAGACCCGGCGGGACAAGGGCGGCTTCCATGCCCTGTCGCGGGTCGAGTTCGCCTTCCAGCACCCGTGCCGGCTGAGCGAAGTCTGCCGCCTCACCACCGACCCCCTCGCCCGGCTGGCCTCCGAGCCGGAGGCCTTCTGCCTGCTGGCCGCCGCCAACCTCGACGCCTCGACCGCGCCCGCGCTTCCGGCCAAGGCCGACCTGAGCCAGCCCGCGCCGGCGCTGGCGGCGATGGCCGTGCACATGACGGCGGCAAGGCAGTCCCTCGAGAAGGCCCTCGGCGGCATCGCCCCCGGCGAGCGGCGGACGGTCGCCGAGTCCCTGAGCCGGTATATGGACAGCCTCGAGACATACGATGCGGAGAACCCGGACTTCATCCGCAGCCTGCGCGCGAGCATGCGGGTTGATTTCGACGCGTTGCTGGCCGGCGCCGCCAAGCTGACTGCGCTGGCCGGCCGGGGGGCCATGGCCCCCGCGGACGCGCCGCTTCTGCCCCGCCCTCCCGGCGAGGTATGGAAAGCCGTCGAGGGCGACGTCCTGGCGGTGCTGGAGACGCCCGGCGGCTGGCTGGTCTACGGCGGCTCCGGCGCCAATCGCTACGACATGTCGCAGCTGGCCGGTGTGATCGATGCCGGCGGCGACGATCGCTACACGTGGACGTCGGAGGCCCAGCCCGAGGTGCAGGTGATTGTAGACTTCGCCGGCGATGACCGCTACGAGGGCGCTGAGGCGGGCGGCCCCGGCGCCGCCTGCATGGGGCTGTCGCTGCTCAACGACCGCGCCGGCAACGACCGCTACGAGGGCAAGTTGCGCGCCTGCGGCAGCGCCCTGTTGGGTGCCGCCCTCCTGCTCGACGCCGACGGCGCCGACGAGTACCGCGCCGAAAAATGGTCCTTGGGGGCCGGTTTCTACGGGGCCGGCGCGCTGCTCGACCTGGGCGGCGGCAACGACGTCTACTGGGCCGCGGACAGCAGCGAAGGCATCGGCGGGCCGCGCGGCTTCGGGTTGCTCTTCGACGCCGGCGGACAGGACCTTTACCGCGCCAACGGCCCCACCCCCTCGGCCTACGGCACCCCAGGAGTCTACTACGGACTCAGCCAGGGCGTCGGCTTCGGCGTGCGCGGCTACGACACCGGCGGCATCGGCATCCTCGCCGACCGCGGCGGCAACGACCGCTACGAGGCCGGCGAATTCAGCCAGGGCGGTGCCTACTTCTGGGGACTGGGCATCCTCGACGACCGCGGCGGCAACGACGTCTACTACGGCAACCGCTACGCCCAAGGCTTCGGCTGTCATCAGGCCGCAGGCGCCCTCATCGACCACCACGGCGACGACACCTACTGGGCCATGTGCGCCGCCGACCAGGGCAGCGCCTGGGACATCGCCGTCGGCCTGCTTCTCGACCGCCAGGGCAACGATTCCTACCAGGCCGAGGGCCTCGCCCAGGGCAGCGCCGCCATGCAGGGCATCGCCTGGCTCATTGACCTCGCCGGCAACGACCGCTACGTGGCCGGCGCCAACTCCTCACACGGACAGTCCATCGGCAACAGCTACCATTACGACCGCACCGGCTGCCTGAGCTGGTCCGTGCTCCTGGACGCCGGCGGCGGCACCGACTTCTACTCAAGCGGCCGCCCCAACGGCCAGACGCTGACCCCGGGCAGCCCCAATGAGAAGAAGCCCGAGGACAGCGGCCTGCACGGCCTGTTCAGCGATACCGACGAGGCGCTTGATTCCGTGCCGCGGTGAGGTTACGGTGACCGCCGCGCGCACGTGGGCAGGGGAGAACGCGCGGCACGCCAGGAGGCGCAGACGGATGCGACAGTCCCTGATTCGGCTGAACAACCTGGTCACACGGCTGCGGAGACCGCGCGTGCGTCCGGAACAACTGTTGCTTCTGGTTCCGCACTGCCTGCAGAAGAAAACTTGTGAGCGCAACATCCGCGCCGACATCGAGAGTTGCGGGCGGTGCGGACGCTGCGCCGTCGCCGCCATCTTGGAGCTGCGGGACCGGTACGGGATTCGCGTCGAACTGGTCAGCGGCGGGCGGCGGGCCGTAGCGGCGGCGCGCGGGTCGGACATCCGCGCGATCGTCGCGGTCGCCTGCGGCAAAGAGCTTCTGGCCGGCCTGCGCGCCGTCCTTCCCAAGGCCACCCTGGCCGTCGGCAACCGACAGCCGGAAGGCCCGTGCGTGAACACCACGGTCGAGGTGGCCGATGTCGAAAAGGCCGTGCGCTGGTTCCTCGGCCTGGCCGCCAACGACGGGGAACGGACGTAAGGGCCTGGGACGGGCCGAGGCGCAGCCGCGGCGGGCACTGGCGTCCCCGCCACGTCTTGGGCGGGAAATTGGAGGGGTGCCCGGGGAGGGAGTCGAACCCTCATGGCCTATCGGCCGGCAAATTTTAAGTCTGCCGCGTCTGCCGTTCCGCCACCCGGGCGACAGCGGAAGGTACTTTGCCCGCTTTCCCGGCAAGCGCAAGCCTGACCGCCGTCCCGGCCTCGCATTCTTCCCATCATCACCCCGCCTGCCTGACTTCGCCGTTCTGCGTTCTGCGTTCAGCGTTCGGCGTTCGGCGTTCGGCGTTCGGCGCAGGGCTGGCGGAGCCGTCGGGGTCAGTTCGCGTCGGCCGCGGAGTCTTCGCCCGACGCCTGCACCCAGGCCCCGGCGGCGAAGGGCAGGACGCCAAAGGCGGGGTCGAGCCGGGCGCTGACGCGTGTCTCCATGCCGTCGCAACGGCCGGTGCGTACGTAGTGGTAGCCGGCGCCGGCGATCATGACCGCATTGTCGGTGCAGTACTTGGCCGGTGCGATCACCAGGCGTACCTTGGCCTCGCCGGCGCGCTCGTTCATGGCCGTGCGCAGGGCCGCGTTGCAGGCCACGCCGCCGCAGACGAGCACGGCGCGCGCGGAGACGTGCGCGGCCGCATCAAAGGTCTTGCGGACCAGGACATCGATGATCGCGGCCTGGTAGGCGGCGGCGAGGTCGTGGAGGGGCTGTCCGGACGGCGGCGTGGTGCCGACCGCGTAGAGCAGCGCGGTCTTGAGGCCGCTGAAACTGAAGTTGAAGCGGTCCTCGCCGCGCACCGGCTTGCCGCCGCACCCGGTAAGGGCGCGGGGGAAGCGGTGGCCGGCGGGGTCGCCCTGCCTGGCCAAGCGTTCGATGAGCGGGCCGCCGGGATAGCCGAGGTTGAGGATCCGGGCGCCTTTGTCGAAGGCCTCGCCGGCGGCGTCGTCGAGGGTCTGGCCGACGATGCGGGTGGTGCCGTCGGCCTGCACGGTCAGCAGGGCGGTGTGGCCGCCGGAGACGACGGCGGCGACGAGGGGGTACCAGGCGCTGTCGTCGAGCAGCTGGGGTTCGGCGAGAAAGCAGCTGTAGAGGTGCCCGAGGAAGTGGTCGATGCCGACCAGGGGGAGGCTGCCGGCGGCGGCGATTCCCTTGGCATAGGCGACGCCGACGAGCAGGGCCGGGATCAGCCCGGGGCGGCAGGTGACGGCCACGGCGTCCATGTCGCAGGCCCCCAGCCGGCTTTCGCGGAGGGCCGCAGCGACGACGGGCCCGAGGTTGCGCAGGTGTTCACGGGCGGCCAGCTCGGGCACGACCCCGCCATAACCGGCGTGGGCGGCGATCTGCGAGGAGACGACGCTGGACAGGACGTGCCGTCCGTCCGCCACGACGGCGGCGGCCGTTTCGTCGCAACTGGTTTCGATGCCGAGGACGTTCACAGGAGAGGGGCCGGTCCCTGGTGAGCGGTTATCAGTTATCGGTTACCGGTTATCGGTCACGAGTCAACGCTTCCCGGCATTACCGGCGG
>MVZH01000011.1 GCA_002068325.1 Lentisphaerae bacterium ADurb.BinA184 | reverse complement strand
GGGGGAAAGCCGACGGATCGCCCAAGCCGGGAGACGGCTCAGTTCACCATGGATTGTGCGGCCGCGGCGGAACGGCATGGCCCCGCATCATTGATCACAAATCACAACACTCGAAAGAATGGAACGCCCGACGAGCCGACTCTGGCAAGAGTCAGAAGCCAGATTGGGCACGCAGTGGCTGTTCACACGGTTCTGGCCGTTGCCTTTCTGATCCTGATGGGCTTCCTGATTCCCAGGCTGCTGACTCCCCTTGCAGACATGCTGCCGGGGCGTGGTCACCCCAGGCCCCTATGCAGGCTGACCGCGAGCATCGCCTATTTCGTAGAAGACAATCTGCTCTTGGTCTCTTTGGTGTCGGGAGTGCTACTTGCGGGTAACGGCGTTCTACTGTATGCGTTGGAGCGCCGGTTCGGCACATTCATCTCGTCGGCATGGTCCTTCGCCGTCACAGTAACGATAGTGACCGCGATGCTGGTGGCACTCTACGCGATATCGACGTTTTTCGCTGCGTGGCACTAGGATTTTCGAGTGAGTGTGGGAGAGACTCATGAAGCTCAGGGCAAGGGGCTGGCTCGCGGACGCCGACGGCAGCGTTGAGCAGCCCCATCAACTCTCGGACTTCGCGAGTGCAATGGTTCCATTCCGCAACAAGGGAGAACGCAGGTGAAACACGACTACACCCACATTACCGTGATCCTGGACCGCACCGGGTCGATGGAGAGCATCCGGGACGACACCATCGGCGGCTTCAACACGTTCCTCAAGAAGCAGAAGGCAGAACCCGGCGCCGCGACCCTCACGCTGGTTCAGTTCGACACGCAGGATCCCTATGAGGTGGTCCACCACTTCCAGCCGATCGCCAAGGTTCCCGAACTGACTCGCGACACCTATGTGCCACGGGCTTCGACTCCCCTCCTGGATGCTCTTGGCCGAGGCGTCAATGACCTGGAGAAGTGCCTGGGCGAGCTGCGGGAGGAGGATCGTCCGTCAAAGGTGGTCATGGTTGTGGTGACGGACGGTCAGGAGAACTCCAGCCGGGAGTTCCGCAAGGGACAAATCGAGAAGATGGTCAAGGAGCGAACGGAGAAGGACGGATGGCAGTTCGTGTTCCTGAGCGCGGATCTTGCGGCGATCGGGGACGCACAGGCCGTTGGCATCGCCGCCGACGCCGTCCTGCTGTTCGCCAAGACTGGCAAGGGGAGCGCCGACGCCTGGTCATCGCTCGCCGAGCGCACCTCGGAATACCGGTCGGCCCGCAGGCGGAAGATCGGGTTCGAACAGGATGACAGAAGACATCCGGACGATCCCGAGAAGAAGAGGACGTAAGGGCTGCCGCAGGCGGCCCGCGCCCTGGGACCGCGCCGGTCTGCGTTGCACGGCACCGGACGGCGACGGGGTGGACGGGAAGCCCTGGGTACCGGCAGGCGTTTTCCCGGCCGGGCGACTTGACTTTGGGTTTTCCGGCATCACCTTTACAGCCCTTTTGACTTCGATGCGAATGGGGCTTTCCGTCTCGAAAAGGCCTGTGATGAACCCACGATGAGGTGCGGGATGGAGACACGCGCAACCCTGGGCAACGCGCTCCTTCTGACGGTTCTGGCGGGGGTGCTGGCGTTGCCGGCGTCCGCCAACGAGCCACGTCCGGTGGCGCTGGATGATGTGCTCTACGGCATCGGGCAGGTCGAGACCGGCGGACGGCAGGTCGGGCTGCACAAGGACGGGGTCTCGTACGGCGTCTACGGGGTGACGTATATGGCGGTGCGTGAGCTCCAGCGGCTGCGCCTGCTGGACGACGGCGAGGTCAACCTGGCCAGTCCCGCCACCAACCGCAAGGTCGCCGCCCTCTACCTGAGCCATCTCCGCGACCGCTACGGCACCTGGGAGAAGGCCGTGGAGATGTACAATCCCATGGCCAAGGACTACGCCCCCCGCGTCTGGGCCATTGTCCACACCCGCACCCGCGCCGTTGCCGCCGCCAGCCCTGACGGAAACGGCCAGTCGGGCCGGTGATCGGGCCCGCCGCCCCGCCGTCCACGCCATCGCGTGCAGAGCAGGCAAAGGCCGTCCTAACCTGCCCCCGGAGTCGTCGTTGCCGCGCCCGGCCTTGCCGCCGTGGAACCGGCAACGTGCCATTCAACGAGGGAACCCGTCCATGAAGAAGCCATTGCTCGGCCTCGCCGTCTGCCTCGCCGCCCTTGCCGCCGCCGCGGAGCCGCCGGACTACGCGGTGAAGAACGAGCAGGAAGTCGTCAAGCCGTTCATCGAGAAGCTGAAGGAGCGCGTGCCGCCGCTGAAGCACGCACGCGGCAAGCGCTGGCCGATGATCGCCTGGGAATGCCTGCCCTTCGAGCCGCAGCCGCCGGAAGTCTACACGCTCCTCCTCGACCGCGGCCTGACCCAGCATATCCGCCTCGACGAGAAGATGATCCCGACCGCGCAGGCCCTGCAGGCGGCCGGGGCGCCGGTGATCATGATGGAGGGCGGCGGCGGGCCGTGGCCGGGGTCGCTGGCCGGGGCGCCCGAGAAGTGGCAGCACCAGTTTGAGGAAGGTTACGTCTTCAAACCCGGCCCCTACCCCGATCATGCCATCCGGCCGTGTCTCGGGCTCTGGGAGGGCTGGGCGGTCAACGCCGCCCGCGTCGAAGGCATCCTGCGCAAATACAAGGAGGCCGGTGTCACGGTCAACGCCGCCTGGCTGGACTGGGAGGGCGACCCGTACTTCGTGCGCGCCCAGTATGCGCAGGCCAGCCACTGCGCCCGCTGCAAGGCCATGCTGCCGCCGTGGGTGCTGGCCTCGCCGGAGAATTGCGCGACGTTCGCCTGGCGGCTCTACATCCGCCTGCTCGACACCTACATGGCCGCCCCGGTCGCCAATGTCTTCCCGCAATGCTCGACCACCAACTGGATGGTTGTCTTCAGCACCCCGGAACGGCCAGTCATGCATTGGAATGGACGCGTCATCCCGCCCAGCATGCCGGCCATGATGACCGCCACCAACCCCGTCGCCTACGGCAACACCGTGTTCTGGAAGAAGGAATGGAAGGCGGAGTGGCCGCTGGACCGCGAGCACGTGGACCAGGCCTACATGCACCTGCTCCTGCGGCAGGTCTCCGACGATGCCGCCAACAAGGCCGTCTTCGCCCCGGAGAAGGACTGCTTCCCCTGGGTTGACCGCTGGTGCCCCGACGACGAGGACCCCAAGATTCCCATCATTTCGCGCGACGCCTACCGCGAGGCCCTGCGGCACATCTGGCTGCGCGGCGCCGACGGCATGCAGATCTTCAACCCCACCCGGCCCGGGTTCGACCACATCGTGTTCGCGGAGATCGAGGATGCGGTCGCGGTCTATGACGAGATGCTCGCCTACGCCGAGTTCCTCGACCAAGGCGAAGGGATGAGCCTGGCCGTGCCCGCCGTCCAGGACGACGGGGTGCTGTGGAGCGGCCTGCGCCTGGCCGACCGCGCCGTGGTGCGCGTCGTCAAACAGGGCGGCGAGGCGGGCGCGGCCGAGATTGAGCCGTGGCCGGGCAAGCGGGTCCGCCTCGACGCCCCCCGCACCGGCCGCACCTATGTACTGACCGTACGCGGCGACGCCGTCCACGCCGACGCCCAGCCCGAGTAGACGCCGAACCGGGCGGCGACGGCGAACCGGGCCAGACGTTCCGGAAACGGGTTCAACGCCGCGGCCCTCTGCCGGCGCCACCCCGGCGGCCGGCGCCCCGCAGGCCGATGGCCACGCCCCACGGCTCCGGCAGCCCCCCCATGCGACGCGGTGGCCGGCGACACGATCCTCCCGGAAGGGCATCGGGCCGGGCTTGCAGATCCGGCCATCCGGGGTACTCTACCTGATTCCGTGTGCCAAAGGAGAAACGGCACGATGAAACTGGTCATTGTCGGTGGTGTGGCGGGCGGGGCGAGTGCGGCGGCGCGGGCGCGGCGGCTGGATGAGACGGCCGGGATCGTGATGTTCGAGCGCGGCGAGTTCATCTCGTTCGCCAACTGCGGCCTGCCCTACCACGTCGGCAACGTGATCAAGGAGCGCAGCAGCCTGCTGGTGATGACGCCGGAACGCTTCCGGGCGCGCACCGCCATTGACGTGCGCACCCGGCATGAGGTCACCGCCATCAACCGGGCACGCCACACCGTGACAGTGCGCAACCTGGAGAACGGGCAGGACTCTGAAGAGGCCTACGACAAGCTCATCCTGGCCACCGGTTCGAGCCCGGTCAAGCCGCCGATCCCCGGCGCCGACGATCCCGACGTGATGCAGCTGTGGACGATCCCCGACATGGATCGCATCAAGGGCCGCGTGGACGAAGGGGCGAAGCGGGCGCTGGTCGTGGGCGGAGGCTTCATCGGCCTGGAGGTTGCGGAGAACCTGCGCGAGCGCGGCCTCGATGTCACGCTGGTCGAGATGCTGCCCAGTCTGCTGCCGACGTTGGATCCCGAGATGGCGCGGCCGCTGGCCGACGGCCTCCGCCAGCATGGCGTCACCGTGCGCCTGGGGCGCAAGGTGACCCGCATCCGCCGTCCCGAGAGCGAGACCCGCGTCGCCAGCCGCCTCACCGTCAGCCTGGACGATGGCGCCGAGCTGCCGGCGGACTTCGTCGTGCTGGCGGTCGGGGTCAAGCCGAATTCCGGGCTGGCGCGGCAGGCCAGTCTTGAGATCGGCGAGCGGGGCGGGATCAGGGTCAACGAATTCCTGCAGACGTCCGACGCCGACATCTATGCGGTGGGCGATGTGAACGAGGTGACCGACCGGGTGCGGAGGCAGCCGGCGCAGATACCGCTGGCCGGTCCGGCCAACCGCCAAGGCAGGGTCGCGGCCGACAACGCACTCGGCGCCCGGCGCGTCTACCGCGGCACGCTGGGCACCAATGTCGTCAAGGTCTTCGAGCTGACGGCGGGCAGCGCCGGCCCCGGCGAACGGCGGCTGCGCGAGGACGGCACCGCCTTCCACAAGGTCTACCTCCACCCGCAGTCGCACGCCGGCTACTACCCGGGCGCGGCGATGATGAGCCTGAAACTGCTCTTCGCGCCGGACGGCAAGGTACTTGGCGTGCAGGCGGTCGGCCGCGACGGCGTGGACAAACGCATTGACGTGGTCGCCACCGCCATCCAGGCCGGCATGACCGTCGAAGACCTAGCCGACCTCGAGCTGGCCTATTCCCCGCCGTACGGCTCGGCCAAGGATCCCGTCAACTTCGCGGGCATGATCGCCGCCAACGTCCTGCGCGGCGACAGCCGGCCCGTGTATGCTGAGGAACTCGCCCCGGGCGACTTCCTCCTCGATGTGCGCGAGCCGGAGGAGTACGCCGCCGGGCACCTCGAGGGCGCCACCCTCATTCCCCTCGGCAAGCTTCGTCAGCGGCTGAACGAGATTCCGCGCGGCCGGCGGGTGGTCGCCTACTGCAAGGTCGGCCTGCGCGGCTATCTGGCCGAGCGCATCCTGCGGCAGAACGGCTTCGACGCGTACAACTTGAGCGGCGGCTACCTGACCGGTCAGGCGTGCGGCGTGGCTACCGCCGCGGCGACGCCGCCCTCCCCTGCGACGCCCTCTTCGCCTCCGGCCCAGAAACCCCTCACCCTGGCGAAAAAGGCCACTCCAGCGTCCGCGCTCGCCGACCCGGCAGTCCCAGCCGCCGTCGCCCGGCAGCTGGACTGCTCGGGGATGCAGTGCCCCGGCCCGCTGGTCCAGTTGCGCCGTGAGGTCGACCTGCTGCAACCCGGCCAGGTTGTGAAGCTGCGTGTGACCGAGCCCGGCTTCGTCAACGACGCCACAGCCTGGTGCCAGTCTACCGGCCACGAGCTGGTGGCCGTGGTGCCGGCGGGGGCCGCCCTTGACGTGTATGTCGGCAAGGCGTTGGCCCCGGCGCCCGCAACCGGCGCGCCGGCGGCCGGGGGCGCCGTGAAGCCGTCCGACGCCGTGACGATCGCGGTGTTCAGCGGCGACCTGGATCGTGTGATGGCGGCGTTCATCTTGGCCAACGGCTTCGCCTCGCTCGGCTGCAAGGTCAGCATGTTCTTCACGTTCTGGGGGCTGAACGTCCTGCGGCGCGAGGATCCGCCGCTGCTCAGGAAGGACCGGCTCAGCCGTCTGTTCGGGCTGATGATGCCGCGGGGCGCGCGCAAGCTGGCCCTCTCGAAGATGCACATGCTCGGCATGGGCACGGCGATGATGAAGCACGTCATGGCCCAGAAGAAGGTGCCCAGCCTGCCCGAGCTGATCAGCCAGGCGCGGGCGCAGGGGGTCCGCTTCATCGCCTGCGACATGGCAATGAATGTCATGGGGCTGACGCGCGAGGAGCTCGTTGATGAGGTGGACGAGGTGACCGGCGTGGGCACCTTTGCCGTGCTCGGCCGCGAGAGCGGCACCGTGCTGTTCATCTGAGCGCGTCGCCGTCGCGCACTTACCTGCCGGTCGGTTCAAGGCGGAAGACGCGCGTCCCGGGAGCATCGAGCGTGAACGCGATGCTCGTGGCTCGGCGGGCGATGCGCCGGCCGGTAACCACGTCGAAAACGCGTCGTTCCTCCGGCAACAGGATCGTCTTGCGGCCGGGCTGTAGCGAGTGCAGCGCGACGATCGTGCCGTCGGCCATCAGGACATCGTTGCTCTCGCAGTACACATGGGCCCCCGCGTACCGGGCGAGGTTGCGCCAGAGGTCAGCCGGCAGCGGGATGGCAGTGGTGAAGACCGACGTCCAGTCGCCCGGCCCCGGTTCTCCCTGGCCGCTGTGCGTGCCGCGGGCGCCGCGCCCGAATTCCTTGACCGCCAGCCCGGTGTAGTTCCTCCCCTGTTTGGTCCAGGCCACTCCCAGCGCGGTTCCATCCTTCGGGTAAAGGGCCGGCCCGTAGGCGAGCGGCCCGCCGAGGATGGTGTCCGCCTTCAGCCCCTTGGTGATCGGGTGGGCAAAGTCGCTGACCAGCGTGCGCCGCGGCAGGTTGGCGGCCAGCAGCGGCTCGAACGCGAACCCGGTCAGGCGCGCAGCTGACTCGACGGACAGCCCTGTCCCGTCGGAGATCCCCGATCCCGGCCCCCAGACCACCACGTTTCCGTCACGCATCACTTTCTCGCGCAGGAGGTTGAGCCTTTCGTCATCGCCGCGGAATAGATTGGGGAAGTAGAAAACGCGGTGGGGCGGGAAGGCGGCCAGCCGCAGGTCCTCAAACAGGTAGATGCGGAAGGGCACACCACAGCGCGCCAGCCCCATCTTGGTTTCCCACATGACCGCTTCGTTGAAGTAGTTTCCGGCGCCATTGGTTTCGAGGACGGCGCGGTCGTCAAGGATCATGGCGATGCCGGGCACGTCGGCGTGCGGCCAGTCGAGGGCCTCGCGCAGCACCTCGACCTGGCGGGCGATGACCGCGTGGATGTCGTCGTTGCCGAACCAGCCGTCGTGGTTGCCGCACAAGTCCATCCAGTAGGAGTGGTAGCCGCGGGTCAGCGAGTCGGCAAGGTTGCGCCAGCTGAGGGCGGCGTACTCGTTGACGTTGCGGGCCGCACCGTAGTCCAGCGGCGGGTTCTGGTAGGTGCGCAAATCCATCTCCGAGAGGAAGAGCTTGCCGCGCAGGACCATCGAGTCGGCGAGTCCTTCCGGCTGGTAGACGCCGCCCATGCCGCGCGCCTGGTAGTCATGGGGGGTGATCAGTCCGTCGAACCCCGGCGTCTCGAAGAGCGAGGCCATTCCGAGGTAGCCGCCGCCGGAGAGCATCTCGGGGTAGGCCGGCCACCAAGATTGTCCCACATCGAAGAAGCCCAGCAGGTTCCAGCCCTGCATGGGGAGCTTGAAGGCATCGTAGACACAGAGCTTGCGGCCGCCGGTGGCCTGGGCGCACGCGTGCATGACGCGGGCGTATCCGTCGCGCAGCAGCTGCGCGGTCAGTTCGAGGTAGTCGCGCCGCGGCTGGTTGACGGCGGCCGGCTGCCAGTACAGTTGCGCGGCCACTTCGCGCTGCCGGGCGAGGAGGGGATCGCGGGGCACCGGGATCGTCTCGAATGTGGCCTCCGGGTCGTGGTGGGCGGCCCGCAGCGCCTCGACCGTGGCGTACTTCTCACGGAGGAAGGCGCGCCATCTGGCAGTCATCACCGCGCTGTGATCGTAGAGCCAGTACTGATACAAGGGGGCATAGGTCCCCTCGCCGAAGAAGCCGCACCAGTACCCGAGCACACGGTCGGCCCACGGCTGTTCCTCGACATGCTCGATGCTCGCCCGCGCGGCACGGGCCAGCGCATCCCAGAAAAGCTCGGAACCCAGCGACGGAACCGCCGGCGAGAGGGCCTGGCCCTCCTCGGTGACGAAACACTGGTCGGCGTGCAGGCGCAGCCACGAGTCGGGGGCGGATGCCGCCACCTCGCGGATGAAGAACCAGGCATCCGGGTCGTGCCGGCGGATGAAGTCAACCTGCTCCTCGTAGGACGGGCTGTCCCCGGGCGAGGGTTCGACCAGTGGCGTGCGGCTGATCGCGTCGCCGCGCCAGTGGTAGGAGGCCGCCCAGCCATCGCCCGCGGCAAACGGGCGGTTGAGGAAGTACATGCCCATCCGGTGCCCCGCAAAGCGCGGAACCGCAGTCTGGTAGTGCGGCCGCGACCATCCCACCGGGCTGTAGGCCGGCAACGCAAGCGGCGTGCCGTTCACGTGGACGACCGGCCGCCCAAGGCGCGCCTTGACCTCGACGGCCGGTCTGCTGGTCTGGGTTTCGGCTTGGGTGGCGGCGGTTACCAGAAGCAGGCCGAGTGCTGCCCGGCGCGCGGCGGCCCACGCCCCAGCGCACACAGGCCCCGCGGAGGTGACAAGGTGTTTCCCTGTGCTCACGGACAACTCCTTTCTCCGATCCTCTGTCCACCAAGGGAAGGTACCACGGCTGGGCTTGCCGTCAACTCAGCGTCGATACGACGGGACTGGCATTTGCATTGTGGGCAGGCGCGCCCGCCTGAGGGGATTCGCCTCGATGGGTGCTATAGTATCCCTGCTGAGGCACTTGCTGAACCCTGGCGTGAGTGGCCGGGACGGAGCCCGGCCCTGCACCGCCGCTGGGAGTGCCCGTCGTCTGCCGGGCTGGAGGGACGACCTCCGTGTCGTCCGGGTATGTTCGCGGCAGACCGGCTCTTCGGGTATGACCTGGCGGACACGTGTCTGCGCCGCGTACGTCGCGGCAGGCAGGCGGAGTCCGCCCTCCAGCGCGCGAGACCGTTGTCGTCCGCGGGGGGTCTGCAAGCGCCTCGACGGTGAAGACCGTCGTCCAACTGCTGAGTGACATGCTCAAACGAGCTTCCTCAATGCATCCGATGCGTGATCTGCTGGAACGGCAGGCGCGGTGGCAACGCCGACGGGCGGCGCGGCCATGGGGGGACAAGCTGCGCGATTCCGTCGCCATGCGCCACGCCGTTGCCGAGCTTCGCAAGTCCCGCGCCGTAGCCCCCCGCCGCACGCGCCGCACGCCGAATTGCACAGAACGGTGACGGATGGCCCGCACTGCGGACCCCGCAACCGTCCCCGCTGCCGCCCGCCATAGGCCTGGCGCGAACAGGAGTGTCCCCGTGGGAATCGTCATCAGCGCTCTGCATTTCGCGTGGCAGGACGCGGCCGACTGCCTGGGCATCGCCACCGGTGAGTTCGGGCTGGACGGCGTCGAGCTGTCATGGCACGAGTCCTTCACCCATGCACACAGCACGCGGGAGGATCTGGGCGCGCTCGCCTCCCTGACTGACCGCCCGCGCGTGGCGGTCTCGGCACACATCTGGGACAACCTCGCCGAGGCCGACAACGGAACGGCAAGGGAGAGCCTCCTGCGCTGGCTCGGTGTGTGCCGGCAGACGGGGGTCCGGAATCTCGTCGTGCACGGCGGCTCGTGGCCAGACCGGAAGGACGGGATCGCCCGAGTCCGGCGCGTGCTCGAACCCGTGCTGCCTTCCTTCGAGCGGGCGGGCGTCGTCCTCAACTTGGAGAACCACTACGCCTACACGTACCGCAACGGCCGCGAGCTGTTCAGCGAACCGTGGGAGTTCCTCGAGGTCTTTTCGCTGGACAGCCCCTCGCTGAAGTTCTGCTTCGACACCGGCCACGGGAACATGACGCACAACACCGCCGAGCTCCTGGACGCCCTCGGTCCCTGGCTGAACTACGTCCATCTCGCCGACAATCACGGCGTGGACGACGACCACGTCCCCTACGGCGAGGGAACGGTGGACTGGGCGGGGGTCTTCTCGCATCTCGAGGCGGCGCGCTTCGACGGCACATTCTGCGTCGAGTTTCCCGTTCGCGAGGAGCGGGCGCCCTTCCGCGCCTGTGTCGCCGAGATCCGCCGACGGTGGGGCGGGCAGCGCGGTTGAAGGCGGAATCCAAGGCCGCTCACCGCCCTCGCGGACGCCGGGCAGGCCAGGCCTGACATTGTTGGCATGTCGCCGGCTACTCCAGCACCAGCCTGACGGCGAGGGGCGCCCAGCCATCCCACTCCCAGAACGGCGTCTGCCCCCGCGCGGCTTCGCCCAGAGTCGTGGCCAGGAAGACGCGCGTGATCCCCTTGTCCACGGCACGTTCCCAGGCAATGGGCAGCTCCCCGGCCCACAGCAGCGGCTTGGCGTCGGGCCGCGGCCGGGCGGCGTGGAAGAAGTAGAGCAACGGCCGCCCGTCGAACGGAGTGGCCTCGCGTTCCCCGAGCGCCAACGGCTCCGGCGCCTGGTACACGTCGCGGGCGACCCGTACTTCGACGGGCAGCACCGCCTCCAATTGCGTGCCCTTGAAGAATCCCTGCCCGAGCGTGAAGCCCCCGCCAAGTACGATCAGCCTGCCACCGGCCCGCGCGAAGTCCGCCAGCCGCCGATGGCCGTCGGCGTCCCACGACTCGGCGCCCATGTTCACCAGCACGACGATGTCGTAACGGGCCAGGTCAGGATAGTCCTTCGGGAGATCGCGTGCGGTGCACTCGGTCACACGCGCGCCGGCCGCCCGCAGCGCCTCCGGCAGGCGCCAGGTGTAGTGGTAGAAACCTTTGACCACCAGCACGTCTGTCCCCGCTTCGCCACCGACGGCATACCCCGCGGGAGGGACGACCGTCGCGGCGCCGAAGTCCTTGGGCAACGCCTTCTCGGGATCGCTGTGCGGCGTCGGATCCGCCAGGTTGTCGGCGACCGGCACGTTGAAGAGGTGCCTGCACTGTTCCATCTCGGCCAGCTCGGCTTCGCTGAGGGGCTCGGTGAAGACCGGCGGATCGGCGGGCGGACGGTATGTGCCTCGGAACTCCAGCACCACCATGGCCCAGATGTCAACGCGAGGAAGCCAGTCGTGCACGGCTTCGCCGTCACGGCGCGGAACCAGGGCCTCGTTGCGGTTGGGCGTGTCAGGGGCGATGAACCGGGCCCGCACAAACCGCTCCCCGGGATGCCGGAACGAGAAGGCAATCTCTTCGAGCGGCACCGGCACCTCGTCGCCCGTTTTCGCGCACTCGTCGTTCACCGGGGGATTCATCAGGTGGATGATGACGTAGCGTCGGCTCGGGCTGACCACCAGCTCGTTCGCGAACTCCTTCCACCACAGCGGACGTTTTGCCGTCACTGTCACCGTCCGCTCCGGGTCGGGCAGCGCGCGCAGGCGATGATCCCAGATGAAACCCGACCAGCGGGTGAGGAACGCACCCCAGTGCTCGGAGCCGGGGGCGTGGCTGTGCTCGCCGACGTAATCATGGGCGCCAATCATCGTGCCAATCATGAACTTGTACAGCGTCGGCTGGCCGTAGGAGAAACAGGCATGGCCGCCGTAGCCTTTGATGGTGCGGATCGCCTCGACCATGTCGGTGGCGTAATCGCTCCACGTCTTGTAGATCCGCCGTCCCCAGAAATCCGGCCGGTCGCGCATGCCCTCGAACATCCACAGCCCGCCGCCGGCCATCATCTCACGGAACTCGTGGCCAACTGGATCCGCCGGCGTCCGCGGCGCCGAGGCCTGCGTCGCCGCCTGCCCGACGGGATCGTTGGTGTTGAAGCCGAACAGATAGCCGGGGAACTCCCGCCAGAGCCGCTCCTTGGTGCGGCGCATGTTGCGGGTGTTGAAGCTGTCCACTCCGTCATAGAGCACCTTGCCGTCCCTGGGCACGAAGTGGGCGCGGAAGCCGCCGGAGTCGTAGCGTACGCCGTCCCAGCCGAACAGCCGGGTCGAGGCGATGAGCTGATCAATGCCGTGGTCGAGGGCATCGAGGCGGCGGAGGTCAACCCAGCGATAGGTCCAGACATACTTGAAGTCCGCGGGCTTGTACTGGTCGGCCTCGTGCCAGTGGTCGAGGTCCCAGACGTCGCCGGGACGCCCCATCGTGCGGCCGTAGGCATCGACCGAGAACCACTGCGGACGGCGGCGCGCCATCTCCCAGCCGGGGGGGCCGCCGGCCATGCACTTGCCGTAGGTGATCGCCTTCATGCCCAGTTCGTGTGCCGTGCGGATCTGGAACTGCAGCTTCTCGGTGTTCTCGTGGCGACGGGTCTGTCCGCTGAACCAGGTGGCGCCCGGCTCGGCCACCAGCTGCCCCCAGTCGTCCGGCGCCCAGAAAATCTTCTCGAACCAGTTGGCGTAGCCGGCGCGCGCCTGACGCAGGAACTTGGCAATCGTCTCGTGGCTGTACGCGGCAGTCCCCGGAATGTTGCCGCCGCCGGCTGAACCGACGGCCACCTTCCACAGGTTGTCGGCCACGCTGTATAGTTCGCGTCTGACGTCCAGCCGCCTGTCCTCCCGCCACACCTCCACCCGCAGTTCGCGGCCATACTCGACCCGCCCGACGTTGTAGGTGACAGACATGCGAAGTTCGCCACCGCCGGGCACGGTGACAGGGATGCCGCCGGCCTGCGTCCGCCAGTCGTCAAGCCCCGTGACCTCGTGGTAGCCCACCTGCACATCCTGCGCCTCGGCAGCAAAATTCCGCAGCACGATGGAGGCGGTCGCCTCCTGCCCAGGCGCATACAGGATCTTGTCCACCTGAACGTCGCTGATGACGATGGGGGCCAGCGGCTCGACCCACAGGTTGCGAACCGCCGCCCGGCTGGGCTCGCCGCCGTCTTCCGCCACCGTCCCCTCCCAGCTCACCCGCACCATGGCCGCCTCGGCGGCCTGCCCGACGGGAATGACGAAGTCCATACTGTGTTCTGTCCATGGCCGTTCCCCCGCGGCCACAGGCAGCGGGCGGACTTCGTGCCCCAGCCGCACCGTGAAACGATCCTGCTCGCGCGTGCTGGACATCATGTCGAAATGCACCCGGTACCGTCCGGGTGCCAGCGGCCTCTCCGTCGTCCCGTGGGCGAGGAAGCAAAGCCGGTCGTCGGTGAAGGCGACCGGCGTGGGCGCGGCCATCGCCGGGCCGGGCGCCTGGTTGCGGACGGGAACGGCCCGCGCAGCCGGCCAGCCCAGGTACTTGCCGCCGAGGTACTGCTCGACCTGCTCCCGCTCCGCCGCACCGAGGATGCCGTCGAGAACAATGACTTCCGCGATCTCGCCGATGAAACGGTTGTCTGGAACGTTGTTCAACTCGTTCTTGCCGAGATGCTTGAGCCGTTCCTTCGCCTCGGCCGTCTCGGGAATCGCATAGACGTTCCAGTGCAGCAGGCTGTGCAAGCCCTTGTGAAAGATCTGCCGCCCGTCGCCGGCAGCATAGCCGACCTTGGGCGAGAGGATTCCGTTCTGGTAGAGCAACGGGTAGCGCCCGCCGGTGAGCAGATCGCGGGGGCCATGGAGGCGCAGGTAGCCGTCGGTGCCCTCGCCGCACCCCAGGGCAAAGGAGTAGGTGCGGGCGGCGTTCCATTTCACCACCGCAAACACCGTGCGCCCGGCCACGGGGATCGGACTGGTCGAGACGGTGAGCGCGTCATCAATGCCGTCGAAGCGGATCGCCGCCCGCCCGCCGGCCACGTCCTCCACAAACGTTGGCTGCAGGCCGGGCGCCGCTTGGGCAAAGTGGTTCCCGTTGCCCGACTGGTCGGCCCACTCGGAGACGCGGGCCTCGGCGTCACGCTTAACCCCGGCATCCGCCTTCAGCCACAGCACGACGCCGGTGTCGGGGAGCTGGGCGACGCACGGCCACGCAGCCAGCAGCAGCACGATCCCGCAACGACGCCAGGACAACATGTTGACCTCCGTCGTTGTCCGTCAACCCGTAACATCAGGCCGGCGCGGCGGCAGACGCCACAATGCGTCGTCCCGGATGCCGACGGCTTCCAGCATTTCCAGCGCCATCCCGAAATGGAACGGCTCGCGCTGCCAGTCGGCGGGGTTGTCGGCCGCCGCAGCATCCCCGTAATGCGAGTGCTGCGCGTGATGATCCGAACCGGCCGACAGCGTCACGCCCGCCGCCTTGAGGCCGGCCAGGTAGTCGCAGTACCGACGCCGGAAGGCCTCCGGATAGCGACGGTTCAGCAGCAAGGCGTGCACATTGGCCTCGACGATCTTGCCGTGCTCGCGCGCGGCGGCCGCAAACTCGTCGTGCATCGCGGACGGAATCTTGCCGAAGTCGTCGAACCAGGGATCGGTGCGATACGCCCCGTCGGGATCCTGCCAGTGCCCCATCCACCACCAGGGGTGGGCAACGATCGTCACCAGCGGATGGCAGGCGAGGAACATGTTCTGACGATGATAGTCCCGGATCACCGCCTCCCGCTCGAGCGGGACATAGAGCGGCCAATGCGTGCCCCCGACCACGTACTCGATGCCGAAGCGCACGATCTCCTCCGCGCCGATCCCAATCGCCATCTCGCCGCCGGCCGGCCCGCCCGAGCGCAGCCCGTAGACCGGGTTCGCATGCCCGCCGCCGGCGATCTCGGCCAACTCCCACGCCGACACACAACTGACCTCGATGCCGAAATGCATCCGCGGCGACGGCGGCAAGGTGTCGAACTCGCGCCGTGAGGCAACGATGTCCGGCAGGTTGAACGGCGTGTGCAGGTGGTCAGTCACGCCGAAGTCCGTCACCCCCGCCGCACGCACGGCTGCCACCGTCTCCGCCATGGTCGTGGCCAGCGGCCCGCCCCGGCAGTCGCACGAGTTCCGCGAGTGCATGTGCCAGTCTGTGGTGAAGTGTCCCTGCATTCGCTTGCCCATGGTGGGATGTCCTTGGTGTCTGTCGGCGGTCCCCCTGCCGATGCCGTCGCGCCTCGGCGGGGTCGTGATCGTGATCCTATGGAGACACGGGGGCGGTGCCTGCGCTCGCCGCCACGGCGCGGCCGGTCCGGTGCGAAGAACGGCGCCGTGCAGGCCTCCCCTCTTGGACTCGCCGACGCCCCGCGGTGTCCTCCGCCACGCCCTCCAAGACGACCACTGCGCAGATGTCCAGGCGCGGAACCCGGATGCGCGTCCCCGCGGCGTTCGTCTTGAGGGGCGCGCCGGAAAAACCATCCACGGCGCGCGCGCAGCGCCGTCCGTGCAGGCACACGGTCAGGTTCAGCAACGGGGCGATCTCGCCGGGCGCATGGAGATAGTTGGCCCTTGCCGGAGCCGGGTAGCGGTAGACCGTACCCGGGGCGTTGTGCAGCACCACGGCAATCCGCCCGTCGGAGAGCCGGCGGGCATTGAGCGTCACACACAGCGGCGCCTCGGCGGCAACCGACGGTGGCGCCAGCGCGGTGACGAGCTGGCGGAAGAACCGGACGGCTCGCACCGTCGGCTCGGCCAGGTGGCTGCCGAACAGGTCGACACACAAGTAGACGACCCAGCCTTTGCCCACGCGACGCCGCCAAGCCCCGCCGTACCGCGGGAACGGCGCCCCGCCCGTCTCGATGCCGTCCCAGCTGCCCGACGTGCGGTCGGCCACCTGGGCGAGCATCTCAACATCGGGCATCGGTTCCACGATCACAAACGGCCTGCTGTAGGACAGCCAGCCACCCGTCGCCTGACCGGACGCGCCTCCCGACGGGAACTCCAGGGTGGCGTTGCCGTGCGACGGCCGGCGGGAGACAATCCCCAGCAGGTCGTCAAGAACGGGCCGGGCATGCGGCTGCCCCCACTCGTCAAACGCCCCGGCCCCGGCACACGCCACCAGCACACCCCCATCCGCAACGTAGCCACGCAGCGCCTCCGCCTGGCCGCGGCTGACACAGGCCGCATTCGCCGCCAACAGCACCGGGTAGCGGGCGAGGCCGCCGCTGGCCACATCGTCGTCAAAGACCACGGCCGATGGCACGTGCGCCTGCAGGCACAGTTCGTTGGCTCCATGCATCTGGTCGAACGCGCCCTCCGGGTTGTCGGATTGGAGGAAATCCTGCGTCTGCTGGCTGCACCAGATGGCGGCGTAGTCCAACGGCTCGCCGTCGCGGAAGGGCAGCAGGCGGGCGCCCGCCGCCTGCATGGCAGCCAGGGGCTCGGCAACCAGCCGCGGATCCGCCCCGATCCCTGTGCACGCCGTCCCCCCGGCGGCCATGGCCGCAACCATGGCCTGCACCGCAGTCGTCCCATCTACGTCCGGCGTCCAGACGTGCCAGTGATCGCACAACGGCCACCAGGATTCGACCCCTCGCCGGCATCCGTAGGCCCGGTGCATCTTCATCTGGAAATCGGCCTGGGTCGGGAAGCCGTCGAGTTCGCCCGACATCATGACGTCCCAGCCCAGGCGACGCAGGGGGATGGCGGTGTTCCAGGCGTTCTGGCTGCCGCTCCGGCGGCGGTAGTTGTTGAAGCCGACCACAGCGTCGGGCCGGACGGCGAGCACCGCGTCGGCCACCGTCTTCCAGACCCCCATCAACACGTCATAACGCCAATTCGCCCAGACGCGAAAACTCCGGCTGGAAAAATCGATCCTGTCAGGCAGTTCCAGCCCCGTGTCGCGCCGGAAGCGCTCACGGCAGAACTCGCAGGCGCAGGCGGGCTGGAAGGCCGGCCAAGTATTGTGATTGGCGAAGGTGGAACCGTCGAACCACAGTCCGTCGAAACCGACGTCCTGGATCACTTCCGCGGCAAAGCGCGGCAGAAGCTCGCCGTAGGGGGAGTTGAAGCAGCAGTAGTGGCGGGCGAAGTCCTCGTTGGGCGGCACGCCTGGCATCGGCAGGAACTTCATCGCCCAGTCGGGGTGTGCATCGAGGAGGCCGCGGCAAAGGTTCAGCGGGTACCAGCTCAGCACAGGGTGGCCGGCGGCGTGCAGCGCGTCCACCAGATACCGGAACGCTCCCAGGCTGGCCTGAGGATGACAGTTGGGATAGACCTTGGAGGGGAACAGGGCCCGCCCCAGGGGGTCCACCGCCGAATGCCAGCACGCCTCGACCCCGGCCGCCCTCAGGCTCTCCACCAGCCCGTCCACATACTCCTTTGTCGGCGGGTGGGACCCCCGGTTCTCAAGGCGCGTGACGCAGGCTTCGTACCGCTTGATCGTCATCGGAACGTTTTCCCACACATCGAATGGCCCGAACTCCGCTCGCGGGCGGCGTCCAGCACGGCCGCGCGCCCGGAAGCCGCCGTCGCCGCCGCACCCAACGTCAGTGGCCGCGCCAGGCTTCGATCATAACCTGAAAATTGCGTTCGGCCAGCGCGGCGTCGTCGTAGGACAACACACAATCCGAGGGCGCCAGGATGCAACCGGTCGGCGGGGTGAAAACCTCGATGGCTTGACGGACGGCACTCCGCACGTCCTCCTCGCTGCCGCGCTCGAGGACGTGGTAGTTGTTGACGCCGCCGCAGAGGGCGACGGCGTCGCCGATGGCGGCGCGGGTCGCCCGGAGGTCGGTTCCGTGGGCCTCGGGGTCGAGGTTGGAGAGCATGTCGATTCCGGCGCCGCGGATCAGGTCGAGCAGCGGCATGTGCCCGGACAGCATGGCGTAGTCCACGGTGGCGCCGGCCTGGTGGGCCAGCGCGGTCTCCTCGCGGAGCGGATCGAAGAGGAATTCCTCGAACAGTCCGGGCGACCAGAAGTCCGTGCTCTCGTAGATGCCGCGCCGAACCACGTGCCGCGCCCCCGCGTCAAGGGCGATCTCCAACGCCTGCCTCTGCCACGCCGCGACGATCCCGACGTAGCGGCGGAACACATCCTTCTCCTCAAGCGCCATCGCAAGCGTCCGCTCGACGCCGGACATCCAGATGATGGGATCGCCGACGCCCAGCTGGTAGACCGACAGGGTGAGCTGGCGGCGGTCGCAGAACTCACCCGCCTGCCGGGCCTTCTCGCGGTAGGCCGCCAGGGCCGCACTGTTGAGCGGCCGCAGCAGGCTGGCCAGCACATCGAGATCGCTCTCTTTCCCGACCAAGTACTGCCGCGAACGGTGCGCCGGCACGTGGTAGTCGCTGAACAGGTCGAGCGACTCACGCCCGCGCGAGAAGTAGTCGTGCTCGTAGTCCTCCGTCCGCGCGACGACCTGCCGCAGGCTCCCCTTGGCCGTCCGATACTCCTTGCACAGCAAGGGGTACGGCTCCCCCGCCGGCTGCTCTCGCCAGGCACGGACCTGGACATCGGGACTGGTCTCGGGCTGGCCAATGGCCTCTTCAAGGCAGACCGCGGCGTCCAGCCCCAGCCCCGCATAGTAGTCGGCCCGTTCCAGGGGCGACGGGATGTGTTCGGTCACAAACCGCACAAAACCGTGGCCGAGCGCCTCCACGCACAACGGCAGGTGATCAACCGGCTGCCGCCGCATGGCGGCCCGCACCCGGTCGCGCGAGGTCATGGCGGACATGGACCGCTGGCGCATCACGGCACCTCCTTGCAGGGCGGAACAACACCCCATGGGCACTGAGACAAGTGACTCCCAACGCGCAACGCTTGCCGCTCAACGACAGACCACGTCCCGGCGCCGTTCAGCATTCAGCGTTGGGCGTTCAGCGTTCAGCGTTCGGCGTTCAGCGTTCGGCGTTCGGCGTTGGGCGTTCAGCGTTGAGCAGTCGGCGTCAGTAGCTTCATGGACTTGAGGCGACAGCTTTCGACAGCCACGACCGGGGCTCCGTCCTTATGACTTCGCCCCTTTTGTTGAGCCCTCCGCCTGCCGCGTTCCGCATTCATGGTCGTGTGCCATGGTCAGACCGGTCTGCGAAAAGACACCGTCTGAAGGCAGGACTGCCTACGCGCTTTGCCTCGCGGCCCTGGATGTGAGGCTGGCCGCGCGATCTGAATCACCGCACTTGCTGGAAGACCCAGGAAACACCCATGGCCCTCCAGGCGGCAACCGGCTTCCTGAGCGTCTGGACTCCCCTGTGTTCCGCGGTGCGGATCCGGGTGGCGAACGGGGCTGGACGTGTGCCACCGCATCACCCCGCCAAGACGTTGGCGAGGCCGGTCAGGATCATTTGGGCGGCGATGGCGGCCAGGCCCAGTCCGGTCAGCTTGCCGAGGATGGAGAGGCCGCGGTCGCCGAGCAGCCTGTGGATCGGGGCGGCCGCCAGAAGCATGACGCCGACCGCGAGGATCGAGGTCAGCAGTGCCGCACAGCCGACCAGGTGTTCGATGAGCTGACGCCGCTCCGCCCCCATGACCAGCAGGGCGCCGGCGGTGGCGGGGCCAATCGTCACCGGAGTGGCCAGGGGCACCACCGCAATGTCATCGCCGGGCGGGGCCTTGGCGGCCGACGCGTCGCCCCGAACCAGCGAGACCGCGGAGAGGAACAGCAGCCCCCCGCCGCCGACCCGGAAGGCGTCAATCGTGATGCCGAGGACGGTGAAGATCCAGTTGCCGAAGAAGTACAGCACGAGGGCCCCCACCATGACCGCACCCGTCACCTGGAGGGCAGTCCGCCGGCGCTGCGCCTCCCGTTCGCCGCGCGTCAGGGTGAGAAACATGCTGAGGACGAAGAACGGGGTCAGCAGGATCAGGAACTTCAGCCAGACGCTGATGAAATACACCGGCAGTCGGTTCATGCGATCGCCTCGACGGAAGGGCCGGGCCCTGGGGTCATCACAGGGCCGTGCGCTCCAGATTCCATTTGCGGAATTCGCAATGTCTCGCCTCACCGACCTGCTGGCGGCCGAGGAAATGCCCGTATTCCCAGGTGATGGTGCGCTCGACGAACGGTCGGCCGGCCTCGTACTGGCGCCCGATCCGTTCGAGTGGCGCCGGGGTGAGCGGCTGGCCAAACTGCTCGAAGACGAAGGTCTCCGCGTTGTTCCAGAAGCGGACTCCCCGCTCGGCAAAGATCGGCGCCAGCCGTCCGTAAAGGGGCGGGATGTCCTCGGGGTCAATGTGGCGGTAGCGGCAGCCGACGCCGTCCTGCATGGCCAAGATGTCGAAGAGCGGACGGTCCAGAAAGCTTTTCCACCAGGCGGCCAGATCGGGCGCCGGCAGGGACTTCGAGAAGAACGGCGAGCAGAACACCGGCAGGTTGCAGACGCCCTTGATTCGCGCGTACATCTCGCCGAGGAAGCCGCGCAGGGCGTCGGCCCGCTCAGGGGTGGCGACGTTGTCGCGGTCGGGTTCATTCGAGAGGTAGAGGCCGCGCAGCGCCGGATGGGCGCGGTACACCGGCAGCAACTCGTCGAGGATCACTTGGTTGCGCCGCAGGTCGCGCCGCATCATGCGGGGGAAGTCGCGGCTCTGATCCCAGAGGTTCATGTTCAAGTCGAGTCCAAGGTAGACGCCCAGCCCCTGGTCGGCGGCCGCCTGCATGACCATCGCCACCGCATCCGTCTCCGCCCATTCCTCGAACAGCGCCGAGTGATAGTGGGCACGGCCAAGCACCACGGCGCGGGCGATGACCACATCCGCGATGCCGGCCTCGCGCATGTCGCGCAACTCGGCCTGCCAGAACGCGAGGTCGCGGTCAAGCGGTTTGTCGAGATGATTCGTGCGCTCGGAGAAATCGAGGAAGGTGGCGCTGATCTTGCCGTGGGCGGCGACGGGTTTCATGGTGTCTCTCCCGACTGCGATCGGTTCGGCACGGCCGGGCTGGTCAAGTCCTCACCCGCACGGCTGGCCGCCGGGCGCACCGGCGGAGTCGAGCACGGCCGCATGGAAGGCGTAACGTACCGCCTCCTCCTCGCGCGTGCTCGCCGCCGGAAAGGTCGTCCCGAACAGCCGTCGCGTCTCGGCCCGCCGTGCCGCGAGCTGCTGACGCAGCGCCGGGGCTTCGGCCGGCAGCCGTCCGCGCAGAAGGGCGAGATCGAACGTGGCGCAGAGCCGGGTGTGGCGGACGCCTTCGAGCCAGTAGTCGAAGTCGTCGGCGTGTTCCCGTGCCCGTGGACGGAGGTCGGCGAAGACGGCCTCCGCGCGGGCCAAGCCGGCGGCCGTCTCCTCGACGCGGGCGATCACTTCGTCGCGGCCGCCGGCCTGCCCGTCCACCTGTGCGAGCCAGGCTTGCACCGCCCCGGCCGCGGCCTCGGGCGCTTTCATCTCGCGCGACTCGCACCAAGGCACACGCCCCTCGGCCAGGCGCAGAGCCTCGGCAAACTCGGGCAGCGCCACACCAAAGCGGTGCTCGGTGAACGCACGCACCACGGCCGCAGGGTCATCACTCTCGGATGTCCCGAAGCCCTGGGCCGCGGCAAATGCGCCGGGGAGGTTGACCAGCGGATGGCTGTGCCGCACAGCCCATGAGGTGACACAGGCGCCGAGGCCGGCCTCCCGCCCCTTGCGTGCCCCCGCCCGGCAGTTGGGCAGGTGAACGCTGTTGTGGGGAATGCCCATCGAGTCCCCCCAGCAGCGCGTGGCGGGGGCGACGATCACGTCGAACCCCATCGCACGCAGGGCATCGCTGTAGGGGAAGGCGCGGAAGGTGCCGTCACGCCGGGTCTGGTCGTCGACGACGTACGGTTCGAAGTAGCGCCGGAAGCCGGGCGCATTGACGGTTGTGAAATCGCGCCAGGTCAGCGTCCGGCCGGCCTCCCAGACGCGGATTTCCGGCCATCGTTCAGCCCCGGTCCAGTAGTCCCAGTCCATCCAGACCACCTCGCGCGGGAACTGCCCGATGATCTCGGGATGGGCCAGGGCGATGTCGGCCCACAGGATCGGGCGCAGGCCGCGGCTGATTACGTGTTCGATGATGGGCCGCATATGCGCAAGATACAGTCCCCCCTTGCCGATGCGTCCGACCACCGGCCGGCACGCGTCGCTCCGGCCGAGGTTCCAGGTCTCGTCGCCGCCGAGATGGAAGAAGCGTTCGGGCCGGACGGCGGCGATGGTCTCGTCAATCAGTTCACAGACAAGTCCGCGCGCCGCCTCGGACAACGGGTCGTACTGCGCGGTGTGCACCGGGCTCTCGCGCAGGTGTTCGTACCCCGGCTTGGTCAGCACATACTCGGCGTGCCCGAGTGACTGTACGAGCGGGATGGCCTCGAGGCCACGCCGGCGGACCGCGTCCAGGCGGGCGCACGTCTCGTCGGCAGAGATGGCATCCGGATGCGCCAGTGCAGGATGGCGGCGGAAACGCAACTTGTCCTCGACCTCGTAGAGGACGGCATTGTAGCCCCACTCCGCCAGCGTCGCGGCGTAGTGATCCATGAGCTCCGCCGACCACATGGCGCGCTTCAGGTCGTAATGAAAGGCCAACAACGTTCCAGGCATACGCTCTCCTTCACGCTCGCCTTCAGCGGGGGCTTCACCAGCGATGCGCCCCGTCCCTCTTCGCTTCCATCTCACCGGCGCTGCAGGAAGCCGGCCTCGCGGGCGTCTTGGATGGCGGTGCCCTGCCAGCCGCCGCACGGCGACCAGAAGGGGGCGTTGTCGGAACCGTCGCCCCACCCGCACACAACCCGGCAACTGGGAATCCGCTCGAAGATCAGCCGGTACACCTCGCGTGCCGGCAGGGTCGCGCCCGGCAGCAGGCCAAGAATCTCGAGCATGCGCAGGTCGCGCAGGACATTCTTCGGGTGGGCATGGTAGCAGAGGTGCTCGCCGGGGTGGTACACGTTGCACGGATCGCAGACCATGCAGCAGCCCTCGGTGAGGGTGACGGGTATGTCGGGCTCTGCCTCCATGCGCTGTCGCAGTTCGACCAGGTTGTCTTCGGCCAGCGGCGTCTCCGCGGTGCGTGTGCACAGGATGCACAGCAGATGGTTGGGGCGGATGTAGAGGCGTTCGGCTGTCCGGCGGATGCGGGCCGAGGAGGTTTGTTTCGCCGTGCGCATCTCGGCTCGGGTCCGCGGGCGGATGAGCGCCCAGATTCCCTGGCCGGCCAGGTCTTCGCCACGGGCCGTCTGTTCTCTGATCCCAGGGCGGGGGGCACCGGCCACGCGTTCGTAGCAGCCGCTGGCCGCGTGTGGACACTCGGGCCACATGGCCGTATTGCCGGACAGCCCCCGGCACATCCCATCGAGCGCGGGCAGGCGCGTGAACAGGATCGAGTACGCATGGTAGGCCGGGAGCACGGTGTTCGGATAGATGCCCAGCAGACGGCAGACTTCCAGATCCTTGCGCCTGTCGGCGGCCGCGGCCTGGCGCGGGGCGAAGTCGGGCGGCAGGGGGCGCTGGTCGCCCCCCCCGTGAACAGCGAGATAGTGGGCACGCGCCACATCCACGTCGGCTCGGATCAGCAATGGGACATGCGGGTAGGACCACAGGACTTCGAGCAGGTCCTCGATCCTCCGGCGCCCGCACGGTGGCGTGGCGCAGCCGCCACGCACGCAGGCGGCGCACAGCAGGTGGTGAGCCAATACCGGATAGGGCTCCGAGTCGGCCCCCGACCACCGGTTGGCGGACATCGGCTCGACCGGAGGCATCGCCCCTTTCGCGTCGTCCATGGCCTCTGCGCTCCCTGTGCCGCTTGCCCCCCGCGCCGGACAGCTGAGGCCGACCGGGGTCACTCCCGTCACCATCGGGTGATCGGCCAGACCGGAGGGCCTATGGCTGGGCCGCTTCGACGGCCAGGTCCAGGCTGGAGCCCGCGGCAATCTCACAGGATCGGGCGGGCAGTGTGAACGGCGTCCATGCCTTCGCGCTCTCGACACGGGCGGTGATCGCCCGCTCCGTCGGGTTGTGGATGGATACCAACCACTTGCCGGGCAGGGTGTTGCAGAGGCTGATCCGCAGCTCCGGGCGGTCGGCGATCACGGGGTGCCCAAGGAACAGGTCAATCGCCTCATCCGCAAAGACGGCGGCGTAGGCTGTGCCGTCAACCATGGGCAATTGCCGCCAGTTGGGGGCGGGACGAGCGCGATCCAGCAGCCACACGTCCCAGGTGTCATTCATGCCCTCGAGCAAAAGAGCGCGGTTGGCGCGCAGCGGGACGGCCGGGATCTTCACCTCGGCGCCGCGGCCGGCGCCGTCCAGGTGCAGCGCGATGGCGTCGGCACGCTGGGAGGCGGCCTGGATTTTGGACTCCGGCGGCAGGGCCTGCATCGCCGCGAAGAAGGCGCGCAGCGTGTCCAGTGAAGTCCCCGCCGGCGAGCCGACGAAGCCGATGCGGGTGGCGAGCTTCGCCCCCGCGGCCAGTCCCCCGGCGGCGGGTCGCGCGCCAAGCGAGATCTCGTTGCCCTTGCGCGTGTAGACCAGCCCGTCGTCGAGGCTGACCAAGCCGGCGGGGCCACCCTCCGCATCGACCAGCAGGTACGCGCCGACGCCAAAGGGGCCACTCTCAGGCATCTTCGCCAGATCGGCGGCTGTGTAGACGGCACCGCCGGCGTCGCGAAACTCCGTGAATCGGGTGTGCGTGTAGCGAACCGGCATCTTCGCGTCGGCACCGCCCAGATCCTGGCGCGCGGCGAGCTGGAACTCGTACCAGCCTGCGCGCAGACCGTCGGAGTAGGCGGCAAAGCTGGTGACCTGCCCGAAGCCCTCGACAAATGGGTTGGGCTTGACCGGGCTCCACCATGACCAGGCATTGCCCCAGCTCGAGGGGTCGGTGATCACATTGTCCACGTACCCGCCGCCAATCACCACGTCCGGCCCGGCCAGCACGAACCGCGGCCGGCAATTGATGTGACTGATCGGGGGGTAGTCCGCCACGGCGACGGCCGGCGCGAACACGAAGCTGGGGCTGTCCTTGCCGCTGCCGGCGCCATCAATCGGCAGGGTCGGGTAGTCAAGGGTCAGCGTCGCCGAGGGCGCCACCGTGCCATACCATCCGCCCTTGTTGTGCGTATACCCGTTCATGTTGCCGCTCTTGTAGAAGTGGTACCGCCCGTCCTTGGTCAGCGAGGTCCCCGAACTCAGGTAATTGCAGCGGTCGCCGCAGATGAATTCATTCTGCAGCGTGTTCGTATTGCGGATGTAGGAGCCGATCGCCTGGCGGCCGTTGACATCGGTGACGATCGGGTAGATCGAGCGCTGCTGCGAGTTCTCGAACTCGAACGTGCGGTCGAACTCCTTCGCCCCGCCCGGCCGGAAGTGGTAGAGCTCGCGGCCGTTGGACAGGATGGCGATGTCTTTCAGCCCGGCCTCACTGACGACGTGCAGTCGCGCCTGGTAGCGCCACAGGTCCGGCCGGAACCACTCGCCCCACGGCACCACCACTTCCCAACGCCCGCGCCAGGCCAGAAGGCGCGGCCCCTGCGTGATGTACTGGTACGGCCGCAGCCAGGCCAGCTCCTCGGTGAACAGCTTGCGCATGGCGGCAACCCCCTCCCCGTACTCTTTCGAATAGGAACCGTCGCCGAACTCACCGGGCGCGGTATTCACAACCGTCCAGCCATCCCTGAGTGTGGCCGCGATCTGGTCGGGGCTGTCCATCAGCGCGATGGAAAGCGGCGCGTAGTACATCTGCTGCGCCTGCAGGAAGGCGAAGTCGTCAAAGTGGTTGTCCAGAGTCTTGCCGTTCTCCGTGGAATGGATGACGAACATGTTGTTCATCTTGTACTCCCACGGCGGAATCTCACTCTCGTCATGGCGGAAATAGCCGGTCGGTCCCTTGTAGCCCATCTGCTCGAAGACGTAGTCGAAGATATACTTGGTGCGCACCTGCTCGGGCAGGCCCTTGCTGTTGTCGAACATCGCCCGGTCGGCGGTCAGGGGGATGGTCGCCAGCGGGTACTGGACGTTCTCGCCGAAGAAGAACTGCGCGGTGCGGGTATGCGCGTCGCGCCACCAGATGCCCGGGCAGGCGAAGAACGTGGCGTCAACGTCGTTGGTGCGCTGACAGTCCGCCTTCAACTTGGTGAAGCTCTCCTCGGTGGTTCCGGCCAGCGGCTCGAGGAAGACAAGGTAGCGGAGGCCGGCGGCCTTGGCGGCGGCGACCCATTCGGCGACGGTCGCTTTCCCGCCGGAGTGGTTCGAGCGGGCGCCGACCAGTCCCGGCAGCTGATCCTGATCGAGGATCGGCGGCGCCTGCGTCCAGTCCCGCAAGACCTCGGGCGGCTTGGGCTTGAAGGTGGATTCCAGCAGGGCCGCGGGGGTAGGCTTGCCGCCCTTGCCGGCGGCCAGCGTCGGCTCGCCCAGCCAGCGGAACAGATTGGCGTACAGGCGGATCCAGTCGCTCGGCTTGCCGCCCTGGCCACGCGTCATCATGTCCTCGACCGGCGGGCAGTTTCCAGGGCTGGCAAAAATCCACTCCGGGTTGATGCCGACGGCGGCCAGGCGTCCCTTGCCGACCTGACGCGCCGCCAGCAGCGTCGGCGCCAGCTCGCTCCTGGCTGGGATGTAGGGCCGCACGATCGCGCGCTTCTCCGCCTCGTAAGGCACAGCCTCCGCCGTCGGCGAAGCTTTCACCACCGGCATCCAGTTGGCGTCGCCGGAGACGCTGACCGGCGCCGTGGATCCCTCCTGATTGCCGCGGTGATAGTACAGCAGCCCGGACACATCGTCATTGAACGGCGGGCTGACACTCTCAGTGAACTGCAGCGGACACTGGAAGGCCTGGACGACGCGGCCGGGGTCGCGCTCATGGATGATGACCCAGTCAAACCGCGCCCCATGCCCTTCGAGGAACTTCTGGTGCGCCAGCCATTCCGCCTCGCGCCACTTCTCGCCGGGCAGGAGCAGGACGCCGCCGCCGGCCGCCATGAAGGCATTCAGCGCCTCGACAACCTTGGCGTCCGCCAGGCCGCCGGTGACCACGGCCGCGTTGTAGTCGCCGGTGGGCAGCCGTTCCGGCAATTGGGCGGGGGAGCAGGTGTGCAGTTCGATCCCCTCGGCGTGCAGCGGCTTTGTGAAGTAGGCCTGGTGCAGGCCGCTGGTGAACAAGACTGCCGGCGGCTTTGCCGCCTCGGCGGCGCACGCGAGGTTCACGCAGGCAAGCAGAGCCGTTGTCGCCAGCACACCTGCCACCGCCCATTCCCGCAACCGAACGAGCTTTGCCATGTGGTCTCTCCTGGAACTTGCCCTCAGTGGGGCCGGACCGCCTGGGCCGGCGGGTGACGGCCTGGCCCACCCCGCGGGTCGGGCCGCCCCGCGCCACGACACACCGTAGCCGCTCAACCGGCACGGCACCAGAAGCCTCGATGCGGCGCAATCCAATCACCCCCGGCGCCTGCGGCTGTAGGCGAGCGCACACCCGACCAGGGCCAGGAACGCAGAACTGGGTTCAGGGATCATGGCATTGAACTGGATGTTGTCCATGCTGTTGTACGAGTTCCAGTCGTTGTTCGACTCACGCCGAAGCGTGTAGCGTATTTGCACGAGGGGCTGGCCATCTAGCCCCGAGATGGCCGAAAAATCGGCGGTCTGAAGGCTGTAGGTTGTGCTGATGGCCTCGGTCTCCAGGAGCGTGAACGCGCCGCTGTTGCCGACCCGCCAATAGACTTCGTTGTTCGAGTACGAGCCAAAGGTGTTGAGTTTCCTCTCTGCCCAGGTCATGACCAAGTCGGCGCAGTTGGTCATGTTGATATCCCACTGGAACGAACTGCCCTGGAAGGACTGGTTCTGCCCGACGAGCAGTCCCATGCCTGCTGATGCGGCGCCGTAGGCGTTCAGGGTCGTGGCCTCGCCGCTCTGGTACGTGACCATCGCAGGTGAACCGATGCCGGTTACGATGGCCATGATCCCGCTACCCTGGTCGACAATCAGGTCGCTGTCGTTGAAGTGCCAGTACGCAAGCAGTTCGATATTGGCCGCATGGAGACTGCCGGCGCTCAGGCACAGCATGCTCACGCCAACCGCCATCGCCCGAACCATCGACGCGCCCTGAGTTCTCCTGCTGTCCATCGTCGTGACTCCCTTTCCTGCTCGTGTTGTGGTTGCCTGCCGCTGTTCGGTGTCGCCCGTCGGGGCGGCGCCGTCCGCCAGGTTGTCGTTCGCACTCGATGTCTCCGCGAGTCCGGAGCCGTGCCGGGTTCGGCCTGTCTCAGTACCCAAAGAGGAGACGGTCTGCCGCCTGACTGAGATTCCACACACCGGCGCTAAACCAGCCCCAAGAGTAACTGGCAGCCGCCGGGTCGCAGACCTGGACCTGCGACATGCCAAGGGTGAACAGACCGTCCGTCCAACTCGCGCCGACGCTCACGCACTGCCTCATGCGCACCGCCGCGTGGGTCTTCGGCAGCCAGATCACGCCGTCATACTCCCCCGGGAACTGGTGGGCGTCCGCCGACGTGTACCGGAACGTGCGTCCCGCCCCGTCGGTACCAACCGCGTTGCCGGCGCCGGGATGATTGGCCATGTCGACGACCGAGGCGACCTGATAGCCATTGTACGGTCCCATCAGATGCAGGCGCGGGAAAGCCGCCGGATAGTACCGGTAGCCGGCGTACTGTACGTCCCAGGAAAAGCGGTACTGGTGGACGCCGAAGCTGGCCAGGAAGTAGTCGATCGTCGTGCAGTCGTTGTCGGTGGCCGCCGCGTAGGTTAGCGGGCTGGAGGGACAGTGGAAGATGTTGGGGCGCCGCTTCCGCAGCGCCGGGTCCGGCGCCCAGCTCGCCCAGAACCGCTGGTTGTCCCAGTTGTTCTGCTTGAACACCCGGATGTTGCAGTAGTCCTCAAAGAGAACTCCCAGAGCCCTGGCGTGGTTGCTGTAGATTGACGAGGCAACGCCCAGTCCCGTCGGCCCGATGATCTGCGGGTACGCTGAGAACCCGCCGCCTCGCTGCGGCAACCGCCCGTCATGGTCGTTGGCATAGACCGCGCCGTAGAGGTGAATCTGCCGCTCGTTGCCCAGGCAGCGCACCAGCTTGGCCTTCTCCCGGGCGACGCGCAACCCCGGCAGCAGCAACGCCACCAGAATCGCCAGGATGGCGACCACGACCAGAAGTTCGATGAGTGTAAAACGGTGACGCAACATTCACGCCGTCGAATCGAACTGTCCACGGGCGCCAGCGCGGCGCCGCCTCAAAGCATACCTACTTAAGATACCCCATGCCGGCGACTTTGACAATCGCGGATTCTACGGTAATATTCTGGAATCCTACGGTCACACCGGCTATCATGCTTGACGGGTGCCTCATGAGCGATCCCGGCCTCGACACGCCTCATCACATCCATGCCTTCCGCAGCGTACCGCCCGGCTGCCGCGATCCCGCGTTCGCCCGGCACACCCACCCGTTCCACGAGATCGTCACACTCTGTCGCGGCACGGCCGTACAGCTCCTGGGACCGCAGAGCTTCCCGCTCACACCCGGTGAGCTATTCCTCCTGCCCGCCGGATCCTGGCACATCGCCGGAAGCCAGCAGACGCCGTGTTCGTGCATCGTTCTGAATTTCTACGATGGCAGCTTCGGCGATGTTCAGCCGGGCGACCGCGAAGCCCGGCGGATCGTCGAGGCCCTCACGCGCCGTTCCTTCGCCGGCAAGCCCCGCCTCGACGTTACCGCCACGACGCGCCGGCAGATCCTCGCCCGTCTCGATGCCATGGCGCATGCCGGCGAACATCGGCAGGAACTCGGACGCCAGTGCGCCATCAAGGCAGACCTGCTGGCCATCCTGGCACTGCTGGCGGCGGACTCGAGACTGAGACTGGCCGATGAGGTGCGCGACCACAGGGACCCCGACGTCGAGCGCATCGGGCGGGTGACCGTCTTCATCCGCGAACGCCTGTCGGAAAGCCTGCCGGTGGCGCGCCTGGCCGAGGTGGCCGGCCTGAGCGCCAGCCACTTTCATACGGTCTTCAAACGACGGACGGGAATGACGGTGCTGGGGTACGTGACGCGGGTGCGGGTGCAGGCGGCGGCCGAACTGCTGCGCACGTCACCGCTGCCGGTCAAGGACGTGGCCCGGCAATGCGGGTTCCCGTGCCTCAGTCATTTCCACGCCGTGTTCCGCCGGCACACTGGACTGCCACCCGGGCAGTTCGTGGCAGCGCACGCGACGGGCGGCGCCCCCAGAAAGTGATGCCGGAATTCGGCCCTGCGTTGCTCACACCCAAGATACTCCTCTGAAAGTAGGCCCACCGGACGCGAGACAAGGCTAAAGAATACAGCAAAGACAAGGGGAGCGCCTGCCCCCCCCCTAATCTTTACCCTTGTCTTTACCATCGTCTCCCAGTACTTTCACCACCTTGAAACCCCGCTTCGCGGGAGGGGGTACTCTCCTGGAACTCGCCCTCGGTGGCGCCGACCCGTCCCGAGCCGGCGGCGTTCTGGCCCGCGCCCGCGGGTCGGGACGCCCCGCGGCCAATGAAGTTCGCAGCCCACGAAACCCGAGGTCACTTGGAGGGGGCCTCCCCGGCGGACACGGAGGCCCGGCGCAGGCGATTCTGCATCCTGCATGGCCTTGGGCCGTTCGTTGCCTCCCCCCGTCTCTCTCGCCTGGCGCCCTTTCCACTCCTTGCGCTCTTTGCGTTCTCTGCGGTCAGAACCCGATCCGCGCCCGTGCAGGTGTGGCGGGCAACGCGGGGTGAGCCCACTCGCAAATCTCGACAGTGTGCTTGCCATCGGTGACGCCGAAGGCGAGGCCGAACTGCGGCGTGGGAGTGCCCTTGACGATCGAGTGGTCGTCAGCCCAGCCGGCATACCAGCGATGGCCGTCCAAGTGGTACATCGGCCGAACGATCTGTGCAGGAAACGTAGTGGCGATCGTGCGCGTCACGCCCTCGACCGTGCCACTGATCTTGTCCGCCGCGAACGTCAGGTCGAACGGCCCGCATCCGCGCACGCCGACGTTGCCGACGCTCAGCTTGGCATAGACGGGTTCCACGACGATAAAACGTACAGTCCGGCCGTCGGCCGTGATGAACGCCCTGCCCTGCGCATCGACACCGATGCCCTTGCCGAATGTCCCCACGACACGGCCCCCCGCGGGCGCAGCATCCACGTGGCAAAGGACTTTGCCGTCTGCTTCGCTCAGCCGCACGCCCGGGGCCACGTCGGTCAGGTCGGCCGCCGGCAGAGTCAGACTGGTCGCCGAGGGTGCTCCCGGAATCGCCAGTTCGCCAGCCTTGAGTTCCACGGCCGCGAACGTCTTCTCGAACGGCGCCGTGCCGCTGACGATGGTGCCCTTGTACCCGACCTTGCCGCGGCCGCCGGTCAGGGCCAGCGTCACCGTGCCGTCCTTGGCGACGCGCACCGCGCCGGCGCAACCCGTAAAGACCACGCCGTCGGCGGCGTAGGCAAACGGCGCCGAGGCGAGGAACGCGTAGTCGGTGCCTTCCGGGTGGTCGATTTCCATCACGCCCGGCGCGGGAGCAGAGACCGTCGGCGCGGGCTCGTCGGCCGTGCGCGGATAGAGCAGCCAGAAGTAACCCTCGCCCGGCGCGGCAGGCAGGCGCACCATGGTGTGCTGCTCGTGGAAGCCCGGGTTGGTCGTCTTCGCCGCCTCGGGTGGCACGGGGGTGCCGTCAGCCTTGACCCAGTTCCTCGAAATCAGCGTCTCCGTGCGCCACCAGCTCGGGCCGCTGTAGCCGCCCAGAGAGACGAACTGCCGTTCCTCGTAGAAGTCCGGCTTCACGCTCTGGACCTGCGGGAACCGCACGTCGAGCTTCACCGGCCACTCGGTGTCCACGAACAGATTGCCGCCCTCGGCCTTCACGCCGTCCTTGGTACCGAGCAGGTTCAGGTAGAGCCAGGACGCGAGCTTGCCATCGCCGGGGGTGCTGTCGCGCACGACGAAGTAGTTCGGACTCTTGCCGGTCTTGCCCTTGAGGAAAAGTATCTGGCGATTCCACTCGAAGGCGCTCTGTTTCTCGGCGACGGCGCCATCGAGCTTCCGCACGATGCCGTTGCCCGCGGCGCTCCGCAGGTCACCGCGCCATTCGGCTGTAGCGCCAGGCTGGATGTACCAGTCCGGAAACCCGGTCGACGACCACGCGTAGTCGACGCGTTCGCCAAAGGCGTGATCGAGGATGTTGCTGTCCACCCAGGCGTGCGGCATCTTGTTCTCCGGGTGGCCGAAGCGGACGAGGTTGTGGTCGTCGAACTCCGCGTTCTTCACGCCCCAGTACTGATACGGCTGGAAGGGCAGCAGCGTGGCACCGCGGCTCATGAAGATCATGTGGCCCTGGTCCTCGTTCCAGTGACTCCAGTTGTTGCCGCTGCGCAGGAACAGGTACGTCTCGTCCGGCCCCTGGTGGGCGCGGAAGATCACGCCGACGCCGGGGTAGATCATGCTGTGCAGCGCCGGCTCCTTGGGCGCGGGCGCCATGCCGCCCAGTTGCCCGTTCATCCCGCCCACCGGCGAGCTGAGGCCATTGGCACCGTTGGCGTTCCACGCCCAGGCCAGGTTGGCGGCCAGCTCGGGGTCGCGGCCGGCCAGCTCGCCGGCGGCTTCGAGCAGGTGCTCCGTGTATCCCGGCGGGCTGTTGGCCATGCCGGGGATGACGCGGAACTTCCAGCGCGAGTCGAGCGGCGTCAGCAGGTTCATGTAGTACGCCCAGTTGGCGCGGTCGATGTCGAGAAGGTGGTCCAGCCCCGTGGCACCGGCAGCCTGCAGAGCCGGAATGGCATTCATGACGCGGGAGTAGCCGTGCATGTGGTAGGCGGCGCCGTACTCGAAGTAGCCGCCGCCGGGCGCGGTCTGGATGGCCGCCTTGTGCCCGACGTAGGCGGCCATGTGCGCGCGCCACTTCTCGGCCATCGGGTGATCGGGCACCAGCGGCAGGAAGGCGACCATCGGCGCGAAGCGCGCCGTGCCCATGTTCGGGTTGCCGGTGTGCGAACCGCCGCCGAAGCCGAGGATGTCCGGATCCTGCCAGAGGTGGCAGATGAGTGCGATGCGGGAACGAAGCGCAGCGCGCGTCTCGGCCGGGAGGCCGGGCCAGCCGAGCACGTCGTCGGCGGCCGCCGCGGTCATGTACTGCGGCGCCGTCCAGTGATGCCCGGTGGTCGGCGAGGCGAACACGGCGGCAATGATGTAATCGAGGCGCTTGGTCACGTCGGTCACCCTCTTGGCCGCGCCGGCCGGGTCGGCGCCGAGCGAAAGCGTGCCGCCAGTCAGCTTCTGCCGGAACTCGTCGGGCAGGCCGGCGGCTTCGAGGTGCCGCTTGTAAGCATCGAGCTGATCGGCCTTCAGGTAGAGGCGCGGGTACTTGGCGCCAGTGTCCGGCCACTCAGTGATGAAGTCCTTGTAGCGGTCCAAGCCCACCACGCCGTAGAAGAGGCGTGCCTGGTAGAACGGCCCGCACTCGCGGTCGGCTTCGGCCTTGCAGGTGCGAGCCGGGGCGGCGAGAACCAGCCCCCAGTGGCGGCGACCATACGTATGCGCAACGCCGGGCTCGTGCTCCTGCATCGAGAACGGGCTGGTCTCGCTGGTCACCTCGCGCAGCCACGAAGCGTTGCGCCGGCTCATCGGGAAACGGGCGCGCACGTCTTGGGCGCCGGTCGACTGAATCTCGATCCCGTTCATGTGCCGCCAGTCGCCCTTGTGCAGCGGCACGATGCCGGCCATCGGATAGGCGCCCGGGGTCGCCTGTTTTGCGGAGTCCGCAAACAGCCCAAGCTGCGAGAGCGGGCCCCAGGCGTTGTCCGGAACCACGTACCAGGACGGCTTCTTGGTGAGATTCTCGAGCGGCTCGACGTGTCCGGCGTCAACCTGGCCGTTGCCCTGCGTCGAGGCAATCTCCATGCGGTCCGGCTGCCAGCCGGCGGCGAGGTTGAGATCCCACACGTCATCCCCGTAGCCCTGCCCGCTCGTGCCGCCCTCGCCTACTGTCCCTTCGACGTTGGGCGTTGAGCGTTCGGCATTCGACGTCCGCGTCTCTCCCCACATGACGCCGGGGTCATACTCCTCGCTGATCTTCGCCAGCGGCACGCGGTCCTCGACCCGCACCGTGGCGCGGTAGAACCCGCCCGCCGCGAACTCGATCGCGTAGCGGACTTCGCAGAACACCGGCCCCTTGGCCGTCACCTCGACGGCAAAGGACTTCGCCGGCCGCGTGGTCAGCATCCTGCCCGCCCCGCGCCACGCCCCGTCCGCGCCGCGGAACGCCAGGACCGGCGCCGGCAGCACGCTGGCGGCGACCGGCTCCTTGTACGTCTTCTCCTGCGTCGCTGGCACCTTCACTGCGAGCAGCCCGTTGGTCAGCACCAGCGCGTCGCCGTCCTTCTGCGCGGCGACTGCCGTGGCCAGCGCATCGCCCTTGCCGTCGTCGCGCACGGTGAAAGCCGCCGTCGCGCCGGGCGCCAGATCGGTGACGAAAGTCAGCAGCGCCTCGCCCTTCGCCGGCTCGGCCACCTGGACGGCGACCGCCTGGCCGGCCGCGTCGAAAACGCGCAGATTCTTCGCCTTGGCGCCGTCGACCGAGTACGTCACCGCATCCGGCGCGAACCCGCGCCCGGTCCAGTCGCGCAGCGTCAGCGTCCGCTCCGCGGCGACGCACGACAGGGAAGCGGCCACCAAGAGCAACCCCGGCAGGCAACGATGGCTCAGCGTCATCTGAATCCCTTCTGATGTGGACGTTTCACCACAAAGGCTCCAAGGCTCAAAGGGCATCGTCATCATAACAGTGAAGCTTCGCGGGGCAAGTCAGAGTCCCGCCTTCAGGCGGCAGTTGGAGCGACGCTCAAGCGAGCGGAGCCGGCTGGCTGCCCGCTGGCGCCCGGCCACCAAATGGAACCTCGTGACCATCTGAGGACTTGACCCCACTGCTTGCAGGTTGCGCGATCAAGCGCGGCCAGTTACAGCACATCCGGGTCGCGCGCGAGCCACAACCACAGCAACCCGCAATCTCGCCAACCCGGTCACCGGCTGAACCATCGGTTGCCGTTCCGACACCGTCCCGGTGAATTCCAGAGCGACGACGGATGAGCACCGATGTTGGCGCGCCAGGCGCCAGGCGCTCCGCGTCTACCGCCGCCGGCGCAGGAGCAGCCCGGCCAGGGACAGCGCGGCCAGGGTCACCGTCGCCGGCTCGGGCACGGCGGCGAACGTGATTTCGTTGCCGCCGACCCCCTGCCCGTACAGCACGGTGTACTTGCCGCCGGAGAAGACGACCTCGGAGAACTCGCTGACTCCGCCCAACGAGCCATAGGTCGCAACGCTGTACGGAGTGTTGAGCACCGGGGCACCGACGACTTCCAGCACCGCCCCATCGAGCAGATTCAGGGCACCGGTGACGACCAGCCGGTCGCTGTCCGGGTCAGCGATCTCGATCACCAGGCGCGCCCCGTCCTCGAACGTGGCGCTGCCGTCCACCGTGAGAGTCCCGATGCTGGTGCCGGGCGAGACCTCGCCGCCTTCCTCGACCGTGACAGCGGCCTTGAACGTGCCATGCCCTTCGAGCGCGCCGCCGCCCTCGACCGTAATGGCCGACGCCTCGACCGTCGCCCCGGTCACCGCCGTGAGCAGACAGCCGCCGCTGGCAATGACGACCGGACCAAGGTTCCCGGCCAGCCAGGTGTCGCCGCCGCTGCTGGCGGAGTTGCAGAATTCGACGGTGCCCGCGGTGACCACCGCCGCCGACCTCGAGGCCGTGAAGACCGTGCCGCCGGTCGTCCCGATGGCAATGATCTTGCCGTTGTCGCCCGTGCCGGTCTGCGGCGCGAACTCGGTGCCGGCCGAACCGCCAAGCAGCGAGGCGGTCAGCGCCCCGGTGCCGCCGTTCCACCCGGTCGCGCCCCAGCCGACCTTGAACGGCGAGGCATTCGTGGCCGCCTCGTAGCGCAGGGTCAGGCCGCCGACGTCGGTGGCCGAACTCGCGACGAACCCCATGGCCCCGGCGCCCTGCCCCTTGATGGTGACCGTCTCGGCCGTGCCAGCGTTCGTATCGCCGAAGACCAGGGTGCCGCTGCGCACGGCGGTACCGTTGGCACGCGTGATGCGCCCCTCAATGGTGGCACCGCCGAGGAAGGTCGCCGTACCGCCAATGCCCGAGCTACGGTTGGCGCCGCTCACGCCGTCCCGTTGCCCCGGGGCGATCATCAGCAGGGAACCGGACTCGAAAGTGACCCCGCCGCCGAAGGTCAGGGTATCGTCGCCGCCCTGCTGGCTGAGCCAGACGGTGCGGTTGGCGCCGATGGTCATGGCGCCGCTGATGGTGGGACGACTGCTCCAGTTGCCATACAGGTGCCGCAGTTGGGCGCCGGAATCGAGCACCAAGTCGGTGGCGGCGATGGTGGTGCTCCCAAGCGCCAGCAGGCCACCCGAAGCCACGGTTACCTTACCGCCAGAGCCGAGGGTGACAAAGGCGTTGCCGCTGCGATTCTCGACCCACAGTTCCTTGGCGATGTTCAGGTTGCCGACGTTGAACGAGCCGGTGGACGTCAGTCGCGTGTTGATCCCATCAAGCGTCAAGGTATGGCCCGTGCCGGTGATGGCGCCATTGAACCACACCTTGCGCCGGCCATCGACGCCGCCATAGAGAAAGGTGTCGGTGAAGTTCCGCTTGATCGTTGCGTCCCCTGCCAGGGTCATGGCCCCGAGATACAGGGCGTACTCGTTGCCGGCATTCCCGGTGGCATCGAGGTTCAGCGTGCTGCCGCCGGCAAGGGCGATGCCGCCGCTGTAGCTGGCGTAGTTGCCGTCGTTGTAGAGACCGGTGATCGAGCCGCCGTTGACCGTGACCGAAATCGGGTTGGCGATGGTGGTCGTCCCCGCCCAGCCACCGGTGAACTTCACCCCGAGGGTGCCCCCGTCCAGCGTGATCGTGCCGTTGCCGAAACTGCCCGTGCCACTGTCCTGCTGGCGGAGAAGGCGGCCACCGGTGACGCCGATCGCGCCCGAATAGCCGGCGAACGATGTGCTGTTGACAAAGATGGCGTCCCCCGCCCCGGCCTTCGACAGGGCGCCCGAGCCGCTGATGCCGCCGCCGCTGAAGGCGAAGTCGGTGCCCAAGGCGTTGTTGAAACCGATGCTGGCCGGGGTGTAGGTGGAGGCAAGGGCGATGGTGCGGTTCAAGCCGCCGACGAAATTGACTGCGTCGCCGGGTGTGCCATCGGTGTAGGCAACGGCGCCAACGCCGTCGTTCCAGTTGGCGGTGCTAGTATCCCAAGTGCCGTTGACGCCTCCGGCCCACGTCACGTTGGCGGCGGCGGCGCGTCCACCCGGCAGAAGAAGGATGGCGGCGGTCAACAGGGCGGCGAAGGTTGGGGCGTTGCGCTTGGACATGGCAGGTCTCCTTTGGTTCGGACAGGGGGTTGGGGCCACAAGGGCGTGAAGAAGGGTCTGCATGGCGGTTCTCTCTCCTGAAGCCAACGTTTGGGGCGCCCGTCGCGCGGTTGCCCGGTTTGCCGCCGCGTCATGGCGGCGGCCAGTAGCGATATCCGTACTTGCCGCAACCGTCCGTTTCCATGGCCACGTCGCGGCCATTGAAGGAGCGGTTGCCGTAGACGTTGTGCCCCGGCAGGCCCGGCGGCCCGCCGATCCACGGATTGTAGAAGATGTCGTAGGCCTTGGGCACCAGATTCCGCACCCAGCCCCAGTACTGCCAAGTGCCGGCGGAGCTCCCCCCGTCCGTGGTGCACTGCGACGGCGGCACCCGGTGGCCGCTGCCGTCCACGGCGACTAGGTTCACCCCGGCGGGCATGGCGCCGCTGATGTGCGGCGTGTACTTGCGGATTGGGGTCGCCGTGCCGCCGTAGAACTCCGGCGACGCGTCGGAATAGGATTCCGAGTAGGTGGTGACGTCCATCGAGAAGACCCGCGGGCCGTAAGGCAGATTGCCCCATAGGCGGCCGGCGCTGGCCGGCAGGGCCGTGCTCGCCGTGCAGCCGGGCAGCCAGTAATCGATGCAGGTGCGCCACGGCCGCCGGTTTGCCTGGCCGTCCTCCCACCAGTCGCGGTTGTCCTTGCGGCGGCCGCCGCCGGGACACCACACGATGCCGGCCGGCTTGGTGAAGTAATCCGGCCTGCCGTTGGCGGTCGTTGCGTTCTCTGTGGTTGAGTACGCGCTGAACGCCAGACTGCAACGGCACGCTGGCATGCAAGGTCTGGCCAGCCACGGTCATCTCGAGGCACCGAACGAAGCCGTTGAGCGACTCGGGATTGTTGAACTCGAAGGCCGGGCAGAACCGGCCGCCGCGGTCGACCTGGAGAGTCCACCCGACACGGTCCTCGGTTCGTCTCCAACCGCTGAATGCGCCCGCCCCAGGCGTCGGGCGGGTGGAAAAGGACAGGGGGCCGTCGGCGTGTGAGATCCGCAAGACGGCCTGGTTGGCGCTCAGGATGACGCTGCCGTCGAGCCACTGGCGCGGCCCTTCAGTAGCGAAACGCGGGGGCGCGCCGAACTCGAGGGCCACGTCCTGCGGCAGTTGCTCGGTTGCCGGCAGGTCCAGGGCCGGTATGGTCTTCTCGTGGCGGAAGGCAACCGCTTCGCCGGTGGCGGCAGCCAGGCCGAGCGCACCGGTGTGGAAAAGCCGCGCACCGCCAAGCCGCCGGTGACCACCGCCGCGTCGTAGTCGCCGGTGGGCAGCAGTTCCGGCAGTTGGGCGGGGGAGCAGGTGTGCAGTTCAATGCCTTCGGCGTGCAGCGGCTTTGTGAAGTAGGCCTGGTGCAGGCCGCTGGTGAACAACACGGCGGGCGG
>MVZH01000010.1 GCA_002068325.1 Lentisphaerae bacterium ADurb.BinA184 | reverse complement strand
ATCTCCCGCGGCCGCCGCCAGCCTCCCGCTCGCCCTTGAGTTGCCGGCTTTTGAGGCCGCCGGGGACTTCGCCCTCGACTTTGTCCCCGCGGCCGGTCCCCTCGCCGCCGCCCCTGTTCCGGCCGCACCGCCCCCCACCGCGCCGGCCCCCGCGCCGGTCGCCGCTCCCGCCAGCGAGCCGCCGGTTGAAGTCAGCCTGCTGGACAGCCCGCCGGTTCCGCTCAGCCAGCCCACGCCGGCCTATCCCTTCAACGCCCGCCGCCAGAGCATCGAGGGCTACGCCGACATCGTGTTCACGGTTGACGAGAGCGGGCGCGTCACGGAAGCGGTCGCCCAGGCTTCCTCGCCGCCCGGCATCTTCGAGGGGGCCGCCACGGCCGCGGTGCGCCGCTGGCGCTTCGAGCCTGGCCAGCGCAACCGCCGCCCGGTCTCCTTCCGCATGCAGGTCCGCATCCGCTTCCGACTGGAAGACTGACGGCGGAAGGCCCGGGGTGCAGAGCCGCTGGCAGAACCCTGGCAACACTGGCCGGGACGGAGCCCGAACCTCCACCGGCCTCGACAAGGACTGCTGTCAGACGGACTGAGGGGACGACCTCCGCCTGCCTGCCGCGTTGCGCTTGGCGCAGACAGGTGTCGCCGGGTTCCGCCGCGGCAGACCGGATCCTCGGGTATGACTTGGCGGACACGGAGGTCCGCCCTCCATCCCACGAGGCCGTTGTTGTCCGCCGGGGTTCTGTAGGCGCCTCGGCCGATCAACGGCGGGCGCGGCGGCGCACGACCAGCGGCGCCATGGCCAGGAGCAGGGCCGCCAGGCTCGGTTCGGGGATGGCCACCAGCGCAATGTCGTTGCCGCCGCTGATCCCCGCACCGGTGTCCGCCCGGTAGGTGATCTGCCACCTCTTCCCGGCAAAGACACCGACCAGGTCGCCTTCATCATACTGGAACGCGCCGAGCACCGCGGAGCTCGTCTGGTTGTCCAGGATGTAAAGGGCCGCGCCGACCGCGGCCGGCGGCAGTCCGGACGCGATGTCGAGGGCCAGCAGGGCGCCGTCGCCGAGGGTCACGGTGTTGGCGGCGCCGGCGACGACCAGCCGGTCGTATTGCCCCGTGCCCAAGCCCTCAATCTCGATCGCCAGCGTGCTGCCGGCGTCGAGGACGAGACTGCCTCCGACGGTCAGGGTGCCGACGCTCTGCCCGGGTGCCACCGTGGCCCCCGAAACCGCCGTGAATGCCGACCCCGCCGCCAGGCCGATGCTGCCGGTGCCCCCGAGGGTGGCTCCGTCGGCTACGGTGTAAGCACGCTGGCTGGCCGTGGTGCCATTCACCAGGAGGGTTCCGGCGTTGACGTTGGTGGGGCCCAGGTAGGTGTTGTCGTTGGCAAGGATCAGGCGGCCGGGGCCCCGCTTGGCAACGGCGACGGTGGTACTGGTGCCGGAGATCACGCCGTTCCACGTCGCCGTCGCGGTGCTCTCCGCCACCTCGAAGCGCAGGCTCCCGGTGCCGGTGCCCACGGCCACCGCCTTGGTGAACGTGCCGGGGGTGGTGCCGACAATACGTAGGGTGGGGTCGCCGACGTTGGCGCGCGTGATGCCGCCGACGCCAAGGTGTGCGTCGGCGCCGAATACCAGGGTGGGGCCGCTGCCCTCGAACTTCACGCCATCGAAACTGTTCGCCGGATTGGTCAGGACGAGCGTGCCGCCGTTCCCCGCCTGGCGCAGCGCGGTGCCGCTGATGACGCCGTTCCACGTGAGCGTCTGCCCGTCGGGGTTGAACTGCCCGCCGTTGATCGTGATGTTGCGCGAGGTGCTGAATGTCGTACTGCGCAGGCTGCCGCCCGTGTTGAGGGTGATGGGGTTGCCGGCAGCGCCGAACGAGCCGTCGTTGTGAACGGTGACCGTGCCGGAGAGATCCAGGCCCCCGCTCCAGTCGTTGGCGGCATTGTTGAGCTGGAACCAACTTGTCCCGCTGAACTTGAGCGTGCCTTGGCCGCTGACCTTGCCAAGCACGTTGACGCTGTTGCCGGCGAGCAAGGAGCTGTAGACGCTGGCGGTCACTCCGCTGTCGATGAGGAAGGGCCGGGTGAACGACGTGCCGTTGACCGTTCCCTGAAGGGTGGAGTTGCCCGTGAAGTGCAGCGTGCCGGTGGCCGCTCCCAGCTTGGTCTCGTTGCCTTTGACCCCCACGGCGATTGTGCCACCGCTCAGGGTCACCCCGCCGGTGAATGTGTTGTCTGCCAGCAACGTCAAGGTTCCAGTGCCGCTCTTGGACAGGGCACCGCTGCCGCCGATGGCGCCGCCCTGCAACGCGTAGTTGTTGGCGCCGGCGACCGTCACGCCGGCCGGGCTGACTCCACCGGCCTGCACTGTGATGGGGATGTCCGGCCCGGTGACCGTGTCGTCGAACAACGCGCTGTCGGGCGTCGCATCGCCGTAGGTTCCGGGCGGGTTCGGCAGCCAGTTCAGCGAGGTCGTGTCCCAGGTGCCGCCGGCGGCGACATTCCAGGTGACGGCGGCGGCACCGGCCAGGTGAACGGCCAGCAGCAGGGCCACTACCACGGCAAAGAGGACAGGGGACGGGGAAGTGCGCTTCATCGGAGGCTTCCTTTCACGTTGAGGCCAGGGAACGCGGAAGGCGGAATGCGGAATGGTGGGTAGTAAAGGGTGAATTGGGGATCGCAACCGTCCGATACGATGCCATGCCTCATGCCTGCCCATGCCCGTGCCCGACTGCCAAGGCGTTCGTGAGATGGTGGAACCGCATCGCTGGTGAGGATGTCGCCCCATGCATGCGTGGGGGGGGCCTTTCAGGGCGCGGGTTCGGCCGTGGGCTGGCGGAGGGTCTCGATGCGTTCGCGGAACGGGCCGGCAAGGTCGCGATGGCCGTCGTTTTCGAGGGCGGCGGCGGTGCGGCCGGCCAGATCGATCGCGTCGTCACGCCGCCCGGCGGCGGCCAGGGCATCAATCAACACGCCGATGACGGCGAGATCCCGGCCCTGGGTGAGTTCGCGCCCGGTCTCGGCCAGCTCGACGGCCTCGCGCGGGGTGCCGACCCGTTCGTTGTTCGCGCGCAGAATCAGGGCGGCGGCTTCAGCCAGCGACGGGACATACTTGGGGTTCAGCAGCAGGGCCTGCCGGTAGTACTTGATGGCCTCGGCCGGCTCGCCGTCGCTGGCGAGGGCGCCGGCCATCCCGTGGTAGAACTCGGGGGCGTTGGGATTGATGTCGAGGGCGCGGCGGTACTGCTCGATCGCCTCCTTGTACTTGCCCTGCTTCATCAGCATCAGCCCGTGATTGCCGTAGGAGGCCGGCTCATGGGGGTTCGCGACGATGGCACGGGCGAACTGGGTGGCCGCCCTGTCGTAGTCGCCCAGGCTGCCGTAGGCCAGGCCAAGGTTGTTGTGAACGGCGGCGCGATCCTCCATGCCGCAGTCGAGGGCGGTTTCGTAGGCGGCGATCGCGCCCTTGGTGTCCCCGCGCGCCTGGAGGGCGATGCCCAAGTAGTGGTGGGCCTGGGCGAGCTTGGGCTGCGTCTGAAGCAGGCTGCGCAGCAGGTCGACCGCCTCGTCCATGCGGTTGGTGTTGATCAGGGCCAGGGCGAGATTGGTCCGGTACGAGGCGTTGCCGGGGTCGAGGCGAATGGCTTCGCGGACCTCGGCCAGCCCGTCGTCGGTGCGCCCGGCCTGCAGGAAGAGCGCGGCCAGGTCGTTGCGGGTGGCGGCGTTGGCAGGGTTGACGGCCAGCGCCTTCTTGTAGGCATCGATGGCGATCTGCGGCTCGCCGGCCGCCAAGTGCATGTGGGCCAGAAGCAGGTGTGTCTCCTCGTCCTCGGGGTCGAGGTTCCTGGCCTTCTCGAGGGCGAGCCGCGCCTTCTCCACGTTGCCGGCCTTCAGGTGCAGCCGCCCTGCGGTGCGGTAGGCCTCCGGGTCGGTCGTCCCCTCGGCGCAGACTTTTTCGAGGAGGGCCAGCGCCTCGGCATCCTCGCCGCGTCCGCCCAGGATCAGCCCGAGTTGCAGGGGGGGGAGGGACGAGCGCGGGTTGCGCGCCATCTCGTCGCGCCACATTCGGACCGGGTCGCCAAGCGTGGCCACCCGCGTCCACGTGAGGAAAGCCAGCCCCGCCACCAGCCAGATGCCGGCCACGGCCGCGGCCCGCTGCACCACGATCCCGCCCCGCTTCACAATCCAGGCCGCCAGACCGATGACCAGCGCAATCAGGGCCCCGCTCGACGGGTACAGCCAGTAGTCGCCGGTCCGCGAGTACGGCATGACGGTCGGCGGCAGGATGCCGAGGGCCGGCGCGACCAGGACGTAGAAGGCCAGCAGGGCGCCCACCAGGCCGGCATACCACTTCCAACGGCGGCGCAACTTTCTCGGCACCAGCAGGATGCAGACCGTCACCAGCCCCAGCAGGGCCCCCGGGAAAAGGTGGGCGGTGGTGACGCGCACCGGCGGGTAGAGCACCCCCAAGTCGAAAGGCCACACCGTCTTGACGATGTAGAACCACAGCGCGTAGGACGCTGCGGCCAGCCGCAGCACGGGCGTCAGCGGCGGCGGTTCCGGGCCGGCGGAGGCCAGCCGCCCGCCCAGCCCCAGCGCCAGCCCCGCCCCGACCAGGGCCAGCAACAGGGCCGGCGCGGAGACCAGGAACGTGCGCAGACGCAACCCCTTGTACTTGCGCCACGCCGCCCCGAGCATGACCAACGCCAGCGGCGCCACCATCCAGTACGCCGACACCGCCAGCCCGAACAACACCAGGCTGGCCGCCAGCATCCACAGCCTCTTCCGAACGATGTACCGCAGGAAGACCCGCACCGAGATCAGCCCGAGGCACAAGGCCAGGGGATTGGCGAGGTGGCTGATCCAGACCACCGAGAGGGCGTTCACCGGATGCACGGCGAACACCGCCGCCACCATCCAGGCGGCCGGCACGCTGTACCGGTCCATGATCCGCCACAGGGCCGCGGCCGCGCCGACGTGCAGGAGCAGCGCGAGGATCCGGAAGGCCATGGCGTTCCCGCCCCATAGCCGCCAGCCGAGCGCCGTCACGGTGTCGGTGAGCGGCAGGTAGACACGCCCGTGATCAGGAATCCAGGCCGCGGCCAACCCGTCGGGGCTGGTCACGGCGGGATTGCCGGCGAGGCGTTCGGCGTCATGCAGCAGGTACGGCGCGTCGAGGCCGTGGTAGTAGACCGCCACGCACAGCCCGGCCAAGGCGACGACGCCAACGGCGAACTGTACCCATGGATTCTTCAGGACAGCCATGCGAGTATCCCAAGCCGCGGGGTGGCAGCGAACCCCCGCGGGCTTCACGGCAGCCGCTCGGCCACAATGGTCGGTAACATACCGGGTCTTGCGGCGGTTGCACCTCGCCGCCGCCCACGCGAACCAAGGCCTCACGTGCCGCCCCCGGCGCAGCCTGGCAATCCAGGGGGCTTGAAGTAGATTGAACGTTTACGTGCGAACTGTACGCCGCTTCTCCAGGACTATGCCCGGCAAGGCGCCATGCTCAAGTACTTTCTTGCCCGCCAGGACTTCCGCTCGTACGAGGACTTCGCCGCCCACATGGAGATCCGCGTGCCGACGGACTTCAACTTCGGCTACGACGTGGTTGACGTGCTGGCCGGCGTTGACCCCGGCCGGCGCGCCCTGGTGTGGTGCGACGACAAGGGCGGCCAGGCCCAGTTCAGCTTCGCCGAGGTCAAGCGCGAGAGCGACCGTGCCGCCAACCTGTTCCGCGGTTGCGGAGTCCGCAAAGGCGATGCGGTGATGCTGGTCCTGAAGCGCCGCTACGAGTTCTGGTTCTGCCTGCTGGCCCTGCACAAGCTGGGCGCCGTCGCCATCCCGGCCACCCATCTGCTCACCCGCAAGGACATCGCGTACCGCATCAAGGCCGCCTCCATCGCCGCCATCGTCGCCGTGGCCGACGGCAAGGTGGCCGAGGAAGTTGACGCCGCGGTGGACGAGACGGGCGGCCGGGTCACCCGCGTGATGGTGGGCGGCGACCGCCCGGGCTGGGTCAGCTACGACGACCGGGTGCGCCGGATGCCGGAACGCTTCGAGCGGCCGCAGGGCAGCCAGGCCACCACCAACCGCGACCCCCTCCTGCTGTACTTCACCTCGGGCACCACCGGCATGCCCAAGATGGTGCAACACAACTGCACCTATCCGCTCGGGCACATCCTCACCGCGCGCTACTGGCAGAACGTGCGGCCCGGCGGCCTGCACCTGACCGTGGCGGACACCGGCTGGGCCAAGGCGGCATGGGGGAAGATCTATGGCCAGTGGCTCAGCGGCGCCGCCGTCATGGTCTACGACTACGACCGCTTCGTGCCGCGCGCCATGCTCGACGTGCTGACCGGGCACGGGGTGACCTCGTTCTGCGCCCCGCCCACGGTCTTCCGCTTCCTCATCAAGGAGGACCTCAGCCGCTACCGCTTCCCGGCCCTCGAATACTGCACGGTCGCCGGCGAACCCCTCAACCCCGAGGTCTTCCAACAGTTCCACAAGGCCACCGGCCTCGCCCTGATGGAAGGCTACGGACAGACCGAGCTGACCGTCACCATCGGCACCTTCCCCTGGCTCGAACCGCGCCCCGGCTCAATGGGCAAACCCTCCCCCGGCTACGACATTGATCTGCTCGACGAGGACGGCCACGCCTGCGGGCCGGGCGAGGACGGGCAGATCGTGCTGCGAACCGACCGGCACCGCCCGGTCGGCATGTTCGACGGCTACTGCCGCGACCCCGAACTGACCCGCTCCGTGTGGCATGACGGCCTCTATTACACGGGGGACATGGCCCGCCGCGACGCCGACGGGTACTACTGGTTCGTGGGCCGCGCCGACGACCTCATCAAGAGCTCCGGGTACCGCATCGGCCCCTTCGAGGTCGAGAGTGCCCTGCTCGAACACCCCGCGGTGCTGGAGTGCGCGGTCACCGGGGTCGCCGACCCCGACCGCGGCCAGGTCGTCAAGGCCACCGTAGTCCTGGCCCGCGGCTACACGGGAACGCCCGAGCTGGCCACCGACCTCCAAAATCACGTCCGCCGGGTCACCGCCCCCTACAAGTACCCGCGCCTGATCGAGTTCGTTGACGAGCTGCCCAAGACGATCAGCGGCAAGATCCGCCGGGTCGCCATCCGTTCCGGCGACCATCGCCCCCCGCCCCCCGAGCCGTAGGCGCAGTGCCGAGCCGGAATCCCCATGGGAACAACCGGGCAAGACTGTCTACCGAGCGCCGCCAGGCGCTCTTTGGAGTGTCTGCGGCCTGCCGCAGCTCTCACACGGGCCGGCATGACGGCCGGCCACCGCGCCGGGGCAGGCCCCGGCGGAACAAAGCGGTCGCAGGCGACCGCACTCCAGAGCGGCTCCGCCGCGGTATTGCAGAGGCCAGACACAAGCAGGGTGTCATCGTTCGTGGCAATCCACTTGTGCCAAACTCCAGGGCCGGGTTCCGCCCCGGCACCTGATCGAGGGGGTCTGCAGGCGCCTCGGCCGCTCAGGTGAGGAAGTCGCGGCGCTCCGTCTCCATCACCACCCGAAGGAACTCCTCGGGGGTCTTGGCCCCCCGCAGGAGATCAACGGTCTCGCTGTTCGACAGCAGCTTCGCCAGGCGGCCCATCATGTGCAGATGCATTTCGATGTTCTGGTCGCAGAGCAGGAAGAAGAGGTGGGCCGGCTTGCCGTCCGCCGAGTTGAAGGCGATCCCCTTCTGGCTGATCCCGACGATGATGATGACCGGTTCGGGCAGGGTCGGGACAGGGTCGCGCGGGTGAGGGATGGCGATCCCGTGGCCGACCCCGGTGCTGAGCAGCTCCTCGCGGGCGTCAATGCGCTGCCGCAGATCCTTGGTGTCGAGGCACAGGTTCTTGGCGCTGATCAGCGCGCACAGCTCATCGAGCGCGCCGGAGGCGCTGCGCGCCCGCATGTCCATGATGAAGCGGTCCGCCCGCAGCACCCGGCTCAGCGGCACCGCGATCGGACTGCGCGTCAGGTCGGCCAAGGACACCGCATCCGGGCCGTTGACGGCCTTCTCGGGGAAGAACAGGGCGTCAATCTGCCGGCCGTTGTACCGCCACTGGCCGCCGATCTTGACTCCGCTGATCTGCCCCGTCTGCTGCATGCGCAGAATGGTGCGTTCGTTGACACGCAGGTAGCTGGCCAGTTCTTTGAGGGTCAGGATCATGGGCGCCTCCACGGCGATTGCTGGCCCCGGATGGGGCGGGTGTCAGTTCCTGTCCGGGAATTACCATACCCTGCATGGGCCGGCGGTCAAGGCCCGCGGCCGGCATTTCGCGTCGAGGACGGCGGCGGGATTCGGGCAGGGGGGACGCCGCCGGTTCCCTGGCGGGGCCAGTGATCTTGGCCGCCTACTGGGATCCGCGGCCTGCGTCATGCCGGGCGAACCCGCTTTCCCGGATTGTGCAACCGCCCCGATTTCGGGCCGGGCGTGCATTGCCGGGTGCCGGCCCGGCGTGTATGTTCTGGGTTCGCGGCACCGGCCGGCGAAGGCGTCCCGCATCTTCCCCACGCGGGGTCGGAGGAACCGGCCGGCGGCCGACAACCGACAGGACACTCCCATGGGCAAGCTGGCGCTCGGCCTCGACCTGGGCGGCACCAAGATCGCCGCCGTTGTCATGACGACCGACGGCGAGATCGTCGGCCGCGGCCGCAAACGCACGATCCTGGCCGACGACCCGGAGCAGACGGCCCAGCGCCTGCGGCGCACGGCGGAGAAGGCGCTGGCCGAGGCCAAGGCCGGCTGGCCGGAGGTCGGCTCGGTCGGGATTGCGGTTCCCTCGCCGGTCGAGCCGGCCACCGGGGAGATGCTCAACGCCCCCAACCTGCGGTGGGAGGGGGTTCAGGCGCGGAAGCTGTTTGCGGCCGCCTTTGAACGGGAGGTCTTCCTGGAGAACGACGGCAACTGCGGCACCTTGGCGGAGCAGCAGTTCGGCGCCATGAAGGGACTGCCCAACGTCGTCGGGTTCTTCGTCGGTACTGGCCTAGGCGGCGGCATCATCCTGGGGGGCCGGTTGCACCGTGGCCTGCACGGGCTTGCCGGCGAGCTCGGCCACATGGTGGTGGCTGTCGGCGGCCACCCGTGCAGTTGCGGGAACTGCGGCTGCGCCGAGGCCTACTGCAGCAAGGCGGCTTTCGGCCGGCAGTTCCGCCGCCTGATCCAACGCCGGGGCCGGCCCAGCAGCCTCACCCAGGAGGTCGGCGACGAGCTGGACAACGTGCGCAGCCGTCTCCTCGCCAAGGCCTACGAGGCCGGCGACGAGGTGGTCTGCACGGTGCTCAATGAAGGCGCCGCGATGCTGGGCGTGGCGGTCGCCAACCTCATGGCCGCGCTCGCCCCGGACGGCATCGTCCTGGGTGGAGGAGTCATGCAGGCCCTTGGCAAGGAGTTGCTGCCCTTTGTGCGCGGCGGCATGGCCAGGAACCTGTTCGCGCTCGACCCAAAGGATGTCAACCTCAAACTCAGCCGTCTCGGCGACGATGCCGTGCCGGCCGGTGCGGCGCACGTGGGCCGGCGGCGCGGCGCGGTGTGAGGCGGTGCCCCCGGCCCGGCGCCGGAAGGCTGGCCTGGGAGATTCATCAACCTCAGAGCCTTCGTGAGGAAACCTGAACCGGAAACCGGAAGCCTGAACGCTGGACGCCGAACGCCAGACGATGATCGCTGACAGCCGCCCCCTGAACCCCGGTGCCGGGGGGTGCGTGCCGGTGCCTCAAACCTTGCTCCGCCCTGCAGAGGCCGCTCCGCATGCCCTCACACACCGCCGCCTTCCAGCCTGACGAACCGGCCCCCTTGGCAACGGCCAGCGCCGCCGGCGCCCGGGCCGCCCTGTACGACCCCATGGCCGTCATCGACCTGGGCGCCTACTCGGCACGCCTGCAGATCTGCCAGAGGGAACGCGGCAGCGGCACCCTCACCTACTGGGACGAAATCCCCCGTCTCCTGCCGCTCGGCCGCGACGTGTTCCGGTCCGGCGTCATCTCCTCGGAAAGCATGCGCCAGGCCGCCGAGGTCATGCGCGACTTCGCCCAGCAGATGCGGGAAATGAAGGTGCGCTACTACCACGCCGTGGCCACCAGCGCCGTGCGCGAGTCCCTCAACCGCGAGGTCTTCATCCACCGCATCCAGACCGGCACGGGCATTCAGATCGAGCCCCTCGACGGCTCGACCGAAGTCCGGCTGATCTCGCTGGCCGTACAACGCGTCCTCGGCCCGCAACGGTTCCGGCGCCTGTCGCAGAGCGCGCTGCTCCTGGTGCTCGGGGCCGGCTCCAGCCAGCTGGCCTGTTACCGCGATGCCCACATGCAGAGCGCCGACACCATCCGCCTCGGCACCCTGCGCCTGGGCGACGAACTGGGGGAGCGCCTCACCCGCGCCGAACTCGAAGACGTCATTGACCCCTTCGTCGCCGCCATCCTCGGCGGCGCCGCCCGCCTGTGGCCCGGAGACAACCCCCGCAACCTGATCGCCGTCGGCGCCCCAGTGCGCGCACTTATGGGGCTGGATGGCCACCCCCGCCGCAAGGCCTGCGACAGCCTCACCCGCGCCCAGTTCCGCCGGCTCTTCGAGCGCGTCGAACGACAGCAGGTCAGCATGCCCCGCCCCCAAGGCAGCCTCACCGCCGCCACCCTCCAGAGCATCGAACCGTGCTGCCATATCCTCGACCACCTCTTCGCCGTCACCGGTGCCGACCGCATCTGGGTGCCCATGGTCAACACCCGTGACGCCCTCGTAGACGACCTCTACCGCACCCTCGAATCGGCCGCCGATCCCTTCGTCCCCGACATCCTCACCGCCGCCCATGCCCTGGCCGCCCGCTACTGCTACGACGCCGCCCACGGCCACGCCGTCGCCGACTTCGCGGCCCGGCTCTTCGACGGGCTCGCCACGCTCCACCACATGCCCGCCCGCGACCGCGTCCTCCTGCAGGTCGCCGCCATCCTCCATGACATCGGCTGCTTCGTCAGCGGACGCCAGCACCACAAACACTCGCACTACCTGATCGCCAACAGCGAGCTGCCCGGCATCACCTCCGAGGAGCAGGAGACCGTCGCCCTGGCCGCCCGCTACCATCGCCGTTCCTCGCCCAAGCTGTCGCACCCGGAGTACGCCGTCCTCCCCCCGCCACGGCGCGTCCAGGTCTGCCAACTTGCCGCCCTGCTGCGCGTGGCCGACGCGCTGGACCGCGGTCACCGGGGACGGCTTCGCCTGCGCGCGGTGAGAGTCGCCGGCCAGCGCGTCGCCCTGTGCGTCGGCGCCAACCTCGACTTCGCCGTCGAACAGTGGGGGCTGAAGGCGAAGGCCGGCATGTTCGAGGAAGTCTACGGCTACCGTGTCGAGCTGGTCGCGGAAGACAACGGCCATGGCTGATCCCACCCCCTTCCTCAACCGCGAGCTGAGCTGGCTGGCCTTCAACCACCGGGTCCTCCAGGAGGCCCTCGACCACCGCAACCCGCCCCTCGAAAGACTCCGCTTCCTCGCCATCTACAGCAGCAACCTCGACGAGTTTTTCATGGTCCGCGTCGCCGGACTGCGCCGCCAGGCCGAGGCCAACCCCACGGCCACCGACCCCGCCGGCCTCACCGCCAGCCAGCAACTCGCCCTCATCCGCAACCAGGTCCGCCGCGGGACCGCCCGCCAGTACGCCTGCCTGACCACCGAGATCATCCCCGCCCTGGGCCGGCACAACGTCGCCCTCCGTCCGCCAGACGCCTGGACGCCGGCGGCCCGGCGCGAGATGAAACGCTACTTTGAGAACCAGATCCTCCCCGTCCTCACCCCGGTCGCCATGCGCGGCAGGACTGCGTTCCCCCGCTTGAGTCACCGCGCCATCCATCTGCTGGTGTCGCTCCGCGGCAACGGCACCGCCCGCCCCCGCCACGCCCTGCTCGAAATCCCTCCCCGCCTGCCGCGCTTCGTACGCATGCTCGACCACTCCCCCATCGCCGACAACGGCCACGACTACGCCCTCTGCGAGGACGTCATCATGGCGAACCTCCAGACCCTCTTCCCCGGCTGCGGCCCCGCCGCCGCCGTCCCCTTCCGCATCACCCGCGACATGGATTTCGCGGTGGACCGCGACAGCGCCGCCGACCTCGTTGACGATCTGCAGCAGGCGATCCGCCTGAGCCGGAGACGCCAGCCCATCCGCCTCGAAGTCCCCGCCGCCGCCCCGGCCTGGGCGGCCGCCTGGCTGCGCCGGCGCCTGGACGTCGGCCCCGAACTTGTCTACCGCCCCGACGGCCCGCTCGACCTCAGCCGCTTCGCCGACCTTGCCGGCCTCGAAGAACGGCCCGGCCTGTGCAACGACAGCTGGCGGCCCCTGCCCTCCCCCGCCATCGCCCCGAACCTGCCCGTGGTCGCCTCCCTGGCCGCCGCCGGCGCCATCGCGCTGTTCCATCCCTACGAAAGCTTCGACCCCGTTGTGCGGCTCCTCCAGGAGGCCGCCGAAGACCCCGACGTGCTCGCCATCAAGCAGACCCTCTACCGCGTCGGCGCCGACTCGCCCGTGGTGCACGCCCTGCAGGCGGCCGCCGTGAACGGCAAACAGGTCACCGTCGTAGTCGAAGTCAAAGCCCGCTTCGATGAAGAGCGCAACATCCGCTGGGCCCGCCAGCTCGAGGAAGCCGGCGCCCACGTCATCTACGGCATCGCCAGCTGCAAAGTCCACGCCAAGGCCCTCCTCATCGTCCGCCGCGAGGACGGACAGCTCCGCCGCTACCTGCACCTGTCCACCGGCAACTACAACCACCGCACCGCCAAGCTCTACGCCGACATCGGCTACCTCACCACCGACCCCGCCCTGTGCTCCGACGCCACCGCCCTCTTCAACCTCATGACCGGCTACGCCGAACTGCCCGCCTGGGAGTCCCTCGCCGTCGCCCCCTACAACCTGCGCGAGACGCTCCACGCCCTGATTGACACGGAAATCGCCAACGCCCGCCAACCCGGCGGCAGCGGCCGCCTCACCGCCAAGATGAACTCGCTCCAGGACCTGGACATGATCCGCCACCTCTACGCCGCCGCCGAGGCCGGCGTCGAGATCAACCTCGTCGTCCGCGGACTCTGTTGCCTCGACACCGGGCTCGGACACGGCCGCATCCGGGTCGTCAGCATCGTGGACCGCTACCTCGAACACGCCCGCGTCTTCCGCTTCCACAACGGCGGCACCCCCCGCTTCTTCCTCTCCAGCGCCGACTGGATGACCCGCAACCTCAGCCACCGGATCGAAATCCTCTTCCCGGTCGCCGACCCCCAAGCCTGCAAGCGCCTCGACTGGCTCCTGGAGACCCAGATGAACGACGCGCGAAAGGCCCGCGTCATGAAGCCGGGCGGCACCTATACCGACCCCCCGCGCGCCTCGACAAAACCCGGCAGCCAGGAGCTGACCTACCGCGGCTTCGCCAGTCTGGCCGACCCCCGCCCCGGCCTCACCGACACCCAGACGCCCGTCCTCCGCAGCCCCCGCTTCCATACCCCTCGAACGCGACCCCGCACACGATCTTCAGACCGATGACGAACCCGACCCGCGACACCCCCCGGATCCTCCTCGCGCACGGCGGCGGCGGACGCCTCTCGGCCCAGCTCATCCGGGATCAAATCCTCCCCCGCTTCGGACACGGCCCCCTGGCCCCGCTGCCCGATGCCGCGTCGCTCCACCTTGATACGCCGGACATCCTCTTCACCACCGACAGCTTCGTGGTCCAACCGCCGCTGTTCCCCGGCGGCAACATCGGCGACCTCGCCGTGTACGGCACGGTCAATGACCTCGCCGTGGCCGGCGGCCGGCCGCGCTGGCTGTCCCTCGCCCTCGTGCTCGAAGAAGGCCTGCCCCTGGCGACGCTTCAGACCGTGCTCGACAGCGTGCGCGACGCCGCCGCGCGCTGCGCCGTCCTCATCGCCACTGGCGACACCAAGGTCGTCCCGCGCGGACAGTGCGACGGACTCTACATCAACACCGCGGGCATCGGCGAACGCCTGCCCGAGCTCACGCTGGACCGCCGCCGCATCGAGGCCGACGACGCCGTGCTGGTGAGCGGCAACATCGGCGACCACGGCCTGGCGGTGCTGGCGGCCCGCGAGGGCATCGGCATCGCCGGCTCGCCGCTCAGCGACACCGCCCCCGTGCACCGGCTGGTTGACGTCGCACGCCGGTTCGGCCCGGCGGTCAGGTTCATGCGCGATCCCACCCGTGGCGGCGTGGCGGCCGTCCTCAATGAGATCGCCGGTGGGCAGGCCTTCGGCGTCACGATCGAGGAGGCCGCCCTGCCGGTCTCGCCTGGAACCCGCGCCCTGGCCGAGATGCTCGGGCTGGACATTCTCGGCGTGCCCTGCGAAGGCCGCGTGCTCATGGTCTGCTCGGCCACCGGCGCCACCGCGGTTCTCGATGCCTGGCGAACGCTCCCCGAGGGCCGGGGCGCCGCGCGCATCGGAACGGTCACCCGTGACGCCGCCCGCGTCTGCCTGCAAACCCTCGCCGGCGGACGCCGTCTCATCGCCGTCCCCCAAGGCGAACTGCTGCCGAGGATCTGCTGATGCACGAACTCTCGCTGGCCGAGGAACTGATCCGCCAGGTCGAGCGCGTCCTCGCCGAGCAGAATGCCTCCCGCGCGCTCCGCCTCACTGTCAGCATCGGCGAGCTGTCCGGCGTCGAGCGGGACGCCTTCGAGTTCGCCTTCCCGATGGCGGCGGCGGACACCCCGCTGGCCGGGGCCACGCTGGACATTGAGGAGGTCCCGGCCCGCGTCCGCTGCCGCCGTTGCGGCGCCGACGCCAAGGCCGCCTTCCCCCTGCTGCTGTGCGAAGCCTGCGGTTCCACCGAGGTCGAGGTCGCGGGCGGACGTGAGTTCACCCTTCGTTCCGTGGAGGTCGTCTGATGTGCCAGGACTGCGGATGCGACAAGCCGGCCCGCCCCGGGCACGGCCGGAAAGGCAAATTCGTGCATACCCACGACGGCCACACGCACACCCACGCCCACGGCGACGCCGCCCACGCCGCGCAGACCGCCCTGCTCGAAAAAACCCTCGACCGCCTCGCCGGCGAGGTCAAGTGCGCGGTCATCACCGGCGACCAGCAGACGGACAACGACGCGCGCCGCCTCCGCGGCCGCGGCGCCGCCGTCATGCAGATCCAGACCCGCAGCGCCTGCCACCTGAATGCCGGCCAGATCGCGAAGGCCCTGCCGCGCGTCGTCAAACCCGGCACCCGCCTGCTGTTCATCGAGAACGTCGGCAACCTCGTCTGCCCCGCCGCCTTCGACCTCGGCGAACACTTCAAGATCGCCCTCCTCTCAACCGCCGAAGGCGAAGACAAACCCCTCAAGTACCCGACCCTCTTCGCCAACGCCCCCGTCGTGGTGCTGACCAAGATGGATCTGGCGCCCCACCTGGACTGGGACGCGGCCGCCTGCCGCCGCAGCCTGCGCCAGATCCACCCCGGAGTCTTCATCATCGAACTCAGCGCCCGCAGCGGCGACGGCATGGACACCTGGATTGACTACCTGCGCAAACTGGTGTCGTGACCATCGCCCCGCCTCGCGCGGCAGCCGCAACCCGCGCCGGGGGACGTCGCCCGACGGTCCGCGCCGCCCTTGGCCTGCCGGAGTCTACCCATGCCCGACCCCACGCGCGACGAGATCCTGAGGATGCCGGATGACGAACTCCTGCGCCACTGCCGGGTCGATACGTTCCGCGGCAGCGGCCGCGGCGGCCAGAAACGCAACGTCACCGAGTCGGCCGTCCGCGTGACGCACCTTGCCACCGCGCTCTCGGCCGTCAACGACGAGACGCGCTCCCAGCTCCAGAACCGGGCCCGCGCACTGCGCCAGCTTCGCCACCGCCTGGCCCTCGAATGGCGGCAGCCCGCCCCCGCCGGCCGGCTGTCCCTGGTCTGCCCAGCCGGCCGCCGATCGGACGACTACCTGCTGTGGCTGGCCGCCGTCCTCGATCTCATCGAGACACACTGTGGCCGCATCAGCGACGCGGCGGCCGCCTGCGGCACCAGCACTGGCCGGCTCGTGCGCGACCTCGCCGGCGATCCCCAGGCCTGGCAGCACCTCAACCAGAGACGCCTGGCCGCCGGACTGAAGCCCCTGCGCATGCCGTGACCACCGGTCAAGGCCGCGGCCCACCGCGGCACCCAAATCGTGAGCAGCACGCTGGAGGGACGCCCTCCGTGGTGCCCGCGTCATGACCGGCACGCTGGAGGGACGCCCTCCGTGGCGTCCAAGTCGCCCCAGACAGACCTGGCTTTCTGATTGACCCCGACGGACACGGAGGTCCGCCCCCCCCTGCCGCGCTACCCCCTTCCCCACTGCCTGACCGAGAACGAAATGACCGGCGCCTCCCCGTTGACAAAGCGGCGCCCCGCCGGTAAGGTTTGTCATGAGCACTCACCTGAGCAACGACGACATCGCGCGCATCGCCTCGCTCGTCGCCCACCAGATGCGCGCCCCGGTGGGCGCCGCCGGCTCGATCATCAAGACCCTGCTGGGCGAGTACGCCGGCCCCCTGACGCCGCAGCAGCTCGATCTGCTCTCCCGCGCCGACGGACGCATCGAGGAGGCCATCGCCACCGCCCGGCGCGTACTCGCCGTCGTGCAACCCCAGGCGGTCATCGGCGACGTGCACGGCGCCATCAACGCGGCCGCCACTGTCCGCCGCGCCCACGCCCGCTTCGCCGAGGAGGCCGCCCGACGCGACATCGTCCTGGCCACCGACGTCCGCCTCGAACCCGCCTGGCTTCTGGCCACCGATGACGGGCTGACCGAAGCCCTCAACGCCCTGCTCAGCAATGCGGTCAAGTACACGCCGGCCGGCGGCCGCATCCGGCTCGCGGTGGAGGCCGCGCTCGAGCCGTCCGCGTTCTGCATCACGGTCGCCGACAGCGGCATCGGCGTGCGCCCCGAGAACCGTGCGGCGATCTTCGAGCCGTTCTACCGTACGCCCGAGGCGCGGGCCTCGGCCCGGCCCGGCACAGGGCTGGGGCTGGCGCTGGTCAGGAGCATCGTCGTCGCCCTCTCCGGACAGATCGGCGTCGAGGACTCGCCGCTGGGCGGCGCCCTCTTTCGCATGACACTTCCCCTGGCCCCGGCCCCCGGCCCGAGCGAGCCGTCGCCCGAGGGCCGCCGCATGCGCGTCGTGATCATCGGCGGGGTCGCCGCCGGCCCCAAGGTCGCCTCGAAAATCATCCGCCTGCGGCCGGACACCGACGTCACCGTCATCGACCGCGGCGAAATCCTCTCCTACGCCGGCTGCGGCTTCCCCTACTACGTCTCGGGCGTCGTCAAGGAGCAGAAACAGCTCCTCTCCACCGCGGTCGGCGGCGTCCGCGACCCGGTCTTCTTCCAGAACGTCAAGAACGTCACCGTGATGAACCGCACGGAGGCCACGGAAATTGACCGGGCCGGGCATCGGGTGCGCATCCGCTCAACCCTCGGCGGCGAGGATTCGTGGCTGGCCTACGACAAACTGGTGCTGGCCACCGGCGCCCGCCCGGTCGTGCCCGACCTGCCCGGCGTCGGACTGCGCAACGTCTTCACCCTCCATGGCGTCTTCGATGCCGAGGGCATCCGCGCACTGCTGGCCCGCGGCCGGGCCCGCGACGTGGTCATCCTCGGCGGCGGCCTCCTCGGCGTCGAGATCACCCAGGCGCTGGCCGCGCGCGGCTGCCGGGTCACCATCGTCGAAGTGCGCCGCCAGATCCTCGGCATGCTCGACTGGGAAATGGCCAGGCTGGTGGAAAACCACCTCGAAGCCAACGGGGTGCGCGTGCTGACCGGCACCCGCGGGCACGCCCTCGAAGGCAACGGCGACGGCGAGGTGCAGGCGGTCAACCTCGGCGCGGTCCGCCTGCCCGCCGACTTGGTCATCGTCGCCGCCGGCGTGCGCCCCGAGACCGCGCTCGCCGTCCAGGCCGGCCTGGCTCTCGGGCCGACCGGCGCCATCGCCGTTGACCCCACCCAGCGCACCTCCGACCCCGACATCTACGCCGCCGGCGACTGTTGCGAAGTCCGCAATCTGCTCACCGGCGAACCCGCCTATGTGCCGCTCGGCTCGACCGCCAACAAGCAGGGCCGGGTCGCGGCCATCAACATCTGCGGCGGCACCGAGGCCTTCCCCGGCGTGCTGGGCACCACGCTCTGCGAGGCGTTCGGCTTCTGCATCGGCCGGACCGGCCTCTCGGAGAGTCAGGCCACGGCCCGCGGGCAGCGGGTGGCGACGGCCCTCATCCCGGCCCCGGACCGCGAACACTTCATGCCTGCGGCCCGGCCCATCCTGCTCAAGCTGGTGGTTGACGCCGACAGCCGCCGCCTCCTCGGCGCCCAGGTGGTCGGCCCCGGCGAAGGGGCCAAGCGCATCGATGTGGCCGCCACCGCCATCGCCGCCGGCATGACCGTGGACCAGGTCGCCGGCCTCGACCTCGGCTACGCCCCCCCCTTCTCGCCGGCCATGGACAACCTGATCACCGCCGCCAACGTCGCCAAGAACAAACTCGCCGGTGCCATGCTCAGCATCGCCGCCGACGACGTCCATCGCCTGCAGCGCGAACACCACGACTTCCTCTTCCTCGACGTGCGCACCCACGAGGAGTACGAGCGCGTCCGCCTGCCGGGCACCACCCTGATCCCCCTCGGCGCCCTGCGCAGCCGCCTGGCGGAACTGCGCCGGGACGCCGAGATCGTCACGCTCTGCCAAGTCGGACTCAAGGCCTACGAGGCGGCCCTGATCCTGGGGGCAGCCGGCTTCGGCAAAGTCCGCGTCATGGACGGCGGCATTGACATGTGGCCGTACGAGCGCATCGAGGGCCCGCCACGGTAGCCTCCCCTCCGCCCGGTGCCTGGCAACGCCTGCCCCGGCAACGTCCAACCGCCCCCCTCACTGGGCCGACACGACCCGCAGTGCCAGGCTGGCCTTCGTGTGGCCTGATTCTGCGATGTCGCTCCCCTTCTCCCCGCACGGATGCGCGGCCCCTCACCGGTGACGCCTGTCACTGAACGGCGGGCGACACGCACGGGAGAGATCTGGTTCGTGTGCCTCGAAAGGCCAGAACTCCGCAACCACGGTCTTCAGTTTCGCGCGGACGTTACTGATCGTCTCATAATTGTCTGAACTTGAAGACGTACCGGCGGAGTCCGCCGGCTCCAGGGGAAAAGGTCTGGACTATTTCGAGACGATTGGTAACATCATAGCCAAACAGGATGGTTCTCTTGCCATGGGCACGCCGTGTGCCGGTCACACAGATCGGAGACCGGCGTCCTCTCCACCAGGTGCTGCTTGATGATGCGAACCTTGTCCTGCGAACTGAACGGCCTGCGGGCCGTGCTGACTTCGTTCGACATGGCTGGCCTTTCCTCTGGCTGGCGATACCCTACTGCCGTTCGGGGAAAGTCCAGTTTCAGGTGAACCGGCACAGCCGAAGCTGTGCGGGTGATCGCGTGCGCGCACCTCTCCAGCAGACAAACAGTCCCCCCCCCAGGTTCACACCGCTTCCCCTGGTCTTTTCCGCTCTCCTGAACTACATTGACGCTCATGCTGGTCACTGCTTCCGGATCTCTCTGAGATCCTCTTGGGGAGTGTCAACCCGTTTCCGGCTTGCCCGTCAGGTCATCATCTGGTCGTTAGCGCACGTGGCTGCCGCAGTACCAGACCCTCACCCCGGTCAAGGCCCCGGCCGACGGCGTGCTGCCGATCGGCCCGGCCCAGTTTGGCAGGCCTTTCGACCAGCAGGTTCCGACGTTCATCGCCTGGCGCGTCAACGGCAAGGAGGTCAAGCCTGGCGGGAACGGCATCGAGTCGCCGATGAAGGCCGGTGAGGTTGACAACCTCAGCCTGGCCGCTTCGGCGGATGTCACCTGCACGATGGCGAGGAAGTAGTCCGGCCCTTGAGAGACAGGCACCATCCCAGCAGACCCGCAACCCCTGGAGAAGCACAATGTCACAGCATCTGATCACTACGCCGAAACAGGAGGACTCTCTGATGAAGGCACCCGGTCGTTGGTGCAGGGGCGTTGCCGGCGGTCTGTTGGCGGCGATGGCGCTGTGCGGCACGGTTGGCGCCACCGAAACCGAGAACCTCGGCATTCGCATTCTGTCTGCACCGGGCAAAGTCGCCGTCGACGGCAAGTTCGATGACTGGGATCTCACCGGCGGCGTTTTCACCACCGGTGACGCCGAGAATCTGCGCGCGAAACTGGCCACCTGGTTCCACGCCATGTACGATGCCGAGAGCCTGTACCTGCTCACCCGCTGGATCGACCAGACGCCGATGAGCAATCCCGGCACGAGCAAGGGTGACTACGGTTTTGCCGGCGACTGCCTGCAGGCGCGCATCATCACCCAGCCGGATCAAGGCGACAAGGAGCGCTGCACCCACCTCACGGCCTGGCGCGACCGCGACGGTCTGGACGTCATCGACGCCGTCTGGGGGCGCAAATTCGACCAAGGCGGCGAAAAGGACCTGCAGACCAAGGGCGCGGTGCAGGAGTTCCGCAGGAACGGGGACGGCAAAGGCTACGTGCAGGAGATCGCCATCCCCTGGAAGCTGCTCTGCGCGAACGGCTACACGCCGAAGGCCGGGGACAAGGTCACGATCACCCTCGAACCCAACTTCAACACCGAAGCGAACATGCGCATTTCATTCAAGGACATCTTCAAGCCGGGGGTGACGCCGGACCGTGTGTTCACGTTCATGGCCAGTCAGTGCTGGGGGATGGGATCACTGGAGGCCAAGGGCAACGTCGCGCCGCGGCCGGTGCGCCTGGCGGATGCCCGCGAGTTCGTGGTCCGGATGGAGGCGAGCCCCGAGGCGCCGCTGACCGGCGTGCCGGTGGTGGACTGGACGGGGCTCATCAAGTCCAAGGAACTCAAGGGGTTCAAGACCGTGCAGTTCGAGATGCCGGCCGACGGGTACATCTCGCTGCAGCTCCTGGCCGGCGACGGCACGGTGGTGCGGCAATTGCTCAACTCGGCGTTCTACACCCAGGGCAAGCATGAAGTGAAATGGGACGGCCTGACGACTCCCAACTGGCGCACACCCGGCGAGCCGGTGCCGGCTGGCGACTACACGTGGCGCGCCCTGACGCACACCGGGGTCGGACTGCGCCTGCGCGGCTGGGCCTGCAACGGCGGCAAGGCGCCCTGGGACGGCCCCTCGGGAAAGGACAACTGGGGCGGTGACCACGGCCAGCCTATCAGCGCAGCCAGCGACGGCAGGCAGGTCTACCTCGGCTGGTCCGGCGCCGAGGCGGGCAAGGCGCTCGTGGCCTGTGACGGCGATGGCAACGTCCTCTGGCGCTGCAGCCGCCAGGGCATGTCCGGTGCCATGCTCATGGCGGCGGACGCGGGCACGGTCTACTCGGTGAACTGGGACGGCGTCCTCTTCCGCGTCGACAACGCCAAGGGCGGCTTCACTGGCTGGGCCGGCACAGGTTCCACAGACCTGGCCATAAACACGTATGTGACGGCCGTGCCGGAAGCGGAACGCGACAAGCTGCGCGCCAATGCGCTCGCCGCCGCCAGGGGCAAGCTCTTCGTCGGCTACCGGGCCCAGAATCTGGTGCTGGTCCTGGACGCGGCGAGCGGGAAGCTGGTCAAGGAGTTGAAAGTCTCCGAGCCGGTTGACATCGAGGCCGGCCCGGACGGCACGCTGTTCGTGATCGGTGCCGGTACCACCGTCCTGGCCGTCAACCCCGAATCCGGCGAGGTCAAACCGTTCATCCAGGGGCTGACTGCCGCGGCAGGGATTGCGGTCGACGGCAAGGGCACCGTTTACGTTGGCGTCGGCGAACCCGACAACCAGGTCAAGGTCTACGATGCCGCCGGCAAAGCCACCGGCACCATCGGGCGTCAGGGCGGACGGGCGCTGCTGGGCAAGTGGCAGCCCGACGGCATGCGTTTTATCGGCGGCATGGCGGTGGACGGCAACGGCCGCCTCTGGGTCATGGAAAACGACAGCTGGCCGAAACGCGTCTCGGTGTGGGATGTCAAGACCGGCGCATTGTACAAGGAGTTCTTCGGTCCGACCAGCTACGGCGCCCTGGGCGGCGCCATCAACCCGCTGGATCCCATGATCATGGTCGGACAAGGTTGCGAATGGAAGCTCGATGCCAAGACCGGCAAAGCCGCCTGTGTGGCCGTCATCTCGCGCGACGGCATGGAGAACTCGCGCTTCGGCACCGGCGCCAACGGCCGGCTCTATCTTGCCGTCGCCACCCGCTGGGCCTTCGACCTCGGCGAGATCGGCTTCTTCGAACGCCGTGGCGAGGGCGACTGGATCCGCCGCGCCAAGGCCTGGTTCGTCGACAAGGACGGCAAGGACATCCCGCCGCCCGCCCACGGCCAGACCGGCGCCGCCGCCAAGACCGCATTCTGGGCCGACCAGAATGACGACGGCCAGGTGCAGCCCGGTGAAGTCACCCTCGCCGACGGCATCATCCGTCTCTCCGGCTGGTACATGGCCATGACCCCCGACATGACCTTCTACTCCGGCGACAATCAGTTCAAGGTGACCGGCTTCACCGCCTGCGGGGCACCGCAGTACGACCTGGCCAACGGCACCAAGCTCCCCGCAGCAGGCTGGGGCTCCGCCGACGCCACCACCGTGCTCAAGCCCGGCGATTACGGGGTCAACAACGGCTGGTTCCGCTGCTACAGTGTCGCCACCGGGAAGGAACTCTGGAGTTACCCCGACAGCTTCGTTGGCGTCCACGGCTCGCACAACGCCGTGCCGGCGGAAGTCGGCATGATCCGTGGCTCGTTCGGTCCGTGCGGCGCGGTGAAGCTCCCTGACCCGATCGGCAACCTCTGGGTCATTCCCACCAACGTCGGCGAATGGCATATCCTGACCGAGGATGGCTTCTACCTCAGCCGCCTCTTCCAGGGCGACCCGATGAAGATGGCCTTCCCCGAGGTCGCGCAGCCGGGCGCCATCCTCGACAATGCCCCGTGCGGCATGGGCGGTGAGGACTTCGGCGGCTCGATCTGCCTGGCCAAGGACGGCAAGCTCCACCTCCAGGCCGGCAAGACCGGATTCTGGAATGTCGAGGTGACCGGCCTCGACACGGTCAAGGCGCTGAAGGGCGCCAAACTCACGATCGGCGCGGATGACATCAAGACCGCGGCCACGTTCAAGGCAGATTACTTGCAGGAGACCGCCGGGGTGAAACGCCTGGAGGCGGCGAAGAGGACGGTGTCCTTCTCCGGCGATCTGGCCAAGGATTTCGCGGGCCTTGAGCCGGCAAGCTACAAGAAGACGGACGACGCCGCGGTACGCACGGTGCTGGCCTGGGACGAGCAGTACCTCTACGCCGCCTGGGATGTCAAGGACAGCACCCCCTGGGTCAACGGCGCCACCGACCCCGCCCAGATGTATATCGGCGGCGACACCGTTGACCTCCAGCTCGGCACCGACGAGAAGGCGGCCAAGGACCGCGCGGCGGCAGTCGCCGGCGACCTGCGCCTGTCCATCGGCAACTGCCAGGGCAAACCCGTGGCCGTCCTCTTCCGTGCAGTCTCCGCAACCAGGAAACCCAAGACCTTCAGCTCCGGCGTGGTCAAGTCCTATACGATGGACTTTGTTGATGCGGTGGCCGACGCCAAGGCCGAGGTGAAGACTCAGCCCGGCAAGGGGTACCTCGTGGAGGCGGCCATCCCGTGGACTGCCCTCGGCGTCACCCCGGCGGCCGGCTTGGTATTGCGCGGCGACTTCGGTGCCACCCACGGCGACCTCGCCGGCCAGCGCACGCGCCTGCGCACCTTCTGGAGCAACCAGCACACCGGCATCGTGGACGACGCGGTGTTCGAGCTGCAGATGGAACCGAAGAACTGGGGCGAGCTGACGCTCCAATAACGGGGAGGGGTATCGAAGCCCAGGGCAGGGAGTTCGCGGCACATGGCAGTTCCGTAGACGCTGGGGGTGCATACAGGGGCGCGTGTCACCGGGGTGCGGCCGGCGCTCCTGGCCCAGCGGGAGGCCTGCCCCGACGGGCACCGGGGATGGCGCTTCCACATCGGGCAGACCGGCGCGATCTCGAAGATGAGGAACTGCGTCAGTTCCACGGCCACCACTCCTCCGGGCGCCGGGGGTTGCTGCGCTTGATGTCCGACTCGCCGGCGGCCTGGCCGACCAGTCCGATGTGATCGAACGCATCCTCAAGCATTGCGGACAGTGGGATCGCCCAGCCTCACGTGCGCCTCCATCGAACACGGGTCCACCGGTGCAGCCGGTCCTGGAACTGGAGTACGTCAACGAAGACGACTTTCTGATGGCGCTCTGATTCCCCCCAACGCCACCTCGCGCCGCGATTCGCCTGTCTTGGCTCCTCCTTCCATCCCTTTCAGCGGTAAGTCCAGGCGCCGCCATTCCAGGTTCTGTTGAGCTTGCCCTTGACGCGCATCAAGACCCGGCCGCTGAGGAACAGGGTGTTGCTGGCAATGGCTTCGGCGGGGTTGTCAGCGGCGTGGTGGTTGGCCCAGACCACCCCCTGCGTCCACGTGGTCGGCAGACCGCCGTTGTCGGTAATCAGGCAAATGTCCTCCGGACTTTGCTGGACGCCCCCGCGGATGAATCCCTCGCCATCGATGGACAGACGGTAGTTGTCGGCCAACATCGAGGAGGCGTCGGGATCAAGAAGCGGCGTCGAGATGCCTTCTCCCGCCTCGGAACATGACCCGCCCCAGCCGGCATTCCACCACCATGTGCAGGAGTAGAGGATGGCGCTGTTCCAGCCTCGTCCACGGATCAGTGGACACCCCCATACCAGCGACGTCGGTCCGCCAGGCAACGCCGGGTCAGGAATCAGATAGGCACCCCCGTACAGGCGGTTCCGTACGGTCCAGTGATCCCGTTGCCGGCCGTCGTTGGCCGCCGGAAGGCGCCCCCCGTAATCCCCGCCATACATGGCCACCGCCACACCGGCTTGCCGCATGTTGCCGCGCTCGACAGTCAGCATGGCGCTTTCCCGCGCGCCCTGCAAAGCCGGCAGCAGCAGGGAGGCCAGAATGCCGATGATGGCGACCACCACCAGGATTTCGATGAGCGTGAATGAGCGCCTTGCACGCTGAACCGGACACGGGGGCATGGATGTGCTGTGCCTCAGAGGCATGAGGTTCCTGTTGCCGAGGTGTGCGGCGCAGTGCGGCACAGCCCACGGGACTTCCATGGCAGCGCCGACCGCGATGGACGGCGCCACAGGACCGTCCCCACCACGGCGAACAGCGCCAGGCTGGCGGGCTCCGGCACGGCACGCGACAGTCGCTCGATGCCGGTGACGTTTGCCGTGTCGCCGAGCAGGGTGACGTAGTACAGCCTGGTCCCTTCGGGGATCACCAGGCCGGCGCCGCTGGTCAGGTCAAGCGTACCAACATACAACGCGGCATCACTCGACAGCGACCCGGCCATGTACGCCCCGTCCGTGCGCAAGGTCACCACGTCGCCCGGCTCGTCACCGATCACCAGGGTTCCCAGTGCGAAGTTGTCGACCAGGCCACTGCCCAGCGGATCCCGCCCGTCATCCCGCCCGCGGACCGACAGGACGATGCTGGCGTCGGTGCCGTTGCCATACATGCGGACCGTGGTGCCGTCGAGGTCAAACGCGACGGGGTCCTGGAACTTGTGCACCGACCAGTCCCGCATGGTGATCGAGCCGCCGGTCGCCGTGATCGCGGAGAGCGCCGTGAAGCCAGTCCCATATTCGCCGATGTCGTAGATGACGTGGTCGTAGTTGTTCAGGACCAGATGCTTGCCCGAAGAGTCACGCCATTGGACAGTGGCGGCAATGTTCAGGGGGCCGGTGGCCGTGAACGTACCCGTACTCCCGCGGAACTGGAGCAGGCCAGTGGCGATTGTGCCGCTGGCCGTGACCGGGTTGGCACTGGAGACCTGGATGTTGCCGCCGGAACTGTTGTAGCCGCTCATGTCGAATGTGGTCTGTATTGTCCAGAAGCTGGAGTCCGCGACGGTATCTTGTATGCCCGTGCTGCCGGTCCCGAAGTAGAGCGAATAGCCACGGCCGGACTGCAGGTCGAGATGCCGCGTCGTTCCATTGTCAGGGTCGCCGACGACATCCCCGTAGAAGCGCAGCCCCCACGTGCCGCCAGTGTAGGAATTGCGGAGCAGGACCTGGGTGTTGCCGGGAGCCGCCGACCCGATGCTCAGCGCCCGGAAGCTGCGGGTCGGCGCACTCCCCGTTCCGAGGGCCTCCCACCTGGCGGTGATGCCGTTGGGTACCACCACGTCGTCCGTGCTGCCGGGCCCCGAGCCGGTGGGGGTGCCCGAGATTGCCCAGTTGCCGTCGTCGTCCATGTCATACCACGCCGTGTCTCCGCCCGTGAGATTCCGGTTCCACGTATAGGTTGCCGCGCGGGCAGACGGGAGTCCCGCCAGGAGGCCTGCCAGACCCGCCAAGACTGCCATGACAGAAAGACTTCGGGTAGGTGTGCCGCTCATCGCATTTGTCCTTTCGATCTTGACCTGGTTGTGTCTGTGCGCGGATGAGATTGCCATGGGGGTTCTCCTTTCCTGGTTCAGGTCACTGCCTGCTTTCACTGGCGGTGGCGATCTGCGCTCTCCGCAGTTCGGATTACGGACCGCGGGAACCCGCACAACTTCGTCAGCCCGCTTGCCGTCGCCCCCGCCGCCGGAGGCAGCGCAGGCATTCGTCCATGAGCGTGTGCAAATCAAAACCCACATCGTGCACCGGAACCGCCGACAGGGGCAGTTCCGGGTAACTGCAGTGTGCCACAATGCGGAGATCCCCGGCGTCGCCCAAAACGCCCCTGAGGGGTTCCACCAGGTTGTCATCGGCAATCACCATGGTGTCCGGCCGCTCATCTCGGGGCAGTTGCAGCAGGACTCGCAGCCAGTCCGAGAACACAAACGCCGTGTACAAAGAGCAACCCAGTTGCCAGTGCTCGCGGGTCTCCGGCCCCTGCCATGTAACCTGCGCCTGGGAACCCTGGCGACAGGAGGCCGGCCCAGCGCGTCCATGGTGCATGGTCACCGGTGCCAGCAGCCCTGCGCAGGCTAGCTGATGATTTCACCGTTTTCATGCCCGAATGGGTTGACACGCACGAGGGTGCACGCCGCGGATGACGCGGTTGCTTTCGAGCCACCACTCGACCGCCTTGGCCCCAGTCTCTGCTGACGTGGTGGCCGTTCTCCGTCGCATATCCACCGGTAGAACCGCGGCCATGGCCTTCAGGTAATTGCCGACTCCTTCAGCTTGTCCAACGCCCAAGATAGCGCGTGTGGGGGTCCAAGCAAGGGTCCGGCATGAATGGCGGCCGGCCCGGTCGCGGTTTGCCCTAGGCGGCGGGCCTGCCCTTTGAGGACTGTCATGATCCAGCAGGGGGAGGCCGGCGGGAGGCCCCCGCCCCGGGGCCAGGAAGAAGGTTCAAGGGGATACACGTTCACGTGGCCGTCCGCGCCTTTGTTGCGGACAGTCCTTCCCGCGCCCAGGAAGTCCGACGGTCATAATGTCGCCGGGGCTTGACGGGGGCCGCTACCGGCTGGTCCTGAGTGACCGCCGACACACCCAGCACCGTGCGCTGTACCAATTCCTCGGCATCGACGCCGAGGTCATCCGCCAAGTCCGCCAGTGGATCCGCAAGGGGCAGGGTTGTAGTGATGCAGAAGGGCCGTCCTGAGAGCGAAACCCTCGCCAAACCGCGGAAGTCGGGCTAGAGGTCCAGTGGAAACGCCGTCGTGGCGCGGAACCAGTAGGCCTTGCCCGCCTCAAGGGTGCCGCCGTCCGGTACAGCCCTGAACCCGGGCAGAGCGGCATCCCAGTTCCAGATGGCCCCTTGGATCCGTGCCTCGTCTTCAGGGGCGTGGCAGGTGGCTGCCGGACCGAGCAGGTTCCATCCAGCCTTGAGTTCAAGCCGGTTGGCCACCTCGGCGCCAGTGACCGTGACGGTACACTCCGTCGGACAGTAGACCCAGTGGCCGGTCCGGGCGGTCATGTCGGTCACCCGCTCGAAGCGACCGGCTTCTCCGGGGGCGGCGGCCGGCACCCAGCGCCAGGCCGAGCCTTCGTGTACCGTGCCGCGGCTGCCGGACAAGGCCAGCACCGCCCCCACGGCCGGGTCAAGTGGCTCGAGCGGCAGCGACACCGCGTTCCAGCCGGCGGCGAGCGCGATCGCGCGGGTGGGCGGGCCGTAACGCAGGATCGTGCCGCCTTCACCCACGGCAAGGACGCTGTCGGCATCGTTACCCCAGACGTTGGAGAGCCAGGATCCGGTGCCGCTGCCCATGGCCGACCATGCCGCGCCATCGTAGTGCAGAACCGTGCCGCCCTGTCCGACGACGAACACGTCGCTCGGGCCGCTGCCCCACACGCCGTTCAGGTACCCCGTGACCCCGCTGGCCATGGGAATCCATGCGTCCCCGTCATAGTGCAGGATCGTCCCGCTGCTGCCCACCGCGAAGACGTCGGTGGGGCCACTGCCCCACACCGCGCGCAGATGTCCCGTGACGCCGCTGGCCATGGGCGCCCAGGCGGCGCCGCCATAGTGCAGGATCGTGCCGGAATTGCCCACGGCAAACACGTCGGCCGGGCCGCTTCCCCAGATGCCGTTCAGTATCCTGGTGACGCCGCTGGCCATGGGCGTCCACACCGTGCCATCATAGCGCAGAATGGTGCCATTCCAGCCGACGGCAAAGACATCGGCGGGGCCGCTGCCCCACACCCCATACAGGGACATGGAAGTGCCGCTGGTCATCGGCGTCCAGGCCGACCCGTCACAGTGCAGGACCGTTCCGGCAACCCCGACGGCAAACACATTCGCCGGGCCGCTGCCCCAGACGCTGCTCAGTCCCTGGGTGCCGCTGTCCATGGCCTGCCACCCCGTGCCGTCATCGTGCAGGATCGTGCCCCCCCCGGTGACCCCGTAGATGTCGGCCGGGCCGCTGCCCCACAACCCGTTCACGGCGGCCGTGGAGACCGCACGGTGCTGAGGGGACCACGCCGTGCCGTCGTAGTGCATGATCTGTCCCGAACCGCCGACGGCATAGACATCGTTCGGCCCACTGCCCCAGATGCCGTAATGCGCATCGAGGCCGACACTCCAGTCGACCATGTACGTCCACGCCGTCCCGTCGTAATGCCAGACTTCCCCCTCGTCACTGACCGCGAAGACGTCCGCCGGGCCGCTGCCCCAGACGCCCGTGAGGTACTGCATGGTGTCGCTGTCGCCGCCCGCCATGGGGGTCCACCCGGCGCCGTCGTAGTGCAGAACCCCGCGGTAGTCGATGGCAAAGACATCGTCGGGCCCGCTGCCCCAGACGCCCACCAAATCCTCCGCCGTGTCGCTGTCGTGCGGCGTCCACGCCGTCCCGTCGTAGTGCAGGACGGTGCCACTGTCGCCGACCGCGAACACATTGGCCGGGCCGCTGCCCCAGATCCCGCGCAGGTGGTGGGTCGTGCCGCTGGCCATCGGGGTCCACGTGGCGCCGTCGTAGTGGAGAATCGTGCCGGCGCTGCCAACGGCGAAGATGTCGGCTGGGCCGCTGCCCCAGACGCCGAAGAGCGTGGCCGCGAGCCCGCCGCCCACGGTCGCCCATGCCGCTCCATCGTAGTGCAGAATCGTGCCGACGCTGCCGACCGCGTATACATCAGTCGCGCTGTTTCCCCAGACGCCCATCAACACCTCGGCCGTGCCGCTGTCCATGATTGACCAGACGCCGCCGTCGTGGTGCAGCACGGTGCCATAGTCGCCGACGGCGAAGACGTCCGTCTCGCCGCTGCCCCAGACGCCGCGGAGCGTGTGGCCCTGCGGCAGCGGGTGCTGCCAGGTCCACACCTGCCGCGCGTAGGTTCCGGTCAGCGACACGGTGGCGTCCTGAGCGACGTCCGCCGTGCGGTCCGCCGGCCTGGCGTAGCCTGTGACGGGGCCGAAGCTGACCGTGTGAGGCCCCGGGGAGACCGGCCGGCTGACGGGAGCCGTCCCCCAGTTCACGCCGTCGACGACAATCTCTCCGGCGACCGGCGCGGTGTCCACTGCCAGCGTCCCCGTCGGCGGCGGAAGACCGTAGCGCATGATCGCGGCGTTGCTGACGCCCCCGACGGTGAAGACGTCGCCAGGGCCGCTGCCCCACACCGCGATGGCGCGGGCGCTCGTGCTTCGCCAGGCCGTGCCATCGTAGCGCAGGACCCCGCCGGCACCGACGGCAAAGACGTCCGTCGGGCCGCTGCCCCAGACGCCGTTGAGGTCGTAGGTGACGCCACTGCTCATCGGGGTCCACGATGTCCCGTCATAGCGCAGGATCCTCCCCCCGCCGCCGACCGTGAACACGTCGGTGGGTCCGCTTCCCCAGACACCGTACAGGGCCTCGGTGACGCCGCTGGCCATGTGAGTCCACGCGGTGCCATCGCCATGCAGGATCGTACCACTGCCGCCGACGGCAAAGACGTCCGTCGGGCCGCTGCCCCAGACGTCCGTCAGCGCGTCGGTGGTCCCGGACGGCATGGGAGTCCACGCCATGCCGTCCCCGTGCAGGATCGTGCCGTTCTCGCCGACGGCATACAGATCGCCGGCGTCGCCCCCCCACACCGCCTGGAGATTCGCGGCAACGCCGCTGGTCATCGCCGTCCACTCCCTGCCGTCGTAGTGCACGATGGCCCCTTTGGCCCCGACGGCAACGACGTGGCCGGGATCGTCCCCCCAAACGCCGTAGAGGTCGCGGACCGTGGTGCTGGCCTGTGCCACCCATGAGGCGCCGTCGTAGCGCAGCACGGTTCCGGCCTCGCCCACGGCGAACACGTTGTTCCATCCGCTGCCCCCGATGCCGTAGAAGGCCTTGAAGACGCCGGAGTGCATGTCCGTCCACCCAGCACCGCCACAGCGCAGCAGCTCGCCATTGTCACCCACGACGACGGCCCCGTCGCCGCCAAGGGTGAACGCATCGCGGAGGACGACGTCCGGCCCCCCGGCCACGGCGGCCCAGGCGGCGCCCGTGTAACGCAGGACGGCGCCACGGTCCCCCACGGCCAGCACGTTGCCGGGGCCAGTGCCGTGGACGCCATAGAGGTCGTCGCTGACGCCGCTGGCCATGCTCGTCCAGGCATTGCCGTCGTAGTGCAGGATGAGGCCGTCGGTGCCGACGACAAAGACGTCCTGGGGACCGCTGCCCCAGACGTCCTGCAGGCGCACGATGCCGTCGTCTTCGGTGGGGGCGATGGTGGCTGAGATCGTCCAGTCGGCGCCGTCGTAGTGCAGGATCACCCCATTGGAGGTGTTGGTCTTGTGGCCCACCGCGAAGATGTCGGCGGGACCGCTGCCCCAGACGGCGCGCAACTCGACGCTGCCGAGGCTGCCGATGCCCATGGCCGCCCATGATGTCCCGTCGTAGCGCAGAATCTTGCTGCCTCTGCCGACGGCGATCGCGTGGCCCGGGCTGTCGCTCCACACGCCCTGCAGAGTGTAGGCGCTCACCCCGCTGGGCTGTACGGTCCATGCCGCCCCGTTGTAGTGTAGGATGGTGCCGGAGGAGCCGACGGCGAAGACGTTGTCCGGGCCGCTGCCGCCAACCCCCGCCAGGTCTTTGATCGCGGTGGCCGCGACGGACCAGGCGGCGCCATCGTAGTGCAGGATGACGCCCCCCATGCCGACGGCAAAGAGATCGCCGGGGCCGCTGCCCCAGATGGCGTCCAGGCTCTGGCCCTGCGGCAAGGGGTTCTGCCAACTCCATTCAAGGCGGTAGGCCCCGGTCGCCGAGGCCGTGCCCCCCGCCGGTACGACCACCTGTTGGCTGTCCGGCGCGAAGTAGCCCGTCACCGCCCCGAAGCTCACTGTACGGGTGCCGGCCACGACGCTCTTGCTCCGCGGGGGAATCCCCCAGTCCGCACCATCGACGAAAACCTTGCCGCGCACCGGCGCGGCGTCGACGGTCAGCGTCCCAACCGGGTGCGAGAGCGTGCCATAGTGCAGGATCGTGCCACTCGCGCCAACGGCAAACACGTCGTTGGAGCCACTCCCCCATACTCCGTTCAGCGTACTGGTGACGCCGCTGCTCATCGGTGCCCACCCCGCGCCGTCATAGTGCACGATCGTCCCGTTGCTGCCCACCGCGAAGACGTCAGCGGGGCCGCTGCCCCAGACCCCGTACAGCGTGCTGGTGACGCCACTGGTCATGGGCGCCCAGGCCGTGCCGTCATAGTGCAGAATCCTCCCGCTGCTGCCCACCGCGAAGACGTCAGCCGGGCCGGTGCCCCAGACCCCGTACAGCGTGCTGGTGACACCGCTGGCCGCGGGCGTCCACGCCGTGCCGTCATAGTGCAGAATCGTCCCGCTGCTGCCCACCGCGAAGACGTCGTGCGCGCCGGCGCCCCAGACGCCGTTGAGAGCATAGCCGGAAGTGCCGCCGGTCTGGGTCGTCCAGGCCATGCCATCGTAGTGTCCGATGGTGCCGCCCAGGCCCACGACATAGACATCGTCGGCCGCGGCGCCCCAGATCGCGTTGCCATTCCCGCCGGTCATCGGCATCCACTCGATGCCGTCGAAATAGGGGATGGAACTGCCGGAGACGGTAACCGCGAAGACCCGGCTGGGTTCGCTCCCCCACGCTTTGCCCAGGGAGTACGTAGTTCCGCTGGCCATGGGCGTCCAGTCGGCCCCCTCGGCCAGCGTTCCGGCCCCCAGGAGGGCGGCAACGCCTGCCACCCCCCTCAGCCACTCCCGGAACCCCGTCGCCCCTGTGGCCATCCTGTTCTGCATGTCCGTATGTGCCTCGGTGAAATCCCTGACCACGGATCCTGCGGCCGCCCCAGAAAGCCGGGTGACTCTGGCCACCGACCTGGCGCAGGTCATATGGCCATGGCTGTTTCGATGGAACATATTACCATACCATATCTGGCAACCGCAGGCAATGCCCGCCTGGGCTTGGAGGTTGGAGGTACATACAGGCGACAGGATGACAAGGCCCGCTTCGCCGGAGGCAGAACCTTACGGCGGTGCAGGCGTGAGGGACGGCCGGTCTGCGCTGGTGCGGTTCGGCGAGGTGTACGGCGTCCTGCCGGATCAGATCCAGTTCCACTACGTTCAGTGGCGGGATCACGCGGACACAGCCCGGCGTTTCGGCCTCGACCCGTCCGGCGGGGGTGTCACGGACTGGCCGTTCGAACCTTGCAGCGGGCGGCGCACGGCTGCCGAACCCTCGCCGGAGCCGTCAGTCCGGTCTACACCCTCTACACCGTCCGCGTCCCTTGTCGCTGAGGTGTCACGTACCGCAATGCGTCAGTGAAAGGTGGACTGAACGGTGGACGGCTCATCCGGTGGCCGGGGCGGTCAGGCCATGGATTACCTGCATGCGTTTGCCCGGGGTTAACGTAGCCTGCCGTGCCCTCCGTGAAAAGACCTGGCATGCGTGGCACCCGGCGAGGACGGGCCGCTTGTGCTCCGAGTATGGCGCGAGGGGGTAGCGGGACCCCAGGTCGCGCAGGGTCTGGTACCAGACCTTATGGCCGTCGTCCGGGGCGATCTCTTTGGTGTTCGTGGCCCAAACCTGGCCGGATGACGTCTTCCATTCCAGGCGCAACAGGGAGGCGCGGCGTTCGCCTTTCCTCCCGTCGCGGGTGCGCCTGCCACTGACTGAGCGCGTTCCACCACGCCCTACTGGTGCTTCCCCCTCCGCCTTGAATCCCGCGCTGCGCGATGCTAGTGTATAGGACAGCTTCGCAGGGACACCGCATGGGGGGCATGCGCCACGTCGTCAGCGACGACGGATCGAGGTCGGTTCTCGGCATACAGCCCGTGATTACCGTCTGGATCCGCGACGTCTGGAGCGTAATCCCGCACACGGTGGGGCTGCAGATCGACCGGCCCGATAGCCCCACGGGGTAATCGACGCGGACGGGCTTCGCTATTCCCGAGCGGGCCTTGGAGATCGAGATGAAGACGCTGCGCCTAGGCATGCCGGTCGGGGCAGGCTTCAGACCGATAGGGTGTCGTTGAACATGGCATGACGAAGAGAGGGTGGCGATCGCGAATCACATGGTAGGAGGCCAGTCATGAGCAGCCAGAACCCGTTCAGCCGTTCCATCCTTCCCATCCCGGATCTGCAGCATGTGGGGTTGACGGCGTATGACGCCAAGGGCCCGGACGCCAGTTTTCCGCCGATCGAATCGCTGCGGCCTCCGAAGGGCGCGCCCAATGTGCTGATCGTCCTGATCGACGACGCGGGCTTCGGCTCATCGAGCGCTTTCGGTGGGCCGTGCCAGACCCCCACTTTCGAGAGGCTGGCGGCGAACGGCCTTCGCTACAGCCGCTTCCACACCACGGCGCTGTGCTCGCCCACGCGCCAGGCGCTCCTGACCGGCCGCAACCACCACTCGGTTGGGATGGGCTGCATCACCGAGTTGGCCACCTCGGCTCCGGGGTACACCTCGATCCGGCCCAGGAGCAAGGCGCCGCTGGCCATGACGCTGAAACTCAACGGCTATGCCACGGCCCAGTTCGGCAAGTGCCACGAAGTGCCGGTGTGGCAGACCAGCCCGATGGGCCCCTTCGACGCCTGGCCCACGGGCGGCGGCGGCTTCGAGTACTTCTACGGCTTCCTTGGCGGCGAGACCAATCAGTACGACCCGGCCCTCTATGAAGGCACCATCCCGACAGACCCACCCCGGACGGCGGAGGAGGGCTACCACTTCACCGAGGACATGACCGACAAGGCCATCGCCTGGGTCCGCCAGCAGAAGGCCCTGATGCCGGACAAGCCGTTCTTCATGTACTTCGCCCCGGGGGCAACGCATGCGCCGCACCACGTCCCTCCGGAATGGACGGACACGTACAAGGGCAAGTTCGACCAGGGGTGGGACAGGCTGCGTGAGGAGACCTTCGCCCGCCAGAAGAAGCTGGGGGTCGTTCCCCCCGACGCGGAACTGACCAAGCGCCCGAAGGAGATCCCGGCCTGGGACGAGATGGATCCCAAGCTGAGACCGGTGCTGGCCCGGGAGATGGAAGTCTACGCCGGGTTCATGGCGCACACGGACTGCCAGGTCGGGCGACTGGTTGCCGCCCTGGCCGACCTGGAGGCGCTCGACGACACACTCGTCTATGTCATTGTTGGCGACAACGGCGCGTCGGCCGAGGGCGGGCTGCCGGGCACGTTCAACGAGAACATCCACCTCAACGGCCTGGAACTGGAGACTCCCGAATTCCTGGCGCAGAGGATCGCCAAGTTCGGGGGACCCGAGGCCTACAACCACTATGCCGTGGGCTGGGCGCACGCGATGGACACGCCGTACCAGTGGACGAAGCAGGTCGCCTCGCACTGGGGCGGGACGCGCAACGGGACGATCGTGCACTGGCCGAACGGGATCCGGGCCAAGGGCGAGGTGCGGAGCCAGTTCTGCCACGTCATTGATGTCGCGCCGACCATCCTCGAGGCGGCCGGCATCCCCGAGCCCGCCGTCGTCAACGGCGTCCAGCAAAGCGCGCTGGAAGGGACGAGCATGCTGTTCAGCTTCGATGACGCCCAGGCGCCGGAGCGGCACGAAACGCAATACTTCGAGATGTTCTGCAACCGCGGCATCTACCACAGGGGCTGGAGCGCCGTGACCCGGCATTCGACGCCGTTCATCGTGGAGAAGCTGCCCGCCTTCGACGACGACGTCTGGGAACTCTATGATGGGAGGACGGACTGGACGCAGGCGCGCGATCTCTCGAAGGAGATGCCGGAGAAGCTGCACGAGCTGCAGCGCCTGTGGCTGATCGAGGCGGTCAAGTACAACGTCCTGCCCCTTGACGACCGCCGGCCGGAGCGCTTCAACCCGGATCTCGCCGGCCGCCCCACCTTGATCAGAGGCGACTCGCAGCTGCTGTTCAGCGGCATGGGCCGGCTGACGGAGAACTGCGTCGTGGTCATGAAGAACAAGTCCTTCTCGATCACGGCCGAACTCGACGTGCCGGCGGCGGGCGCCGAGGGCGTCATCCTCGCCCAGGGCGGCGCGTTCGGCGGCCTGAGTCTCTATGCCAGGGAAGGGAAGGCGAAGTTCGCGTACAACCTCCTCGGACTCAAGGTCTTCACCGTCGCGGCCGACCACAAGATCCCGGCTGGCAGGCACCAGGTGCGGATGGAATTCGCCTACGACGGCGGCGGCCTGGCCAAGGGCGGCAACGTGACTCTCTTCTACGACGGCCGGAAGGCGGGCGAGGGGCGGATCGGGAACACCGTCCCCATGATGTTCTCCTGCGACGAGACCACCGACGTCGGCCGCGAGAGCGGGACGCCGGTGACCTCCGACTACGACCGGAAGACCAGTGCCTTCACCGGCAAGATCCACTGGGTGCAGATTGACCTGGGCAAGGACGACCACGACCACCTGATCAGCCCGGAGGAACGCCTGCACCTGGCCATGACAAGGCAGTGAAGGGAGAGGGTGAAAGGACCGGCCGACGGCCGTGGATCTTGACAGGGGCGCCGGGCGGCCGCCTGAGGAAGCACTCCACGGGTCTTGGAGTGACCGTCTGCGGGCTCCCGGTGGAAGCCCACGGCGGGCCGTCGCGGTCACCATCGAAGTCAGTCGCGGCAGCATGTTGAGGAACACGGAGAGCGCGGAGGACATGGGATGCACTTGAGCTGGTTCTCACAACTGGAGGCCTGGCCGGTGAGCCTGGCGCTCGTGCTGGCCATGCCGGTGGCGGTAAGCGTGGGGTACAGAATCGGCCACCGGTTGCGGGAGCAGACGGGCGACACGGGGCGGGGCCATTTTGGCGCCGTCCAAGGGTCATTGCTCGGACTCCTGGCCTTGCTGCTGGGCTTCTCGTTCAGCATGTCGACCGCGCGCTATGAGGTGCGACGTGCCCTGGTGATGGAGGACGCAAACGCCCTCACGGGACTCTATCTGGACAGCAGCCTGCTGCCCGAGCCGCAGCGCGGGCAGTTCCGGGAACTTCTCGGGCAGTATGTTGGCGTGCGCACCGATCCCCGTTTGGTGCAGGGCAGAATAACGGTGGAGGCGTTGGCGGCCGGGCTGGCCCGTGCCGAGGAGCTGCACCGCCGGATGTGGGAGCTGGCGAGGGACATGTTGCGGGCCTCGCCCACCGTGCCCGGGGCCGAGGGCCTCCTCTCGGCTCTGAAGGACGCACTGTCCGTGCACCGACGCCGGGTCTATGCCTACGAAAGCCGGGTGCCAGGGGTCATCATCGCCCTGCTCTTTGGAGCCGCAGTCACGTCTGCCGGCGCGGTGGGATACTCCGGCGGCCTGGGGCGGTACCATGGCTGGCCCGCCAGTATCCTGCTAACGGTTCTGGTCAGCGGGACGATCTACGTGATTCTGGATCTGGACCGCCCGCAGAGCGGGTTGATCCGGGTAGATCAGACACCGCTCCTGCAGGCGAGAGCCATGCTGGACTGGGAGCGGGGGCCTGAACCCTGAACCTTCGCAGTCCAGCCTGGGAGCAGCACTCCCATGTGTACCCGACCGGGCGCGAGAGAGCAGGAAGGACACAAGAGGACAAGCCGGTGTGCCTGCCCGAGCGCAGTGCGCAACGGGTCCTGACCGGAACCGGGACACAACATGAACAGGAAGGAGCTGGGCACATGCAGGCAAGAACGGCAGGGCTGGTGGCGGCGTTATTGCTGGCGACGGTTTCCGCAGGCCACGCAGAGGATCCGCAGGGCTGGGCATTCGAACTCACGCCCTACCTGTGGACCGTGGGCATCGAGGGCGACCTCACCGTGAAGGGAAGGGAGGTTGACTTCGACAAGCCGTTCACTGACCTGGTCGAGGCCGTGGAGATCGGCGGCTCGCTGCTGGGCGTGCTGCAGTACGACCGGTTTCTCGTCTGGGGACAGGCGGATTTCTTCGCGATGAGCACGGATGAACTGGACGTGGAGGATCAGCCTGCGGGCGGCTCCGTGGACATGGACGTTTTTCTGGCTGAACTGGCCGTCGGCTATCAGATCGACGGCTGGATGGAGGGCCAGACGTTCGACCTTCTGGTTGGTGTGCGGAACCTGCATACCGAAACCGAACTCAAGGTGACCGGCGTGGGAACGTTCGAGAAGGAGAACGACCTAACGGACCCGATCCTGGTGGTGCGGCCCAGTATCCCCATCTTCCCGTCGAAAGTCCGCGGCCTGCGCTTCAACCCGACGCTGGCGATCGGCGGCGGAGGCGACTCCGATCTGGTCTACGAGTTGCAGCCCCAACTCCAGTACAACGTCACCGACAACGTCGCCGTGCGGGTGGGCTACCGTACGGTAGGCTACAGGTTCAAAGGAGACAGGGACGACGACAATGAGCTGAACGTCGCATTCTCCGGCCTGATCCTGGGCGTCGGCGTAACGTTTTAGTGTAAGGCGGAAGGCGATCCTAGGACTCCGGGGTTCCCCAGTGTGCGATGGCCCTTGGCAAGGAGAGTGGGTCGGTTGGGGGGGGCTGGGGAGCGGCAGACCCCCGGAGAAGGAGATCCGTATGCGTTCGGCCCGGCGAAATGGCACCATTCCCTGGCTGGTATGCGCCGGGGCCCTGCTATGGCTGCCTGGGTGCGTCACCCGGCAGGTCTCCGTCGAGCGCGTCGGGCATGCGGCGGCCTGTCACGAGGCGATGGACAGCCCCTTGACGTCGGACCGCCCAGCCGGCAGCGCACGGCTCGTCCTGCGCCGCTATGGCCTTGAGGAGGCCTACCGCCAGTCGCCGGACGAGTGCCTAGTCGCCCTTTGGCCAAAGGCCTTGGTCGATGGCCGCCGCGATGCCATGTTCGCCATGGCTGAGCTCAGTTACTTGCGGGCCAGGGAACTGGAGACCCGAGCCGGGCGTCGCGGCGACCGGGAACGGGCTCGCGACTGCTATCTGGCCGCCGCCGTGAGTGCCTATCTGTATCTTTTTGCCGATGGGATCGGCCCGTTGCCAACTGCGTATGACCGGCACCTGCGGGCCGCATGTGACCTGTACAACTTCGCCTTGGGCGAAGCGTTCGCCGATGCAGAGGGACGTGTGGCCCTGCGGCCAGGAACACGCCGCACGCCGTTGGGGGAGATCGAGATTGCCTTTGCCAGACCAGATATGATCGCCACGCTCGAGTCCTTCGAGGCCATGTTTCTGGCCCACCAGTACGTGGTGCGCGGCCTGGAAACCCGCAACCGCGTCTCGGGCATCGGCACCCCCGTCATCGCGGTGCGACGCCGAGCCCCCAACCGACTTTTCCGGCAGACGATGGGCGCCACCGTTCTCCTGACCTGCGACCCACCGGCGGTGGGCGAGGGCGTCGTACGGAACGCGACCATCCGGATCGTCACACCGGCCGACCCGCAGGACATCGAGATCGGGAACCGGACGATTCCCGTCGAGACAGACCAGACTGCCGCGATCGCATATGCCCTCGACGACCCTCTCGTGTGGAGGATCGGCCGTCAGGTCTTCCGCCTAGGACGGGCTCCCGTCCATGCCGGGATCTACCCCGTGGAACCGTATTCGCCCGGCAAGATCCCGGTGCTGTTCGTGCACGGCACCATGAGCAGTCCGTTCCTCTGGGCCGACATGTGGAACAGCCTGCGTGCCGATCCTGAGATCCGCCGGCGGTACCAGTTCTGGTTCTACTTCTATGAGAGCAGCCCTCCCCTGGTCGTCTCGGCAACGCACCTGCGCGAGAGCATCGTCGAGACCGTCGCGGACATGGATCCGTTCGGCAACGATCCAGCCCTCCAGCAAATGGTGGTGGTCGGCCACAGCCAGGGCGGCCTCCTCACGAAGCTGACCGCGGCAGACACCGGCGAGGACTTGATCCAAGCCTTGACCGGACACCGCCTGGCGGAACTCAATCTATCTGCGGACGAGGAGGCCTTCGTCCGGCACTACGCCGTGTTTACGCCGATGCCTCAGGTCAAACGCCTCGTGTTCATCTCCACCCCGCACCGCGGCAGCTACCGGGCGTCCGGCTTGATCCGTGGCCTGGTTCGCCGTCTCGTGCAACTGCCCGCGAACCTGACCCAGGCGGGTACGCTGGTGACCCGGCTCCGGGAGCGGTTTGCTCCACCGGTCAAGTTCAGCCGTATGCCCACCAGCATCGATGGCATGTCGCCGGCGAATCCTGTCCTGCTTCGTCTGGCGCAGATCCCGGTGGCTCCGGGGATCCGTGCTCACTCGATCATCCCGGTGAAGGGTGACGCCGTTCCGCCGGAAGGCAAGGACGGCGTGGTGGCTTACACCAGTGCTCACCTCGACGGGGCAGAGTCCGAGTTCGTGGTTGACGACGGCCACAGTTGCCAGGGCAACCCGCTGGTGATCGAGGAAGTGCGCCGCATTCTACTCGAGCATGCCGCGGCGGAGAGGTAGTCGCGCAGGGCCTCTCTGCCCTCCAATCTGGCGTCGCCGCTGAGCAGGACCATGCGTCCCATTCGCAGGACCCGCTCGGCAAGCCGGTCCCGGCTGCGCCTCCGCACCAGCAGGCCGTTTTCCACGGACAGAACGAGGAATCTGGCCGATCTGACGGCCTCGTTCACCGGCGGCACGCGCACGGGGGGGGGAACGCCCCACAGCTATTCGGTCGGATCACTGCTGGGCAGCGCCGAACTGGCGGAGACTGCGCGGCGGGTCTACTATGGCGGTATGACCTACGCCCTCAATGTCGATGCAGGGAAGCCGTACACGCTCCAGGTCTTCATGTGTGGCGGCCGTGAGCCGTCCTTCAGCGCCTGCTCGTCGGCCCTGCCCGGACCGTTGGATCCCGGACGGGAATGGGGTTCGGACCGCCTGACCTCTGCCTACGGCGCCGATGTGTCCTTGCGCCTGCCGGAACTGACGGCGGTCTTGGGGGGACAGACCGCGGGTTGGCAAATCCTGCAAACGCGGATGTATCCAGACGTTCGCCGGTATGCAGCCCGGATCCCTATCACGCTCGAACCGGCTGGGGCCACGGGCTTTTCGAACGCCGGGGCCGACGGTGCCGACCGCATGCTCACACGCCGACCGCCTGCATCGCACCCGGCAATCCGCCATGATCGGCGAAGGGGGGATCGGATCCACCCCCGTGTCCGTTTCAGGGGTTGCGTGCGGGGCTTAACCTCCGCCGGCGGCGAGACCGCGCAGGTCTATGATCCGGCTGACAATCTGAAGTTCCTAATCGGCGGTCGGGCCGACGGATATCCCTCGCGGGGACTTCTCGGCAGCACCGGGGGCCTGGCCCGGCTTGACGACGCCGACGTCATTGTCTTCACTGGCCGTGACGATGGCAACTTTGGCCTCGCGCTTCTCGTTGAAGACGGAACCCTGGCGCTGGGTTCGGCAGGCAAATCCGTTCGTTTCCAGAGCGCCTACAGAAGTGCTGACACTGATAGCGGACTGACGGGCGCCGCCTCGACCCTCAACGAGTCCGCCTCGACCATGTCCCTACTCAAACTCGGCGCGGGAACCCTTGCCCTTGGCAATGCCGCTTACACCCAACTGGACGGTGCCACCGACAAGACGGCGAAGTTCAGTTGGACCGTGCAAGAGGGTGCGCTGCGCGGCCTGAGCAACACCGATCCGGCCCGCAACACCTCCAACTCCATTGTCCCGGCCCCCGGCGCTACCACCGGTCCGTTCGCCGCCATCCCGGCTTTCACTGGAGGGGTCTACGAGATCGACAATTCAAGCGGCAACGGCGGCACCTTCACCGCCAAGCTGAACGTCCGCGGCCCCGATGAGATCAATCTCTCTGGCGGCGGTGGCTTTGCCGCCTACGGCAACCCGGTGAAAGTCTCTCTGGATACCGACCGAGCCAGCGACCAGATTCTGTGGGAATGGTACACCCATGTCGGGGACAACCGGGCGCTGATCTTCGGTTCTCTCACGGCCAACGCCCCCATCACCCTCACCAACCCCATCGACACGCGCTACGCCAAAGCCCGCGAGATCAAGGTGGTCGACAATCCCGATTCCGAGGCAGACACTGCGGAGATTTCCGGTGTCCTCTCCGGTTCCGGCAGCTTCCGCAAAACGGGCGACGGCATCCTCGTGCTCTCGGCCCCGAACAGCTATGGCGGCGGAACCGTGGTCGAAGGGGGCACACTGGTGGTCAGCAATACGACCGGCTCGGCAACGGGAACCGGCAGCGTCACCATCAACAGCGGCGCCCGGCTTCTCGGTAGCGGAACCATCACGGGTGACACCACCCTCGCCGACGGCGCCACCATCGCTCCCGGCAACAACCTCGGCACCCTCCACGGCGTCAACCAAACCTGGTCCGGCGGGGCCGCCTACGAATGGGAAGTCCATGACTGGAGTGGCGGCGGATC
>MVZH01000009.1 GCA_002068325.1 Lentisphaerae bacterium ADurb.BinA184 | reverse complement strand
CTGGCGGCATCCCAGCCACGACGGCGCCCGCGTGCTCGGCGCCAGCGATCCGGAGAGCGCGGGACCGGCGTTCAGCCGCCGCCAATCCCGTGGGCGGACCGCCGCCGCCAGCCAGGCCGCCTGCGACGTGCCGGGGGTCATCGCGTTCGAGGCCGCGCGCCACTGCGCCTTGGAGAACTGCACGGTCGAGCTGGCCGGGTGGTACGCCGTCGAACTCGGCGACGGCTGCCGGAACCTGCGCATCGTCGGCAACCGTTTTCGCGAACTCGGGGCCGGCGGGGTCAAGGTCAACGGCGCCGCGGCGCGCGACCAGATGCCGGTGCGCGAGACCGGGCTGTGCCGGATCACCGACAACGAGATCGCCGCCGCCGGGCGGGTCTTCCACTCGGCGGTGGGGATACTGGCCATGCACGGCTACGGGCTGGTCATTGCGCACAACCACATCCACGACCTGTTCTACACGGGGATTTCGTGCGGGTGGGAGTGGGGCTACCAGGCGAACGTCAGCCGCGACAACCGCATCGAGAAGAACCACATCCACGACATCGGGCAGGGGCTGCTCTCGGACATGGGCGGCATCTACACCCTCGGCGTGCAGCCCGGCACGGTGATCCGCGGCAACCTCATCCACAACGTACGCAGCGCCCACTACGGCGGCTGGTGCATCTACCCCGACGAGGGGTCGAGCCACATCCTCATCGAAAACAACGTCTGCCACGACGCCGACCGCCAGGCCTTCCATCAGCACTACGGCCGCGAGAACATCGTCCGCAACAATGTCTTCGCCTTCGGCGGCGAGGCGGTCGCCTGCTACAGCCGCGCCGATGAGCACAACGGCATCACCTTCAGCCAGAACCTGCTCATCACCGACGGCAAGCCGGTCTACGCCGCCGGCTACCAGCATCACCTCGCCGAGCGCCGTTTCCGCAGCGACCTCAACCTCGCCTTTGACGTCTCCGGGAAGGGGTTGGAGGTGAAGGACGCCGGTGACCGGACGCTGACCTGGGCGGAATGGGTCGGGCTCGGACAGGACACCCACTCCTGCACCGCCGACCCGTGCTGCCGGGATCTCCGCAGACGCGACTTCCGCCTGCGCCCCGGCTCGCCCGCCTTGGGGCTGGGCTTCACGCCGATTGACCTCTCCGACGTCGGCCCGCGGCCGCCGGCCCGGCGCGACTGACGCCGCCGCGGAGCGGCGTCCGCACGGGCACGCCGTCGCCGCCGGGTGCTGGGGCCGGCTTGCCGCCGGCGGTCGGAGGCCTTACTGTACGGCAAGGACGTGCGGCACCGTGTTCCCGGCCTCTTGTAGCGCGAAGGACGTCCGCCCGTGACACCGCCGAATGTCGTGCTCTGCTTGTGCGATCAGCTCCGCGCCCATGCCGTCGGCTGTTACGGCGACTTGGCGGCCCAGACGCCCCACATTGACCGCCTTGCCGCCGGCGGTGTACGCTTTGACCTGGCGATGACCAACAACCCGGTCTGCACGCCGGCCCGCTCATCCCTGCTCAGCGGCCAGTACGGGCGCACCTGCACCGGCGAGCTGGGCAATGTGGCCGACGATCCGCCCTGTCCCCGCCGCCGCCGCCTGCCCGCGCCGACGCTGGCGGAACGGTTCCGCGAAGCCGGCTACCAGACCGCCGTCATCGGCAAGTGGCACCTCGATCCCGCCCCGCGGACGCTGGGCTTCGAACACGCCGTCTGCCCGCTCACCATCCACCGTTACCGCCAGCAGACGTACATTGAGGACGACCGTCCGTGGTTCACGGTGGGGCCGTTCGCCCCGGACTACGAGGCCGGGCGTGTGCGGGACTACCTGGCGGCCCGCGGCCAGCAGCCGTTCTTCCTCTTCTACAACATCTCCCTGCCGCACATGCCGATCGGCGCCGCCGAGATGCCGGAGGCCTTCGCCGGCCGGTTCGACCCCGAGTCCATCCCGCTGCGGCCCAACGTGTTCGGGGAGGACGGCATGGCGCACAACGAGACGTGGTTCAAGGTCTACACGATCTGGGACTACTTCTGGCGCCAGTGGGGGCCGTGCTGGAACGCGGCGCCCGAGTGCGGCTACCCCGGCCGCACCGGCGAACAGCCCGGCGACGCGCTGCCGCCGGGGTTTGACCTGCGCCACCTGACGGCGCTGTACTACGGCGCCGTGTCGTGGACCGACGCCCTGGTGGGCCAGCTCATGGCGGCGCTGGCGGACAACGGCCTCGAAGAGAACACCCTGGTGGTCTTCCTCTCCGACCACGGCGACAACCTCGGCAGCCACCACCTCTTCAACAAGGACTGCCTGTATGAGGAGTCCATCCGCATCCCGCTGGTCTGGCACTGGCCGCGCGGCCTGATCCCGCGCGTCAACACCAAACAGGTCGCGCAGATGGTGGACGTGGCGCCGACGCTGCTCGACCTCTGCGGCCTGGCCCCGGTGCCCGAGATGCAGGGCCGCTCCCTGGCGCCACTGGTCAAGGGCGGTGCCGAGACCCTCGGCCTCAACTGCGCCTTCATCGAGACCGACCCCTCCCAGCTCGGCTGCCCGTACATCGGCGTGCGCACCCCTCGCCATCTCTTCGCCATGCCGCTGGACGCCGAACGCCATCCGGTCGAGGGCGCCGCCGACTGGCTGTTCGACCTTGAGGCAGACCCGTTCGAGCTGCGCAACCTGGCCGAGACGGCCGAGGGGATCGCCGAGGCGGCGGGCCTGCGCGCACAGCTCGAAAGGTGGAACCGCCGCACCCCGTGGCTGAAGGTCGGGCGGTAGGCGGGCCGTCCCGGTCCGCCCGTCAGGGTGTGGTGGGTGTGGCCGGCTTGGGCTGGGGGGTGGGCTTTTCGATTCCCACGGGGATGAAGCGCGGGTTGACGGTCAGCAGGATCTGGTCAATGGCGATGCCGTCCTCGCGGTTCATCAGCTTGAGGGTATGCTTGCCGGCGCTGAGCATGAGCTGTTCGAGGCGGGGCGGGGAGCGGACCCAGTGCCACTTCTTGTAGGTGGCGTCCTGGCCGAAGGTGAAGTCCTTGCCGCCGTTGATGGCGATTCCCAGCGAGTTTCCGCAGCCGTCCAGCCACCACACCCGGCACCACAGCGTGTAGGTTCCCGCCTGGTCGAGCGTGAACTCGATCGTGGCGTCGCCGCCGGCCTCGGGTGGTTTGCCGGCCCCCTCGGGGATCTCGAGGTAGCGGCCGCCCGAGCTGCTGGCCAGCACGGCCGACGACTTGCCGTCGGGCGGGAAGGCGATGTCCGTGCGCAGCATGGGGGCGGTGACCTCGATGGCGGACTCGGCTTCGAGGCAGACGACGTCGCCGGCCCAGGCCGCGCCGGCCAGCCCTGCGCAGACGGCGGCGGCCAGCGCCGCCAAGTGTGTCCGGGTGTTCATCGTTGGGTTCTCCGCCTCGCTCCGGCTGCCGCGCCCGCCGCGCTGCGCGCTCAGTCCACACACTGTCTATACACCGCCGACAGCTTTTCCACCATGCTGTCGAGACGGAACCGCCCGGACACGGCGGCCCGCCCCCGTCCGCCCAGCTCCTGCCGCCGGGCCGCATCCCCGGCCAGGCTGCCAAGCGCCGCGGCCATGGCCTCTGCATCGTCCAGCGGCACCACTTCGCCGCAGCCGGTCTCGTGCACCACGTCCGCCAGGCCGCCGACGGCGGTGGCGACGACCGGCCTCCCCGCCGCCATCGCGTCCAGGAGCGTGTACGGCAGGGCTTCCCAGCGCGACGGCAGGGCGACCAGGTCAAAACACCCGTAGTACGCACGGGCGTTATCCCTTTGACCCAGGAGGACGCAGCGAGTTCGCAGGCCAAGGGCGCCGATTTTCCGTTCGATGGCGGGGCGGCGGTCGCCGTCGCCGAGGAAGACGAAGCGCAGCTGGGGGTGCGTGCGGACCGCGCGGGCGGCGGCATCGAGGAAGGCCTCGTGCCCCTTCTGCGGGGAGAGGCGGCCGACGAGTCCGACCACGCAATGGGCGGCGCTCAGCCCCAGGGCCTCGCGCGGGATGGGGCTGGCCGGGGGCACCGGGGCCACCCCGTTTTCGATCACCACCAGTTGTGCGGGGTCCGCAATCCGTCGGGCCAGGGCCTGGCGGCGTTCGTGGTCGCAGACGCAGACGAGGCGGCGGCACCAGCGCGCCGCGTGCCGTTCGAGCCTCGCGTAGAGCCATTTGCGGAGTCCGCAAACCTCCATTTCGAAGGCGAAGCAGTGGGGGGTGTAGAGGCTGGCCGGGACGCCGGCCTGGCGGGCCGCCAGCCGCCCGAGGAAGCCGGCCTTCGAGCTGTGCGTGTGCACGACCTCCGGCCGCCACTCGCCGAGGAGCCGCCGCAGCTCGCCCAGCGCCCGCCGGTCGGCGGCGGGGCGGACGGCCCGGGGCATGTGCACGACGGCCGTTCGAATCCCTTGCGCGGCAAAGGCTTCCATGTCGCCTGCGAACCCGGGTTCGCGGCCCGTCGAGGCGATGACCGAGACCTCGAACGCCGCCGGGTCGAGGTGCGTGACCAGGTCGTAGAGGTGCCGCCGCGTGCCGCCGGCCGTGGCTTCAAGGATCTGGACGATGCGGATGCGCTTCACCACACTGGAGGCCCTGCCGGACTCGCCGCGAAGACGCCGACGCTCAGGGGTTTGAGTCCTTTCGCGTCTTGGAGTCTTTGCGGCAGGTTTCCGCGCCGTCTGCGGGCTTTTCGCCGAGGGGAGCCTGCGGGCGCCGGCCGCGGAGTTTCGCCGCCGCCCAGCGCAGCATCTCGGCCGGTTCGCGTAGGCGGAAGATCAGCGCCCCGGCCGCGAACCCGGCCGCCGCCGCGGCACCGTCGGCCGCCAGCCGCAGGAGCATGATGGACTTGCCGGCACCGGCCGAAATTGCGTGCGTGAACCCGTAGTCGCACGCCGCGCAGGCCCCGGCCGCCACCGCCCCGGTCAGCGTCGCCTTCACGAGGATTCCCGCCGTCTCCCGCCAGGGGAAGGCGGGGACGAAGCGCCGGAGGACGACCACCAGGGTGACGACCTTCAGCGTCCGCGCCACGGTCATGCCCAGCGCCACCACCGCGAGGGCGGCCAGGCCGGTGGCCCCGCACACCTTGATGCCGACGTAGCTGATGGCGACGGTGAGGACGGAGAAGATCACGCCGACCACGGTGATGGACACCATCCGCCGGTTCGCGAAGAACGCCTGCATGAGCAGGTACTCCACGGCAAAGGCCGGCAGCACGAGCGTGTAGCAGGCCGTCGAGACGGCGGTGCGCGAGACCATTTCCGGGCCGAAGCGGCCGGCCTGGAAAAGGAACGATGAGATTGGATAGGCCATGACTAGGCACACCAGCGCGAACGGGATGAACACGGCCAGCAACAGGCGGGCCGAGTGGGTGAGCACCTCGCCGAGCTTCTTCACGTCGTTGCGGTCGACCAGCTCGCAGAAGAAGGGGAACATGGCGATGGAGAGGGCGTAGGGGACCAGCCAGCCGACGGACGAGTAGAGTTTGCGGCCCAGCGAGTTGGCCTGCAGCAGGCCTTCGGCGTGCAAGTGCGAGAGGATGGTGACGTTGTTGTACACGTCGCGCACCTTGGCGAGGATGATCCCGGCGACCAGCGGCAGCATCAGCACCATCATGGCCCGCACCGCCGGGTTCGAGAGGCGCAGGCTGGGCCGGAAGTGGCGCAGCTCGCGCACCAGGCCGACCAGGTGCGTGAACAGCTTGGCGGCGCTGCCCACGAGCAGTCCGAAGATCAAGCTGCGGATGCCGACCCCGAACACCCCCATGCCCAGCCCGACCGCGATGAGCACGCAGATCTTCCACGAGGCATCGCCGAAGGCGGCCAGGAAGAAGCGTTTGTAGCCGTTGAGGATCATGTACGTCGTCGAGGCCAAGGACAGCCCGACGAGGGCCGGGGCCAGCCACACCAGGCTGCGGCGCGCCAGCTCGAACTTCTCCGGCTCGTTCTCCGCACTCCAGGCCGTGAACAGCCGCACCACGGCGCTGGGGAACAGCACAATGCCCAGCACGGCCAGGACAAGGAGGAGGAAGTGGGCGGTCAGGATGACGTTGGCAAAGGCCCATGCGGCCGGCTCGCCGCGCTCGTCCTTCTCGCGCATGAACACCGGCAGGAAGGAGGGGCCGATGACTTCCTCGCCGATCAGGAACAGGCTGAACAGGCAGCCCTCGAAGGCGAAGGCGTAGACGACGTCGTAGGTGCCGGCGGGCAGGTACCAGCTCAGCACCATGACCTGGAGCACCGAGGCCAACTTCAGGCAAACGTGGGCGATGCCGACCGCGGCCCCGGCGCGGAGGATGCGCATGCCGAGGGTGCGGTGTTCGGGGGCCGGGCTGGTGGAGTCGTCAGACATGCGCGCCCTGTGCCTGTATCGCGTCCTGAACGGTCGCCGCCCTTCCCATCAACGGCCTGCAATGGGGGTAACCGCCAGAGGCCCGAGTTCAACGGTTGCGGCGGCCGCCCGACGGGTTACCTTGTTCAACTCGCCGTGGAGGCGAAGTCCTGCCGTCTGTCACAGGGGCCGGCCACGGCCGCCGACCTGCGTTGACGACGGACGACGGGACCGCTCCGCGGCCCGCGACCGACAGGGCACACCCCTCTCAGGAACCCGTGCATGCGCCGCGCCGCTTTGTACATCGCGCTTGTCTTCCTGCCCGCCGTGCTGGCGGTTACGCCGCGCGCCTGGGCCGGGCGCGGCCCGCAGTACCAGTACGGCGAGGCCTGGTGGCTCGAATACTCCGCCGACAAGGCCACAACCCTGCTGCTGCACTTTGGGCCGCCCCAAGTCTCGCCCCGCCAGAGACTGGCCGAGTCGGTCAAGGAGAAGATCCATGAGGAGACACTCGGGGTGGACCTGGACGACCTCGAGGCGGCCGACCCCGACTTGGGGCTCGGCGAGATCCCCGCGGCCGGCGGTCCCGACGCCTTCAAGCTGCCCCCGGTCGCCGAGGCCGCCGCCCCAGCCGGCACGATCCTCGACTACAGCGACCGGCGGCTGCAGCTGAAACTTCCGGACGGGATGGCGACGACGGCGGAGGGCCGCTTCGGGGCCGGGCTGGCGTGCGGCGAAGGCGGCCCGCTACGGGCCAAGGTCGGCAACGTGCAGTTCGTCGAGTGTTGGTTCAAGGTCGAGCGCCTGCCGGCGGCGCCGGCCTGCATCTTCTCCGTGGCCGGCGACGAGTCGCGCGTCCTCCTGCACCCCGACGGACGCCTCGAGCTGAAGCTCAAACACCCGCACGGCTTCCCCGGCCGCGACCCCAACGCCAAGGAGGCCCCTACCCCGGAGGCGATCGCGCTGATCGAAGCCCGGCCGGCCGACATCATCTCGCCCGACCCGGTGGCGCCTGGGCAGTGGCACCACGTGGCGGTCTACAACCAGCCGCATCCGACGCCGGGCGGCGGCGAGCCGTGGGACGCGCGGCTCAAGGTCAACGGCACCGACGTGGCCTGGTACCTGAGCGAACGCTACAACAGCTACGCCTTCCTCGGCGGCCGCGAGGCGGAACTGGCCCTCGGCGCCAACAGCTCCGGCGGGGAGCCCTTCACCGGCACTCTCGACGAGGTTCGTGCCGCCAGCCGCGTGCGCGAGCTCTACGAGCGGCCCGGCCTGCCCTGGCGCGACGCGGCCGCCGCCCGCCCGCTGCAATTCGACCGCCCCTTCTTCCGCGAGGACGGCACCCGTTTCCATGCCTCGCTGGACAAGGGGACGGCACTGGATTTCAGCCGCGCCGGAGAGGCCGCCATCGCCATTGACCTGAAGGGCCTCGGCACCGAGGGCCTGTCAGTGGACGGCGTCCGCGGCAAGGGCTGGGTCGTTGATCCCGGCATCGGCCTGCCCCGCATCCCCCTGCCGGGCATGTCCGCGCAGAAGGGCTCGCTGGAATTCTGGCTGCGGCCGGTGAACTGGGACGATGTCACCGGGTATTGGCACCACTCGCCGCCGCGCGACTTGAACCTCGGCGTCGCCCGCCTGGTCGGGCGCGACCCGGACAGCGGCAAGCCGACCGTCTTCATGACCGTCTCCCTCCCGCGCGCCTACAATCTCGAACGGCAGCGCATCCCGCTCGATCCCGGGCACTGGACGCACCTGGTGGTGGTGTGGGCGGGCGACGACGCGGGCGGCGCCGCCCTCTTCATCAACGGGAAGCGCTCGGGCGGGCTGTGGCGCGCCGAGGCCGCGCTGCGCCAGCGCCTCGAACCGCTCTACGTCGAGTTCGGGGTGACGCAGGAGGTGTCGGGGGCGGACGGCGCCCCGCCGCGGATCGAGATTGATGAGGTGGTCGGCTATGGCTGGCCGCTCATGGACGACGAGGTCGAGCAGGCCCGCCGCCGCTGGATGGGCGAGCTGAAACCGATCAAGCTGTACCGCGAGAGCATCTCGTACAAATACGCGCTCCACAAGCTGGAGTTTGGGCTGACGCCGCTGCTACCCGAGGCCGTCAGGCCGGCAACGCTGGTACTTTCGATGGGGGCGGCGGCGGAGTCGGGGAAGCCCGTGCTGGGCCCGTTCACGGTGGCCCTTGAAGACGACGGGTTCCACGTTGTGCTCAGCGAGGGCCGGCCGCTGGCGCCCGGCGCCTACCGCCTGGCCTTCCAGGTCAAGGACACGGAGGGCCGGGCCGTCCTCGACGAGACCGTGCCATGGGAGTACCGCGAGGAGCCGTGGCGGGAGTGCGCCGCCGGCATCCTCCAGGAAGCCCCGCCCCCGTGGACGCCGATCGAAGTCAACGGCCGCGAGATCGCCACGCGCATGAGCCGTTACCTGCTGGCCGACAACGGGTTGCCGGCGCAGGTCAGCGCCGCCGGCGGCGACCTTCTGGCGGCGGCCTGCGAACTGCGCGAAGACGGCGCGGCGATGGCCGGGCAGCTGCGGGCCGTCAGCCCCTCGCGCAACGTCGAGGCCGACTGGCAGGCCAGCTTCACCGGTGCGACCTGCAACGTCAGCCTTGACTGCCGGATCGAGTTCGACGGCATGGTGCGGTTTGAGCTGCGGGTGGCGCCGACCCGCCAGCCGGTCGCCCCGCTGTCGCTCGTCATCCCCGTCCGCGCCGAGCGGGCCCGGCGCTTCCTCTACCACGCCATGGGCGACCGCGGGGTGCGCACCGGCACGGTCGGCGACGCCGACGGCGTGCTCCTGGAATCCCGCGCGCCGCATCCCCCCTACGCGGTGTGGCAGGCCTACACGCGGGAACGGCAGAAACGACCGCAGCTGGCGTGGGCCGACTACTGGGCGCCGATCCGGGCGAAGACCGAGGCCTACGGCTTCTTCGGCCACCTCGACGTCAACGACATGGACCGCGGCCTGTTCTGGTTCTGTGACAACGCCGCCGGCTGGGTCCAGTCGAAAACCCGAAGTGCGATCGAGCTGGTGCGCGAGGGCGACCGCGTGCTGGTGAAGCTCAATTTCGTCCCCGAGCCGGCCGACTACACCGCCGGCACGCCGATCGTCTTCGGACTCCTCCCGCACCCGGCCCGGCCGCTGCCCGAGAAGTACCGGCTCTTCGAGAAGACGCCGCCCGCGGGCGGCGGGCCGCCGCTGATCATCTACGACGCCTTCCGGCCGTGGCCGATCGATCCCAAGGCGGGTGACATGAAAGTCTTCCCGGCCGCCGACCCGCGCCGTCCCGAGGCCGGCCCCAGCTGGGAGTACGCCGAGAGTTGCATCCCCTATATGAAAGGCGCCCTGCCCGGCGCCATCCGCACCCTGTACCTGTCCAAGGCCTGGTTCAGCTGCCGCGCCGGCGCCTATGACGGCTGGGAGTGGCGCTCGGGCGAGAGCGGGGCCGTGTCGCTGACCCCCTCGTTCGTCAACTACCTGTGCTGGGAGATGAACGAATGGATCGGCCGCGGCATCTGGGACGCCATCTACCTGGACGAGTGCTACGAACACCCGGCCCGCAACCTCGAGGCCGGCCACTCCGTCCGCCTGCCCGACGGCGGCGAGCAGCCAGGCGTCACCAACTTCGCCTTCCGCGAGCTGATGAAGCGCTGGCGCGGCCTCTTCCACGCCCACGGCCGCGCCCCCATCCTCATCGCCCATCATACCCATTCCTGGCAGTACGCCGGCCTGGTCTTCTGCGACTCGACGCTGGACGGCGAGAACTCGCCCATCGTCTCCCTGCAGAGCCGCGACTGGATAGACAGCACGTCGAAGGAGCGGTTCGAGGGGCTTCAGAACGCCCGCCTGTGGGGTGTGGCCACGTTCTACATGCCGTTTGTCTCGGAGGGCGGATTCGAGAACAAGACGCGCAGCCAGTTCCCGCGCTGGCAGTGGCGAATGGCCCGCCAGGCCCAGAGCCAGTTCGCGCACTACGAGACGTCCACGGTCTACGAGGGGCAGGGCGGCGAAGTCTACAAGGCGTTCTGGCGGGAGGCCCTGGCCTGGGGCGCCGGCGATCTGGCCGCGACCTTCCATCCCTACTGGGAGGCCAACAGCGGCGTGACGGTCGAGGACGGCAACGGCGGCGACACCCTGGTGTCCTTCTACCGGATGCCCGGCAAGCTGCTGCTGGTCGCCAGCAACCGCCGGCGCGAGCCGATCACCGCCCGCGTCCGCCTCGACCGCGCGCGGCTCGGGCTGCCCGCCGAGTTGCGCGTGGCCCAGGCCGACCCCGCCTTCGACCCGCCCCCCGGCGACGACTACCTCGGCGCCGCCGACACCCGCAAGGAGACCGCCGAGCTGTTCGAGCAGGCCGACGACCTGCTGACCGGCGAGGAGGCGGAGTCGGTCGCCGCCGAGGACCTGCTCGTCGGCGAGGCCGGGCGTGAGGCGGAACAGGCCGCCGCCCTCGAACCCCGCCTCGAAGGCGACACCCTCATCCTCCCCATCCGCCCGCGCGACTACCGCGTCGTCCGCATCGAGTGAACCGTGGCCGGTGCTGACGCGCCGCTGCACCTCGCGCACACGCCTCTGAACGCACGGGCGCCCTCCCGCGCGCAGCCGCGCCCGCCCGCGCATTGTCTCTTCCTGCATCACCCGAGTGCGTGAAAACGGCCGTGTTTTCACGAACTGGCGGGGGCCTGTTTTCACGCACTGGCCCCACGGAGACGACGGGGCTTCAGTCAGGGATGAACACCGTTCCCGGCGGATGCACTCCCGACTCTGCCGCCGTCCCGCCGCAACGCCGTGAGTGCGTGAAAACGGCCGTGTTTTCACGAACTGGGAGGGGCTGTTTTCACGCACTGGCCCCACGGAGACGACAGGGCGTCGGCCAGGGATGGGCAGCGTTCCCGACGGATGCACACCTGATTCCGCCGCCGTCCCGCCGCAACGCCGCGAGTGCGTGAAAACGGCCTTGTTTTCACGAACTGGAAGGGGCTGTTTTCACGAACTGGGTTGGTTGGCCGGCAGGGGGGCGGAAGGGGGTGGCGGGATGGCTCTCCGGCTTGAGAACACACGGAGGCGGCCGCGGCCCGCGGATCCGTCAGCCGGGGCTTCGCACGGTGGCGCGCGGGGTCACGTTCCACGGCGGCTGGAGGGGGTCACCGGCCGAACGCGGCGATGCGGGCGACGACGTACTCGGCCTGGGCATCGGACAGCTCGGGGTAGATGGGCAGGGCGAGGGTTTCGCGGGCCGCCCGTTCGCTCTCGGGGAAGTCGCCCGGGTGGTAACCGAGGTCGGCAAAGCACGCCTGCAGGTGCAGCGGCACGGGGTAGTAGATTTCGCTGGCCACCCCTTGCGCGCCAAGGAACGCCCGCAGCTCATCGCGCCGGGGCACACGGATGACGTACTGGTTGAAGATGTGCCGCGACTGCACGACCCGAGGCACTGCGACCGCGCCCTTGGCCACCACTCCGGACTCGGTCAGCAGGCGGTCGTAGCGGGCGGCATTGCGCGCGCGGGCCTCGGACCAGTCGTCCAAATGGGGCAGTTTGACCGAGACCACGGCCGCCTGCAGGGCGTCGAGGCGGAAGTTGCCGCCGATGACGGAATGGTAGTACTTGGGTTCGGCGCCGTGGTTGCGGAGCAGGCTCACGCGCTTGGCGCGCGCCGCGTCGCGGCAGCTGACCAGCCCGCCGTCACCGGCGCCGCCGAGGTTCTTGCTCGGGAAGAACGAGAAGCAGCCGTAGTCGCCGATCGAGCCGGCGCGCCGGCCTTTGTACTCGGCGCCGATGGCCTGGCAGGCGTCCTCGATGACCAGCAGCCCGTGCTGTGCGGCGATGGCCTGGAGCGGCTCCATGTCGGCCATCTGCCCGTACAGATGGACCGGCATGATGGCGCGGGTAAGCGGGGTCACGGCGGCGGCGACGGCGGCCGGGTCGAGGTTGAAGGTCGCCGGGTCAATGTCCGCGAAGACAGGCCGCGCGCCGGCGCGCCAGATGCTTCCGGCGGTCGCGAAAAAGGTGTACGGCGAGGTGATGACCTCGTCCCCGCGCCCGATGCCGGCGTCCATGAGTGAGACCAACAGGGCGTCGGTGCCGGAGCTGACCCCGACGGCGGCCGGGCAGCCGCAGTAGGCCGCCGCCTCGGCTTCGAGCCCGGCGACCTGAGGGCCGCCGATGAAATGCTGCGTGGCGAAGACCTCGGCCACCGCGGCATCAATCTCGTCTTTGATGGTCGCGTACTGCGCCTTCAGGTCCAGCAGGGGAACATTCATGGGGACTCCGCGCGTTTGCCGTTCGTACGCCGTGGCGTCGGCCCAACGGCTGTCCGACACCAGACCGGTCAATATACCGTTCCGGCAGGCGCCCGCGACCCGGCGGCGGCCTGGCGTTGTTCACGGCGGCCCGAGGGGCCCCATGCGGCGGGCGGGCCGGCGTGTCCGCCGGGTCGCAGGCGAGGATTAGGCTGGTTGGGCCTGACCCGGACGGCACGGAGGCCGTCCCTCCACCTGACCCGGACGGCACGGAGGCCGTCCCTCCACCTGACCCGGATGGCACGGAGGCCGTCCCTCCACCGCGCCCCCCGCTGGTTCCCCGAACGTGCCGCGCGCCATCGGCCCCGCGTTCTCAGGCGGGCGTCGCGGTCTTGCTTCGCCCCATCCACTCCAAGTTGTCGAGGTTCCCGAAGTGTTCGTGGAAGAGGCGGTAGTACAGCAGTTCCTCCTTGGAGGCCAGCGTCCAGCCGTTGGGCAGGCGCCGTTCGCGGCGGAAGTCGCGGTTGGAGACGTGCTTCTCGGCGTGCCGGGCCAGCAGGTCGCCGACCCCGGCGCCCTGCCAGAACTTGGACTTGGTGCGTTCGAGCACGGCGTCCGGCAACAGGCCCTTGAGCGCCTGCCGCAGGATCCACTTCTCGACGGTGCCGTGCAGTTTGTACTCGACGGGGATGCGCAGGGCCAGCTCGACGACCGGGGGGTCGAGGAAGCAGGTGTGCGCGACCAGCCCGTGCGCGGCGGCACAGCGGTCCACGCGCTGGAGCGCGGTGTTGTGGAGGCGGCCGGTGATGTCAAGCAGCTCCCCGGCCAGCCGTGACGCCGGGAGGCGTTTGAGGTACTCGTACCCGGCGAACAGCTCGTCACCGCCTTCGCCCGAGAGCACGGCCGGCACGTACTCCGCGGCCTGTTTGGCGACGGCGAAGTTGACGACGCTCGAACGCACCAGCAGGGCGTCGAAGGACTCGAGGTGGTAGATCACCTGCGGCAGGAGTCTCGGCAGGTCGCGCGGCGACAGCACGGTCTCGTGATGACGGGTGCCGACGAAATCGGCGACCGCGCGCGCGAACTTCAGGTCCGCCGCCCCGGCGAGTCCGCCGGCGAAGGTATGGAGGGTGCGGGTACGCGGCCGGGCCAGGGCAACCAGGGCGCTGGAGTCCAGCCCGCCGGACAGCCAGGAGCCGAAGCCGGCCGGCTGGATCACCTTCTGCACGGCGTCGCTCAGACGTCCGTGCAGTTCGATGGCGATGCGCTCGGGCGGCTCCTTGAGGGCCGGGCCCGCCACGAGCCGGAAGTGCGGGACCACGCGGCGGCCGTCATAGACCGAGCCCGGCGGCAGCTCGATGACACGCGGCGTCACCTCGGCCAGGGCCTTGACCTCCGAGGCGAAGCACAGCGCGCCGTCGGCGGTCTTCCCATAGTACAGCGGGGCGGCCCCGAGGGGGTCGCGCAGAAGCACGAGGCGATCCTGGATGATCTGGGCCTGGGCGTAGTGTCCGTAGCCGGCGTAGTCGCGCACCAGCCGGCCGACGCCGGGGGGCGAGGGCCGCCGCAGCTCAGAGGAGAGGGCGCCGAGCGTGACGCCGTCGGTCTGGAAGACCTCGCGGTGGCGGCGTCCGCGGTGCGCCATCCGGTCGAGCATGCGGTTGACTTCGGTCGTGCGGTTGAGTTGTGCGATGCCGGCGATGCCTGCCATGTCAGCCGTCCTTTCCTTGTCGGCGCATCTGGACGCGGAGCCCGCGTTGGGCGGCGGGGACGGGCGCGCCGCGCTCGTCCACGAGTTCGACGCCGCCGCGGTGCAGCCGGGTCTGCCAGCGCACCGCCTCGGCGAACTCCTCGCGGCACTGCCACAGGTACGGCACCGGGAGGAAGCCCATGGCCAGCGCCTGGTAGAGGCCGTACGGCGAGGTGACACCGGGGATGGCGGCGTCAATGGCCTGGAGGACGGTGCGGGCCTCGGCCACCAGGGTGGCGGTCCGCAGTGTGACGTCGGGGTGTCCGGCCATGTCGTCAATGTCGCCCTTGCGCCGCAGCCGGCGGTACTCGGCGAGGGCGTGCCGGGTGATCTGGATGCTCTCGTTGATGACCGGGGGGTCGGCCAGCTGGTAGCCCTCGGAGTAGCTGACCACATGGATGAGCGGCGGGCTGCGGGGGTCGCGCGGCTCGATGTCATCCATGAGGGCGGTGACGGCGGCCAGCTGGGCCTTGGCCTTGTCGGGGGCCGGCGAGAAGAAGTCCAGCCCCCCGCGCGGCTGCAGGATGGCGCGGAAGCCGGGGCCTTCGAGTTCGCGCACGAGCGCCAGGCAGGCGCGGGCCTTGGCCAGGTCCTGCACCCCCCAGGTGGCGCGCGGCGTATTGAGCATAACCTGGAGGATCAGGGTGCGGATTCCGCAGGCGCGGGCAGTGCGGGCGGCGAGGACGGCGGCGACCAGGGCGGTCACATCGTCGGCGCCGCGGAAGGCGAAATGGTGGGCGACGTTCGGCTCGTAGGGTTTGCCGGCGGCGGCGATGAGGCGGAGGGTTTCAACCTGCTGGCCGAGGTTCTCGCGCACGGTGTAGGGCCCGCGTCCGTCGAGCTGGCAGAACCACCACAGCGAGAGGGCGTGCCACGCCATGTTGAGGCGCTCTTCGTAGAGGCGGGCCAGGGCGACGAGGTCGCGGGTGCCGGCGTAGGTGCGCACCAGCATCGGCCGGGCCGCGGCCCACACCGCGGCGTACTCCTCGGGGGTGTTGAGCGGCACGCCGCCGCCGTTGGGGCGGTCGCCCCAGTCGCTGCCGAAGTCGGACTGCGAGAGCTGGGAGGTGCCGATGGACAGCACGTCGAGGTGTCCGCTGCGCGCCAGGTCCCGCGCCCACTCGAGGAAGAGCGCGACGGCCTCGCGACGGTCGGGCAGGAAGGGCCCGGCGTGGGCGCGCATCAGGGGCGGAAGGTCATGGCGTTGTGCGCTGGCCAGTCGGGCCAGGAGGGTGTCGCGGCGGGTGCCGTACTCGGGGTACGGGGGCCGTTCGGGGGGGGCGACCGCCAGGTGTCCGCCGCGGCGGATCAAAGCCTGTCCGAAGGCCAGGCGGTCTTCGTCGTAGCGGGCGCCGGCCGCCAAGTCGCGCGGGATGGCGGCGGTCTCGACGCCGAGGCGTTCGAGGGTCTCCGCCGGCGTCTCGTCGCCCTCGAAGGTGGCGGCGACCTCGGGGAGGCGTTCGCGGATCCGGGCGCAGGTGCGCGGCAGGCCCGCGACGTAGAGCCGCCGCACCGGCCCGCCCTGCCCGGCCAGGAGGCGCGATGCCCGCAGCCCGGCCACGAGGAGCGTGGCCAGGCGCAGGCCGTCCTCGGGATCGAGCCGGTAGCTGAAGCCGAGAGCCGTGATGCCATGCTCGCGGATCCAGCCGCCGATCCGCTCCATGCTCGCCGGCTCGCCCGGCGTGTCGAGGGCGGCGCAGACCCGCACGTCGGCCAGCACACAGCGCAGCCCGCAGTCGGCCAGCAGGTTGGCCAGCGAGGTCAGGCCGAGGGTGTGCGCGTCAAGGGCCGGCCGCGCCAGCCCGATGATGTCCGTGCGGGTCAACCGTTCGGTCATGACGCAACCTGCCTCCGCACCGTGGTCCCGCTGGATGGAAGGGCAAGAGTTGAAAGGCCGGGAGGCCGGGAGGGCGTTCGCGCCGGGAGACGCGGGACGCGTTCCACCACGAAGGGCACGGAGCGACACGAGGGGCGGCCTCCGGTCCGCTCTCGAACCGCGTGGCCGTCCGTGCGATCGCGGTTCGCCACTGAGGCGCTTGCAGAACCCTGGCATAAGCGGGCGGGACGGAGTCCGGGCCTCCACCGGCCTCGACAAGGACTGCTGTGTGTCGGGCTGGAGGGACGACCTCCGTGTCGTCCGGGTTCCGTTACGGCAGACCGGGTCTTTGGGTATGACCTGGCGGACACGGAGGTCCGCCCTCGATCGCACGAGGCAGTTGTCGTCCGCTGGAGTTCCGCAAGCGCCTCCACTGCCTGACGCGGTGCCCGTCGCGGGCCAGACGTGGCCGCCCACGGGGATCTCGCGGCGCTCAACCTTCGAGGTCGGGGTGTGAGGCGTCGCGGTGCCGTTCGCGCATTTCGGCCATCCATTTCTTCATGCTCTCCCTGGCCATGTCCTTGCAGCCCAGGCCAAAGGCGAGGGCCAGGCCGAGGGCGCCCGCGCCGGTGACGATGTAGAGCACGCCGGCCAGCACGGAGCCGCGGACCTCGGCCTGTTCAATGGCGACCGCCAGCATCAGGATGCCGCCGGCCCAGCGGGTGACCCGCCCCCACAGCTCCGCGTACGGGCTGCCGGCGTTGCGGGCCACCGTGCGCACAAACCCCGCCACAAAGGCCACCAGCAGCAGCCCGACGACGAAGACCAGGCCGCCGCTCACCAAGGCGGGCAACGCCGCCACGGCCCGCTGCCGCAACGTCTCGGCCGCCGCCACATCCAAGAGCGCCGCCGCCTTCAGCAACGCCGCGCCCAGGATCACCCAGAACGCGCCGCGGCCCAGGACTTCGGACGGCGTCAGCGTCACATCACCCTTGCGCAGGAAATCGCACAGGCCGAGGCGCCCGCACAGCCGGTTGAAGCGGAAGAGGGCCAGCACCCGGGCCAGCACGACACGGGCGACGAGGGCGGCCAGCCAGCCGGCCACGACCACGATCACCGCCACCAGCCAGCCGGGCATGCGGGCCACATAGGCCATCAGAGTATCCATTTCATGTGCCCTCCGGAGGGTTGCGTTCAACACCCACGACGACCTGACGGATCTCCTTCACCGACAGCCCCGCCAGGCCCATGCGCTCCACCGTCCGCCCCTCCTTCCAATAGTCGGCGCCGTGCATGGCGTCGGCCAGGCTGATGGCCAGCTCCATCATGGGCACGGGGACGCCGAGCATGCGGCCGATGGAGGCCAGCGGCACCAGGCTCATCGGCACATCCTCCGTGACGTAGCGGTGCTGGATGCCCTGCGGCGCCCGGATGCCGCGGTAGATGGCCGTGTTCTGGATCGCCTCGTGGAGGTCGCGCCCCGGCGAGTCGTAAGTCAGGTAGAGCCACTCGCGTGTCGAGATGGCGTGCACACCGAGGCTGGCGGCCACTGCGACGCGCTCGGCGTCGAGGCGTTCGAGCACCCGCGCCACCGAGGGGGTGATGCCGTCCAGGTAATAGTCGAAGTCGCCTTGTGTCGCCTCGATCCAGCCGGCGTTCATCAGGGTCAGGGCGGGGTGGAAGATGGCCCCGATGTTCTCCATGCCGGTGGAGAGGACGTTGTCGCCGGCCGAGAAGGGCGGGAAGGCTCGGGTCAGGATGGGGAGGACGTCGGGGATCCAGTAGGCGGGCAGCGCGGCGTAGCGGACCGTGTTCTTGATGCGGTGGATGCGGGCCTCCTGGCGGGACAGCGCCCGCGAGGCGTAGAGGAAGGTTGAGGCTTCGCCAACCACGGCCGCGGCCTCGCAGCGGTGCGCGCGCAGCACGTGCCGGAACTCCAGCGCCCCGCCGGTGCGGCCGGGATTGAGCACGACGACCTGCCCGTCGTGCAGGCAGGGGGCCATCTGTTCGGCGATGAAACGGTGGGCGGTGGCCGGCACCACCACCATGACCACATCGGCCCCGGCCACCGCCTCGGCCATGGAACTGGTGGCCACCTCGACCGGGCCGAAACCCTCCACCTCGCCGCCGAGCTGGACGCCGCCGTGCCAGCGCACCGCGTGCAGGTGGGCGTCGGTGCGGTTGTACAGCCGGACCGGGAAGCCCATGACCCCCAGATGCCCGGCCATGGCCAGCCCGCCGTGCCCGGCGCCCACTACGCAGAAGGTCGGCTTCTCCGCCTGGCCGCGCACGTGGCCGAGGCGTTCGCGGATCCGCGAGTCTGCCGTCTGTGGCATGGCGGTCACCTCCCGCAGTTTGGGGGCGACAGGGGGGGGCGGGCATTCCGCCGACGGGCCGGGCGCGCCGGCGCCGTCTGCGCATCCGCGTGGCCTGTCTCCCGTTGGGAACGCGCGGCGCGTTCCGTTCGTGGATGGCGGCCCGACCATCCTGCCAGCCTGCGGCAAATCAACACATGCCGCACCCTTACTGTGCACCCGAGGGTGCGACCATACACCCGCGACGGCCATCCGTCAACTGCGCGCGACCGAAGTTGGCGTGTGCTCGGTTGTCGAGTGGGACATGATGGGCGTGGGTGGAGGGCGGACCTCCGTGTCCGCCGGATCCTGTCGAAAGGCCAGGTCTGGCGGGTGCGACCTGGACGGCACGGAGGCCGTCCCTCCACAGGCCACCCCACGGGCTGACCGACTGGGGTTCCTGCTCCTGCACCGCCTGAAGGCGGGACTCCTGACCGGGGGGAGCACCCGCCAGGAGTTCCCGCTTTAGCGGGGGAGTGGGGTCGGTAGTCGCGGGACTCCTGCTCCTGCACCGCCTGAAGGCGGGACTCCTGACCGGGGGGAGCACCCGCCAGGAGTTCCATCTTTAGCGGGGGAGTGGGGTCGGTAGTCGCGGGGTTCCTGCTCCTGCACCGCCTGAAGGCGGGACTTCTGACCGGGGGGAGCACCCGTCAGGAGTTCCCGCTTCAGCGGGGGAGTGGAAGTCGGTGGTCACGGGGCTCCTGTTCCTGCACCGCCTGAAGGCGGGACTTCTGACCGGGGGGAGCACCCGTCAGGAGTTCCCGCTTCAGCGGGGTATAGTACCTCCTTCATCGAGGCAGGCCTGACTCCATGTACAACTGGCGGCACATGCCCCCTGAGCAGCGCGCCGAAGTCCTGAAGCGCCGTCAGGGCTCAGGGCTGCCCTGGCACGGTCCCCCGCACCGTTGCGGCGAGTCAAGAGACTACCACCTCGACGCCGCCAACTACGAACATCGGCCGGTCCTTGGGGCAAGCCTCGAACGACTGGTCGAGTTCGAGGCTCTCCTCCTCGAGGCGTTCCGCCGGTCTGCGGCGGTGGTGTACGCGTGGTGTGTCCTGCCCAACCATTACCACGCGCTGGTGCACGCACCTGAGGTCATGGCGCTGCTCGATGAACTGGGGCGTCTCCATGGGCGCACGTCGCGCTGCTGGAACCTTGCCGACAGCCAGGTGGGCCGCAAGTGCTGGCATCGCGCGGTCGAACGTGCCATCCGCTCGGAGCGGCATTTCTGGGCGACGCTGAATTACGTGCACCACAATCCCGTCCATCACGGGTACACGACAAGATGGCAGGACTGGCCCTGCTCAAGTGCGGCGGCTTATCTGTCGGCGGTCGGACGTGATGTCGCGGAACGCAACTGGCGGGCGTTCCCGGTGCGGAATTACGGAAGAGGGTGGGACGCCCCGGCGATGTGACCCGCCAGGAGTTCCCGCTTTAGCGGGTGGGTTGGGGCGACGGTCGTGGGGGTTGTCGGCGGGCGATGCGGCGGTACATTTCCGGCATGCCGGGGCTGGGTACCTGGCAGGCGATCTACTTCTGCGAGTTCGACGGGCCGCGTTCGCGGCAGGTGGCCGTTCAGCTGCTGCCCAGCGGGGGTTGAGCGGCGGGGCCCGGCCGTGCCGGTCCGGCGTCGAGGATGACAGGCGTCATGATTCTCGGAGTCGGCATTGACGTCATCGAGGTCGCCCGCATCGGCGACCTGATCGCCCGCCACGGCGTGCGTTTCCTGCGGCACGTCTTCACCGCCGGCGAGCAGGGGGGGGCGCCGGAGTCCGCGGTGGCCGCGGCCGCCTACTACGCCGGGCGCTGGTGCGCGAAGGAGGCGGTGGCGAAGGCTCTGGGCACGGGCATCGGGGCGGACTGTCAGTGGCACGACATCGAGGTGGTGCGCTGGCCGTCGGGTCAGCCTGCGGTGTGCCTGCATGGCAAGGGGGCTGTCACCGCCGGGCGTCTCGGCGTGCGCCGCGTCCACGTCACCATCAGCCACGAACGCAATCTGGCCTGCGCCTCGGTCGTCACCGAGGGCTGAACGACGCCGTGCCGCACGGCCCGCGCGGTGGCGGCGCCGCCCTCGGAAGGCTAGAGTAATCCGCAGCAAGAACAGCGTCGTTGTGTCTTCCCTTGCCCACGCCCTGAGTGCCCGCCTCGCAGCCCCCAACCCGAAAAGGAGTCCCACCATGCTCGCCTGCATCAACCGTCTCACCGCCGCCTCTGCCGCCCGTGTGAGCTGCAACTGCAACCAAGGAGTCGCCGTCATGAAGAAGATGCTCGTCCTCGCCGCCGCCGTCCTCGCCGCCGCCGCCCTCCAGGCCCGCGCCGCCACCCTGATCCGGTACTACGACGTGAATGACCCGGCCTCGTGGAACGGCACCGTGCTGCGCGACATCTCCGGCAACAGCGGCGCCAGCCTCGTGCCCGATGACGGCTATCCGGTCAACTACACCAACCACGGCATCACGGTGACCACGGCCGACTTCGGCGCCCCGGTCTACGTGGGCAACGGCGCGACGCTCCCCGAAGGCGCCACCCCGAAGAAGTCCATGGACCGCGCGTACCTCGACTTCCAGCTGTTCGGCATCATCGCCGGCGGCGACTTCACACCCTACAACCTGGGCAGCGTCACCGGCTACACCTACGAAGGCATCTTCAAACTCGACACCGGCGCCACCAACGCCGACAAGTACCAGGCCTACGAGAACTCCTGCATGGGCACAACCCACGGCGGCAACGACAACACTTTCCTCTACATGGACGGCGGCGTCGCCACGCCCCTGCGCTCGCGCACCTTCGTGGATGACCAGGCCGGCGGCCCCCAGGGCCTGCGCTACGTGGGGACGGACATCACCGGCATCATCCCCGTCGGCGAGTGGTTCCACTTCGTCAAGGTTCACGACGCCGCCAACAACGAAGTCCGGCACTACGTCAACGGGGTTCTGCAGCCGGCCATGACCCTCTCGCTGACCACCGCCCCCGCCGTCGAGTACCACGCCTTCGGCGAGATCTGGGGCCAGGCGGGCGCCAACGGCCGCGAGCTGCGCAACATGGGCTACAGCATGACCCGCTACTACAGCGGGGCGTTGACCGACGCCGAGGTGTGGGACAACTTCGTGGCGGCGACGACGGTGCCCGAACCCGCCTCGATCGCGCTGGTGGGCCTGGCCGGGTTGCTCGCCCTGCGCCGCCGCGCCTGACCGCCCGGCCTCGCCGCGACGACTCGCGAGTTCAGAACGTGTTGTCGCCGCGTCGTTTGTGCGGGATCCGCACGCCTTGCCACGGTTCGGAACGCCGCCTGTCCGCTGGGCGGATGGCGTTCCGTGGCCGGTCAGGCGGCAGCCGGTTGGAGGGCTTTGAGTCTTCGAGCCTTCTCGGTTGCGAGCCGCTTGCAGAACCTTGGCATGAGTGGCCTGGACGGAGCCCGGCCCTCCATCGGCGCCGACACGGACGGGTGTCTGCCGGGCTGGAGGGACGACCTCCGTGTCGTCCGGGTTACGCCGCGGCAGACCGGGTCTTCGGATATGACCTGGCGGACACTTGCCTACGCCGCGCACGTCACGGCAGGCAGGCGGAGGTCCGCCCTCCATCGCACGAGGCCGTTGTCGTCTGCGGGGGTTGCAGGCGCCTCTTAATGAACTAGCTCGAGCCGCACCCCCCGCGCGAGGGGACGGCCCGAGGAAGTACACTTTTTCACTAATACTTACTTGAATCGTGCCGGTCGGCCGCCATATTGCCCGGTGTTCCCGGCCGGGCATCGAGCGGCGGGGACGGCAGGGCACCCCCGTGAGAATCCAGGCAATCTGCATCGGAACCGAACTGCTGACCGGGCACACGGTCAACACCAACCTCGCCCTGATGGCCGAGGCCCTCGACGGCTGCGGCTACACGGTGGCGTGCGAAGTCTGCATCCCCGACGAACTGGGGGTGATCCGCGACACGGTGCGGGCCGGACTCGCCCAGGCGGACGTGGTGGTCACCGTCGGCGGCCTGGGGCCGACCTGCGACGACCTCACCCGCCCGGCGGTCGCCGAGGTGCTCGACGCACCGCTGCACTTCGATGCTGCCATCTACCGGCACATCGAGGAGTACCTGCGGCGGCGCAACGTGCCGCTGCGCTGCGAGGCCCTGCACGTCCAGGCCCAGGTGCCGGAGCGCGCCACCGCCATCGTCAACCGCAACGGCACCGCGCCCGGCCTGTGGTGCCCGAGCGCCGACGGCGGGCACGTGGTGGTCATGCTGCCGGGGCCGCCGCGCGAGTTCGGCCCGATGTTCCTCGATGATGTCCTGCCGCGCCTGCGCGCCCTGGCGCCGCCCGATGTGGCCCGGCGCGGCCTGCGGGTGGTCGGCGTGCCCGAGTCCATCGTCGAGGAACGGGTGGACCGCGCCCTGGCCGGGGTCTCCGGCCTGACCAAGGCCTACTGCGCACGGCCGCTGTCGGTGGACGTGCGGCTCTCGGCCTCCCCCGACCGGGCGGCGGCGCTGGACGCGGCGCTGGAGGCCCTGCGCGCCGAGTTCGGGCCGGCGGCGCTGGACGCGGGCGAGGCCAGCGTCGTCGCCTCAATCGGCCGGCGGCTGCGCGGGCGCGGCTGGCGCCTGGCGACGGCCGAGTCCTGCACCGGCGGCGGCATCGCCGAAGCCATCACCGCCGAGGCCGGCAGCTCGGAGTTCTTCGCCGGCGGCATCGTGTGCTACGCCAACGACTGGAAGACGGCCCAGCTCGGCGTGCGGCCGCAGACCCTGGCCGCGCACGGCGCCGTCAGCCCCGAGACCGCCCGCGAGATGCTGGACGGACTCATGGGGCGCACCGGCGTCGAGGCCGCCATCGCGGTCACCGGAATCGCCGGACCAGGCGGTGCGACGCCCGAAAAACCGGTCGGGCTCGTCTACATGGCCATCGGGGTGCGCGACCGGCGCGAGGTTCACTGCCGGCAGTTCCCCGGCAACCGGGGCACGGTGCGCGACCGCGCGGTCGCCACCTCGCTGATCCTCTTGCGCAACGCCCTGCAGGAGTCCGACGGCGCGGAGCCGGCAGCCGCGACGCCGGCCGGATAAGGATGGTTGCCCAGGAAGGGCTTTCGCCCCCCAAGCCTTCCGCACAGACAGAGGCGCCGGCGGAGATCCCGCAGACGGCTCAAACCGGAAATGCCCTCTCGACCCTGCCCAGGGTCCGTCCGCCACCCACCACCAGAGGAGACGATGCCATGGCCGAGACCAAGTCCAAGGACAGCAAGGGCGCCGATCCGCGCGAGCGCAACCTGCAGCTGGCGGTCAGCCAGATCGAAAAGGAGTTCGGCCGCGGCGCCATCATGCGGCTGGGCGACACCCAGCACGAGAACGTGCCCGCGATCAGCACCGGCGCGCTGTCGCTGGACATCGCCATGGGCATCGGCGGCGTGCCGCGCGGCCGCGTCTGTGAGATTTACGGCCCCGAGTCGTCGGGCAAGACCACCGTCTGCCTGCACATCATCGCCAACGCCCAGAAGGCGGGGGGGGTCTGCGCCTTCATCGACACCGAGCACGCGCTCGACCCGCAGTACGCGCGGCTGATCGGCGTCAACACCGCCGACCTCCTGGTCTCCCAGCCCGACTGCGGCGAGGACGCGCTGAACATCGTGGACACCCTGGTGCGCAGCAATGCGGTGGACGTGCTGGTCATTGACTCGGTGGCGGCTCTGGTGCCACGGGCCGAGATCGAGGGGCAGATGGGCGACTCGCACGTCGGGCTGCAGGCCCGCCTGATGTCGCAGGCGCTGCGGAAACTGACCGGCATCATCAACAGGAGCCGGGCCTCGGTGATCTTCACCAACCAGATCCGCGAGAAGATCGGCATCATGTTCGGCAATCCGGAGACCACCCCCGGCGGGCGCGCCCTGAAGTTCTATGCCTCGATCCGCCTGGAGATCCGCAAGGTGGCGACGATCAAGGCCAACAACGGCGAGGCCACGGGCAGCCGCGTCAAGGTCAAGGTGGTCAAGAACAAGCTGGCCGCGCCGTTCCGCGAGGCCGAGTTCGACATCATGTACGCGGAGGGCATCTCGCGGGCCGGCTCGATCCTCGATGTGGCGCTGGACATGAAGCTGCTCGAAAAGCGCGGCTCGTGGTTCTCGCTGGGCGACGAGCAGATCGGCCAGGGCCGCGAACAGACCAAGGCCGCGATCAAGGAGAACCCCGACCTCGAACAGCGCCTGCTGGCCAAGATCCGCGAGCGCCTCGCCGAGGGCACCTTCATCCCAGGGTCGGGCAAGGCCGCCGCCGCCGCCGAGGGGGGCGGGGAGGAGGGGGAATAGACGGACAGGGACGGCGGAGAGACGGGCACGCCGGCGGTTGCGGCCGCCGCCTTGGGGGGCGTCATGGCACCTCCTGCCCGCCCTTGCGCGGGGAGGCTTTGCCCTTACATTCCCGCAGCCGTTACCGGCGGGCGCCGGAGTCCCGGCCAAGGTCGAGCATGGAGCACCGATGAGTTCCGCGAGCAACGCGAAGTCCGCCTCAGCCGCCGTCGGGCCTGGGCCGGCAGCGGCCTTCAACCGTCGTCGCCTGGTGCCGCGGGCCCAGTCACGGCGCGAGAAGATGATCGCGTTCGGATACTACGGTGGCAAGTTCTCCCACCTTGACTTCATCCTTCCCCTCCTGCCCATAGACATCACCCACTACTGCGAGCCGTTCGGCGGATCCGCCGCCGTCCTGATCAACCGCCCCCCGGCGCCGGTGGAGACCTACAACGACCTCGATTCGGAGGTGACGAATTTCTTCGCCTGCCTGCGCGAGCACGGGGAGGAGTTGATCCGCCTGATCAGCCTTACCCCCTTCTCGCGCGAGGAGCTGGTGCGGGCCTGCTCGCCGACGCCTGGCCTGACGGCGATGGAGAGGGCGCGACGCTTCTTTGTCAGAGCCCGGCAGACCCGTACGGGCCTGGCCCAGACGAGTTCCGAGGGACGGTGGGCGCACTGTGTGCTGACCTCGCGCGCGGGGATGGCGGGGGCGGTCTCGCGCTGGCTGGGAAGTGTCGAAGGTCTCCCCGCCATCGTCCAGCGCCTGCAACGGGTGCAGATCGAGAACGTGCCCGCGATCGAGATCATCCGCCGGTACGATTCGCCTGAGACGCTCTTCTACTGCGACCCGCCATACCCCCACGAGGCACGGGGAGACGCCAAGGCCTACGGTTTCGAGATGACGGACGAGGAGCACGCTGAGCTGGCCTCCGCCTTGCGGGCGGCACGAGGGCTGGTCGCCCTGTCGGGGTACCGCTGCCCCCTCATGGACCGCCTGTATGACGGCTGGCATCGGGTTGACGCCGCCGCCCGCCTCTGCAACTCCTCGAAGGGGGAGCGTACGGAGTCGCTCTGGCTCAACTACGAGCCGCCAACGCCTGCCCCCGCACAGTACCCGGCAGACGAACCGGCCGCCGCCCAACTGATCCTTCTCGATCCGCGGCGTCCGTTCCGGAGAGGCAAGCATGCCGCGATCCGTCCGTGAAACGCAGGCCCTTGACCTCGCCAAGGCGAAGGCGATCCTCCTCGACGAATGGGCGCGCGTCGTCTCGGACGCCATGGCGCAACCCGATCTGGTGTATGTCCCTGACCCTGTCCTCCGCGACGCCATCGCCGCCTCGGTGAACCACCGGCAGGTGGCGTACCGCTTCTGCCTGCCAGTCCAACTGCTCGGCAAGCTGACGGATCCCGCCCTCGACTGCCTCTGCCTCCAGAAACGGCACGAGGCAGGGGAACAGGTGAGCGGATGGGACGCGCGCAGCCTGGGCAGCAAGGTCCTGGCCCCCTTCAATCACGACCAGGAGGACATCCTGGGATCGTCGAGCGATCCATACGTGGGCAACCCCATGCGGATTCCGCGGATGAGGAGGGGAGACGAGAGCAAGAAGGACGTCGCGGGATGGGATACACTGGTCAGAGTCCTTGAGGACGTGGAGGCCCGCAGGGATGCGGCCTTCACGCTGACGCTCTTCCGGCAAGTGCTTCTCGTCATGTACCGGCGCCAGCAGTCTCTGCGCTTCGTCTATCCGGTGCCCCCCAGAGTCAGCCTGGAGACCGTGACCGCACTCGCGGCCGCGTTCCTCGGCGAGCGGTCCGGCGGGGATCGTGCCCTGGCCCTGTGTGGCGCCTTGTTTGACGCCATCGGAGAGCACTTCGGCCTCTATGCTCGGGTGAGTCGGGCCCGGATCAACGCCAGCGACGAAGCGGTCGGGCTGGCGGCGGATCTGGAGTGCCTTGACCGTGACGGGCGGGTGGTTCTGGCCGTCGAAGTCAAGGATCGGCGGCTGACGCTGGACGACGTCGAGGGAACGATCAAGAAGGCGCGGCGGCGAGAGGTCAGGGACATCTTCTTTGCCGCGCCCGGAACCACGGACGACGACCGGCAGACACTGGACGACCGCATTGGCCGCGCGTTTGCCGGCGGGCAGAACGTTTATGTGTTCGACCTTGTGGAGTTTGGCCGCGGAGTGTGGGCCTTGGGTGGGGAATCCCTGCGGCGGACATTCCTCGTGAAGGTGGGGGAGCACCTGGACACGTGGAACACCCAGCCGGCGCACCGGCAGGCCTGGAGGCGCCTGCTGGAGTCGGCCTGACCGCCGGCGCGGCGTCGCCTCACGCCCCGGGCGCCCCGCGGCACCGGCGGCGTGCGGGGACCCCGAACCCGAGGATCCAGATCAGCCGCGGCGGCGCAGGAGCGGCAGGCCAGCGGCGGCGAGGAGCAGCACCGTGGACGGTTCGGGGATTACGGTGCCGAAGACTTCCAGTTCGCGCAGGCGGAGGATTTCGTGGCCGCCGTTGGTCGAGGGGTCGGTGATGTCGAGGCGCAGGCCGAGGGTGACGAGGCCGCCCAGGTCATAGTTGAGGATGGGCGTGTAGTTGTTGGTCTCGGCGATGCCGGTGGCGAGCCAGTCGTCGTCGTTGAGGGGGTCGCCGTCGAGGCGGAGGTATTGGAGGGTGAAGGCCTGGATGCCGCTGGCGCGGTCCTCGGAGTAGATGCGGAGGTGGTCTATGATGAGGGGCTTTCCGCTCCACAGCATGGTGACCTTCTGCGCGCCGCCGGGGCCGTCGTAGCGGTTGTACACGTTGTTCTCGGCGACATAGGGGACGAGGTTGGTGCCGTTGGAATGGACGATCTGGGTGGCCGCGCCCGTCAGGTCGAGGGCATTCTGGTCGGCGCCATAGATTTCGAACTCGGTGTAGCGGAGGTTGCCGGCGCCGTCAAGGTTGTCGCCGGTGATGTACCAGCGCAACGCCGAGGTGGTGACCGGAGCGAAGGTTTGATGGTAGTACCGCGGCACCGAGGGGGAGGCCTCGCTGGTTCCGGCGATGTCGGTCCAGTCCGCGTCGTTGTTGGGATCGGCGCCGGTCAGTTGCTGCAGCCGCCAGGCCATGGGGCCAGGGGTGGCGGGATCGCTCCAGTCCCAGAAGCGGATGAAGGCCATGTCCGTGGCCGACCCGCGATGGAAGTAGATGCGGCCGGGGTTCGCGTCGAAATCCGTGCTGGTCTGGTGCCAGCGGGGGTTCCCAGCCTGTCCTTCCTCATCGATCAGGCACGTTTGCGCGCCCTGGTTGCCACCGACCGTCGAGCCGACCGCCAGGTTCGTCCACACTGCCGCCGACGCCTCGACTGCCGCGAACACCGCCACCGCCGCCACCATACCGACTCTCGTCATGCTCCGGTTCATGGTTCCACTCCTATCTGTGCCTGGATGCTGGTGCGAGGACCGGTTCGTCGCAGGGTTGCCAGCGGCCCGCCTGCCGCCGCGGCGGCGGCCCAGGAACAACGTTCCGCCCCCGGCCAGCAGCATCAGGGCGGCCGGCTCGGGGATTGGCGTGCCGTAGAGTTCGATCTCGTAGGCATACAGTGCGCTGCGGGGGTCGCCGTTGATGTCGTAGGCGGTGTGCGAGATGCGGAGCAGGTCGGTGAGGATGGGGGCGGCCGAGAAGTCGAACACGTTGAGTCCGTCATCGGGTTCCTGGGAGCCGCCCGCGACCGTCGTCCACACGCCGTCAACGAGGGTTTGGATGGACAGATCGCTGTTCGCGTGGCTGTTGCCGATGCCCGGGATGAAGTAGAACCGCAGCCCGTCGAGGGTGATGGCTTTGGGGAAGGTGAAGTCATAGTTCATGACCGCGCGGGCCAGCGGGTCGCCAAGGTTGTACTGTAAGGGAGGCACGCCGTCGGGCGTTGCCTCGTCAAAGGCGTTGTCGCGGAGCCGCTCAAGGCTGGTTGCCGTGGTGATCGGAACGCCGTCCTCGCGGCTCAGCGCCGGGTCGAGGGCGTCGATCGCGTTGCGGCTGTAGCCGTGAGGGTCGGCGCTGAAAACCTCGAGTTCCTGGAGGCGGTCGTTGGTGTTCTCGCCCTCCGTCATGCGGAAACGGAGGGCGCGCGTGTCGACTGGACTGGCGAAGGAGTGGACCATGTAGCGGAAGCCAGTGGTGTCGCCGGTGCGGCCGACCCCGGTGTCCGTCCAGCCCGAATCGACCAGGCCGTCGAGCGGATCGGCGGCGCTGTCGCGGCTCTGCAGCGTCCAAGTGCGTGCCGAGTATTCATCGCCGCCCCGGATACGGATGGTGCCGATCTGCACCGTGTTGCCGACGCCGCCGAGGTCAACGCCGCCGAAGTAGGGGGCGATGGGGCCGACGGCATAGGGCGCGGCAAAATGCCAAGTGGCGCTGCCGGCATGCAGGCCGAACGCCTCGTCCACCAGGTTGTTGGAATCCCAGACAGCGCTGGTGGCGAACACCGGCCTGCCAAGTGCCAGGTTGGGGATGAATTCGGCGCGCGCTGGTGCCGGCGCCAGCGCCAGAAGAGCCGTCACAACAATCCCCCAGGCCTGTGCACTGCGCTTCATGGTCGCGTTCCCCTCATTGTCCGGGCAGGTTCCGGCGGAGGTCGCCTGCTTGGCAGACCCCGCGGCTGCGAACATCGTTCCTGCCGCACGGCAGCCGCAAGCGTTCCTGGCCCGCCTCCGCCGCCGCAGGCTCAGCAACCCGCCGCCGGCCACAAGAACCAACGACGCCGGCTCGGGAATCCGGCTGAAACGGAGGTTGTCCATGCGGGTGTAGCCGCCAGCCGACTGCGACGAGGCGTAGAACATGCCGTAGTTGGTGTTGGCGTCCGTAAAGAAGGACACGGGCGAGAAGGCGTAGGCGACGCCGTCCACCATGACATCGTAGGCGTTGCCTGTGGCGGTGTCGACCCAGTAGGAGAGGGTATGGTACTGGGTGTTGTCCCAGGTGCCGGCATGGGGCAGCGCCTGAACCAAGACATTGCTGTTCAGCAGTCCGACCTGTCCATCGGCGCCGCGCAAGACGATGCCGTATTCGTTGCCGCGCACGTTGCCCGCCGTAGCTGTGCTCGAAAACCCGACCAGGGCGCCGCGCCAGGCGCCATCGGTGCCCGCGCAGTCTGTCTGGACACGGGCCTCGACGAGGATGCGCGTCGGCTTGACATAGCCGCCGGCACTCAGCAGGCTGGCCTTGGCCTCCAAATCCGCCTCCATGATGCCGCTCACCGCACCGCCATAGGTCACAACGCCGCCACCCCCCCACGATTGACCGACGGCCCACGACGCCCCCGGCAGATTGACCGGCGACACCACCTGGCCGTCCCATGTTGTATTGAAATCCTCTTCGAGGAAGGGTAGCCACGCGGCCCGCGCCGGCCACGCCGCCAACCCCGCCCACACGGCCGCCGTCAGGATCCCGTTCAACAGCCCGGTTCGTTTCATCGTCTCGACCCTTTCTTCTCTGCCTTCGGTTTAGGGGCCTCTCGGACACAAGGCATCAATGCCTCGGCAACTCTGCGTTACGTCCAGACAATCTACCGGCTCTCCCGCCCGTGTGCCAGTGAGCGCGCGCCCGGTGCGCCCGGCTCCGCACCCGGGGCTTGCACTTTCTCGAGGCCGCGTGTAGAGTCTGGACTCGCACCGGATGCCGGCGTGATGGCGTCGTCTGGCGCGCCGGCCCGGCCGACCGCCGGGCGGCGGGGTGAGCCTGTCACGTCCGCCCGGCATGGTACACCGTGTCGTGGCATTCCGCCTCGCACCTGACTGCATGGTGTGCCCTGACACGCCAACCTGAGCGATTCGTGAACAAAGAGGCAACGGAGACAACTGAGGTATATCTCATTGGTTCACAATACCCTACGAACCAGTCAGAGCGCCGTCGCTTTCCCCGATGCCCGACCGCACGTGGAGTGGTAACCCCCTGCAACGCAAGCCCTTCGTTGCCTCCGTTTCCTCTTTGTGAATAATCCAGGCGAAGCGACAGTCGGTTGGAATGCCCTTGGTTCCTGATCCTTAGAGGGTGGTGAAGAGCCTAGGCTGTGAGGGGAGAACGGACGGTCAATCTGACTCGGCGACTTCGAAGAGTGGCCCGCACGTGTCCCGTGCTTCCTGTCCCCAACGGCCCCAACCAAAGAGAAGGAGTGACGACGATGACGTGGAACCATGTACTCGACAGTCTGCGCCGGACGGCCCTTGTTGTCGCGATCGTGGCAGGAGTCTCCGCCAGCACCGCCCCGCTGACGTACTACGTAGACGTGACGGCGCCGGCCGGCGGCGGGGGCGGCATGGCCGACCCCTTCAACTCCATCACGGCCGCCGTCTCCGCGCTCAATCTCAATGCCGCGGTGGGGCAGAATGAAGGCACGCTCGCGATTGCTGACGGCACCTATTCCATTGCCGGCGAGACGTTTGGCGCCAACGGCATTGAGATCACCAAGTACATGACGATCAAGGGCGGCTATGCCGGTTCCGGGGACTGGAGCGAGGCTGGCCGCGTGCCGCGCAGCTCGGTCATCGACCTCAATGGCGCGAACACCCGGGCCTTCTACCAGAACACGCCGTCCCACTGGACTATGGGCAGCACGTTCGACGGGCTGACCTTCCAGAACGCCAACCACACCTTGGCCGGCGGTGCCATCGGCGGGGCCGGCGGCTGGGCAGTCGGCATGTCCATCAACGACTGCCTCTTCCAGAACAACACCACCACGGCCAGCGGCGGGGCCGTCTATTTGGCCGGCACGGCCGCCGGCACCCTCCTGCGCAACTCCGATTTCGTCAACAACCACGCCGACGCCCAGGGCGGGGCCCTCTGCTGGACGCCGTCGTATGCCTTCACCCACCTGGTCGAGAACTGCACCTTTGAGGGGAATGCCGCCGGCACCGGTGGGGCGATCCACGTGACCACGGGCGCGAACTCGGATGCCACGGCCCGCATCGAGGGGTGCGTGTTCGAGGGCAACACCGCCACCGCGAACGGCGGCGCGCTGTTCAGCCCGGACGGCGCCGGCAACGATCCGATCGCGGTCAGGCAGAGCCGTTTCACCGGGAACTCGGCGCCGCGCGGCGCGGCCATCGGCGGTGCCGACTACTGGCATGGAGAGTACTACCTGGAAAACTGCCTGGTGGCCGGCAACCTCGGCGGCTACGCGATCACAGCCAGCGGCTACCGCGTGCTCAACGACTACGCCGTGGACATTGTGCACTCGACCATCGTCGACAACCCCGGCGGCGGCATCAGCGTCACATACAACGGCGAAGCCAGTGATCTCGGCGTGCGCGTGCGCGACAGCATCGTGGCCAACAACGGCGCGGTCGGTGTCCATTTCAACCGGAACGGCGGCACGGGCACGGCCGTCCTTGAGTACAACGATGTGTGGGGCCAGGCCAGCAACTACCTCGGCGATGCCGCGGCGGGCGCGGGGGCGATGTCAGTGGATCCGGGGTTCAAGGCGTCTGGCGGGGAGGCGTATACGCTGGGCACGAGCAGCCCGCTCATCGATGCCGGCACGAACCTCGGCATCGCCGTTGACCTCCTCGGGCTGGCCCGGCCGGACGGCGCCGGCTACGCCATGGGCGCGTTCGAGGTGCCGGTGCCCGAGCCGAGCGCTCTCACGCTGCTGGCCGCGGCCGGCCTTGCGGCCTTCGTGCGGCGCCGTCAGGCGTAACGGGAGCGGCCCCGGCCGGCCAACGCACCGGGCGGACGTCCTTGGCGACCACAGCGCGAGAAGCGCGCGGCCGCACGGACGGCTTGCGGCTCAGGGCCGCCGCCGCCCGGCCACGGCCTACGCCCCGAGGCGCTGCTTGTAGGCGGCGACTTGGCGCTTCATGCGCTCCGGCAGGCGGTCGCCGACCTTCTTGAGGAAGGCGTCGAGCTCGTCGAGTTCGTCGCGGAAAGCATTGCCGTCAACGCTGAGGAGGGTTTCGAGGTCGGCCGCGCCGACCTCCAGTCCGGCGGTGTCGAGGTCGGCGGGGGCCGGCATGTAGCCGAGGGGCGTCCGGCGGGCGCCGGCGGTTCCCTCGACGCGCTCGCACATCCACTTCAGGACGCGGCTGTTCTCCCCGAAGCCGGGCCACAGCCAGCGCTTGCCGTCCTTGCGGAACCAGTTCACGTAGAAGACCTTCGGGGCCTTCTCCCCGAGCCGGTCGCCCATCTCGAACCAGTGCTGCCAGTAGTCGCCGATATGGTAGCCGCAGAACGGCAGCATGGCCATCGGGTCGTAGCGCAGCTTGACCTTGACGTCGAGGGCGGCGGCGGTGGGTTCGGAGGCGGCGGTGGCGCCCATGAACACGCCGTGGTCCCAGTCGAAGGCCTGGTGCACCAGCGGCATGACGTGGGTGCGGCGGCCGCCGAAGACGAAGATGTCAATCGGCACCCCGGCGGGGTCCTCCCAGTCGGGGCAGATGACCGGGCACTGGCGGGCCGGCGCGGTGAAGCGGGCGTTGGGGTGGGCGCCCTTGATGGGCTTGCCGTCGGCGTCCTTCATGTCCGGGGTCCACTCCTGGCCCTTCCAATCGATGCCGTGGGTGCAGGGCACGTCCATGTCTTCCCACCAGATGTCGCCGTCGTCGGTAAGCACGCAGTTGGTGAAGATGCTGTTGGCGCGGATGGTCTTCATGGCCATGGGGTTGGACTTGTAGCTGGTCCCCGGCGCCACGCCGAAGAACCCGGCCTCCGGGTTGATGGCGTGCAGGCGCCCGTCAGGCCGGATCTTCATCCAGGCGATGTCATCGCCGATGCACTCGCATTTCCAGCCCGGGATGGTGGGCTGGAGCATGGCCAGGTTGGTCTTGCCGCAGGCGCTGGGGAAGGCGGCGGCGATGTGGAAACGGCGTCCGGCCGGGTTGGTGAGGCGCAGGATGAGCATGTGCTCCGCCATCCAGCCCTCGCGGCGGGCCATGGCCGAGGCGATGCGCAGGGCCAGGCACTTCTTGCCCAACAGGGCGTTGCCGCCGTAGCCGGAGCCGTAGCTCCAGATCAGGTTCTCATCGGGGAAATGCGAGATGTACTTCTGCCCGATGGGCGCGCACGGCCAGGCAACGTCCTTCTGCCCCGGCGCGAGGGGCGCGCCGACGGAGTGCAGGCAGGGGATGAACTCGCCCTTCTCGCCCAGGGTGTCGAGGACCTTCTGGCCGACCCGCGTCATGATGTGCATGTTGACGACCACGTACGGGCTGTCCGTGATCTCGATGCCGACCTTGGCGATGGGCGAGCCGATCGGCCCCATGGAGAAGGGAATCACGTACAGCGTGCGGCCGGCCATGCAGCCGGTGTACAGCGCGGCCATCTCCCGCTTCAACTCGGCCGGATCCATCCAGTTGTTGGTGGGGCCGGCGTCTTCGCTGTCCGGGGTCGAAATGAAGGTGCGGTCCTCGACGCGCGCGACGTCCGAGGGGTGGCTGCGGAACAGCACGCTGTTGGGCCGGCGGTCGGGGTTCAGCCGCGTCGCCGCGCCCGTGTCCAGGGTCAGCTTGATCAGCGCGTCGTACTCGGCCTTTGTGCCGTCGCACCAGTAGACGTGTGCCGGCCGGCACATCCTCTCGATCTCGGACACCCACTTCAGGAGAGCCTTGTGCTGGGTCGTCGAAGCCATTGCCGTTCTTTCGTTCGTGCGTTCAGGCCAGGGGTGCGTCGCCGACCGCCCGGGCTACAGGCCGGCGCCGGTCAGCGCTTTCAAGGCGTCCAAGTACTTCTCGCGCGTCTTGGCCACCACCTCGTCCGGCAAGTCCGGGGCGGGGGGGCGTTTGGCGAACTTCACGCTTTCGAGCCAGTCGCGGACAAACTGCTTGTCCAGGCTCGGAGGGTTGTGGCCGGGGCGGTACTCGGCGGCCGGCCAGAAGCGGCTTGAATCGGGGGTCAGGACTTCGTCAATCAGGATCAGGCGGTCCCCGTCGAAGCCGAACTCGAACTTGGTGTCGGCGATGAGGATGCCGTGGCGGGCGGCGTGCTCGGCGGCGGCGCTGTAGAGCCGGAGGGTGTAGTCGCGCAGCCGCGCGGCCGTCTCCGGCCCGGCCAGTTCGACGACCCTGGCGTAGCGGATGTTCTCGTCGTGCTCGCCCTGCTCGGCCTTGTAGGCGGGGGTGAAGATCGGGTGGTCGAGCTTGTCGGCCAGCCGGTAGCCGTGGTGCAGGTGGATGCCGCAGACCGAACCGCTGACCTGGTACTCCTTCCAGCCCGAGCCGACCAGGTAGCCGCGGGCGACGCACTCGACCGGCACCACGGCGGCCTTCTTCACCAGCATCGAGCGCCCGCGCAAATCGTCGGCGAACACCCGCGCCGGGGCGGGGTACTGCGCCGGGTCGGCGGAGATCAGGTGATTGGGGATGAAGTCCAGCCGCCCGAACCAGAACAGGCTCATCGCGGTCAGCACCCGGCCCTTGTCGGGGATGCCGTTGGGCATGACCACATCAAAGGCGCTGATACGGTCGGTGGCGACCAGCAGCAGCGCATCCCCGACGTCGTAGACATCCCGCACCTTGCCGCGCCGCGGGGCGGGCAGGCCGGGGATAGCGCTCTCGAGCAGGGCGTGATGACGATCGTACTTCATGCTCTCCAGTTCCACACGGCACGAAATGACGCAGGCCCGCGGCCGAATGCCCCCCGGCGGCCGGCGCCGCCCGGTTTGCCGCCAAGAGAATCGCGCGTACTATAGCGCGACAGTCCAGGCGGTTCAACCCCGACCAATGCCACCGGGCGCATGTCACTTCCGCAGCAGGCAGTCTCCCAGGGCCTCTCCAAGGGAGCCGTGAAGCCGGTTCGGAAGCAGACGCCAGATCCCATTCCAGTGCTATCCTGATCTGTTCACCACCGAGGACACAGAGTTCACAGAGAGCTTTGCGCTTGCGTTGGCGCGAAACACCCGCCAACGCCAGCGCAGAGCCAGTTCCCCCTCTGTGGTCTCTGTACTCTCTATGGTTGACGGCAACAATGAACGCGCCGGGGCAGGCCCCGGCCGTTTAAAGCGGTCGCCCGCCGTCGCCAGAGGGCTATGGCGTGGCAAGCGGGCGACCGCACTCCAGAGCGGCTCCGCCGCGGCATTTCAAAGGCCAAACACAAGAAGGGTGTCATCGTTCATGGCAGTCGACTTGCGCCAAACTCCAGGGCCGGGGGGCCAGATCCTTCGATCTTGCAGCGGCCGGCGATCTCCCGGCGTCGCACTTGCCCGGCCCCGGTCTGGCGGTGATGTCCCCGTCGTTCATCGGAACGCAGGCGGGATCCCTACGGAAGTGACATGCGCCCAGACGCCGCGCCAGTTGACCCCCCGCGGCAGGATCCTATATTGTGCATACGCAGTCTTGCATGCATGGTGTGGCGCGCGGGTGCGTCAACGGCGAAGGACGTGTACCATGGGTGGGAACCGGCTTGGAGCGGACACCAAGGCCGCGACGGCCGCGGGGACCGCCGGCCGGCCCGTCCCGGACACTGAGAGAAAGCCCTGCCCATGCTCATCATCCCCGCCCGACACCGAAGTGAAACAACCCGGAGACTCGCCATGGAGCGACCGAACGACAACCGCACGGCAGGAACCGCAACCAGAAGGAGTACCGTCATGACCGCAATGTGGCTGGCCAACCGAGTGTTCGTGGCCCTGGTTCTCGTGAGTTCAGTCTTCGCAACCGCGGCGGACTTCTACTGGAACGGGACGGACAACAACTACAACAGCCTGAACTGGGAGAACCCGCCGGGCACCCCGCTCGCGTCGTGGCCGGGTTCCTGGGACAGGATCTACAATACGGCCGGCGGCAAAGTGACCCTGTCGGCGCTTCAGCGGCCCGGTTACTTCCAGTTTGCCAGCGGGGAACTCGAGATTCTCGCCGGCGGCACGCTGGAACCGCAGGGCAACGGCGGCGGCGCGATCGGCGACGGCTCGGCCACCATCACGATCAATGGCGGGACGCTGAGAAGCGGCGGCCCGGCCGGGGCAACCGTCGGCGAAGCCGCCGTCAACCTGCGGTCCGGAACCTGGACCCTGACCGGCGGAACGGGCGCGGCCTTCTACGCGGCCGGCGGCAGCGCCACGCCCGCCCGCATCAGCCATACCGGCGGAACCCTGGCCAGCAACGGGTACAGCGTCATCGTCGGACAACAGAATCAATGGGGCGACAGGGATGGCGACTACTACTTCGGCGACGCGGCAGGCAGCTCCGGCGCCCTGACCGGCAGCGGCAGCCTGATCGTCGGCAACATCACCGCCAAGATGAGCGGGTCCGGCTACCGGAGAACCACCTACGGCACCTTCACCGGGCACGGCACGGTTGGGCTCACCGGCACGCTGCGGAACAACGGTTACGTCATCGCCAACGGCTACGGGGCGGATCGCGATCTCGATCTGACCGCCTTCACGGCCGTCACCAACACGATTGACAACAACGAGTACAAGCTGTCCGCCGACAACAACTTCTACTACGGCAAGGGAGGCACCGGCTGGTTTGCGGTCGACGGCGGCAGACTGGTACTGCCCGCGATTTCGGTGGCCGCCGGCGCGGGGGCCTACAACTGGGGCGAGAACCCGGCCGATACGGATATCGACCTGGTCAACTCATTGCGGATCGCGTTCACCGACGTTGCCGCCCCCGGCAACCTGAGTGCCTCCCTCCTCGCCACCGACCGCGGGGAACTGGCGCGCACGGCCGGGAACCTGCTGGCCGTCTGGGACCTTTCGGCCGCCGGGCTGCAGTTTGGCACCGCCGACATCGTTTTCCGCTATGACGATGCGCTGGCAACTTCCCTCGGGCTGACGGAGACGGCGCTGCGCCTGTACCACCTCGATGGCAATGCGTGGGTGGACGTCACCTCGGGCGTCGACCTGAGCAAGAAGCAGATCAGTGCCGCCGGCATTGGCGCGTTCTCGCTGTTCGCCATCGGCACCGATGTGGTCGTCATCCCCGAACCGGCGAGCGCCCTGATCCTCGCTTTGGCCGGCGTGAGCTTGGCGGGCCGCCGGCGCCGCGGCTGACTGGCGAGACGTACCTCCTTCCCGCACGTGTTGTGGCCTGTCAGGCCTCACGCTCGCGGGTATCTTACAGAGCCGCTTGCAGAACCCAGGCGTGAGGGGCTGCGAAAAACCCCCGGTCGCCATCGGCCTCGACAAGGACTGCCGTCTGTCGGGCTGGAGGGACGACCTCCGTGTCGTCCGGGTTCCGCCGCGGCAAACCGGGTCTTCGGGTATGACCTGGCGGACACGGAGGTCCGCCCTCCATCTCCTCATGAGGCAGTTGCCGTCCGCGGGGGTTCTGCAAGCGCCTCTGCAGTCATCGCAACGTGTTCAACGTCAATGGGCTTTGCGTCTTGGCGACTTGGCGGTGAATCATTCAGGCCAGCCGGTCAAGTAACAACGGGCATTCCCCGGCGTTTTGCCGGTGCGGTCAACGGATGAGGATCCAGTCCACCTTGGCGGCCGCAGGGGCGGGAGTCGCGAACTCGACCGCGAACCCGTCGGCGCGCTTGGCGGTGACCCCGAAGCCGGTGACCCAGTTGGGCTGGGCGGTGAGCGCGTAGCGCGCGTCGCTCTCGGGTTCGGCAAACTTCACCTCGAGGCGCGTGGCGCCGGCGGGAACCGGCACGTCGAGTCCGCGCAGGTTGCGGGCCGGCGTCTCGTCGGCCGACAGCCCCCCGGCCACGCGCAGGGCCGGCACGGCCAGCCCGCCGCCGGTCACCTCCATGAGTCCGTTGCCGGGATCCACGGCCAGGCGCGTCCAGCCGCCGGCGTGCCGCCACACCATCGGTTGGGCGGCGTGCGGCTGGTTGAACACCAGCGCCCCGTGGGCCACGTCAGCGTTGAACCGGATGCCCGCCTCGGTGGGCACATCCACGACGACCGCGTTGCGGAAGGGCGGCCGCTTCTCCTTCCGCCGGGAGAGGGCCTCATCCAGACGCGTCGCCTCGCCGGGCGCGCCGATCTGCAGGCCGGCGTACTGCGACACGATGCCCCAGTTGTACAGCTCGATGGCCCCGCCTGGCCAGGACGAAGGCACCTTGTTGAACATGCGGATGCGCAGGCCGGTGGGCTGGCGGGGTTCGGCGCCCACCGCCTGCACGATCGGATCGCCCGGTTCGAAATCGAGCGGCGTGCCGGCGTCAGGCCCGGGGGCCAGCCGGAGGGTGCGCGGGTGTGTCGGGCCGGGACGGTTGTGGAGGTTCTCCATCCAGCCGTCGGCGACGTCGGTGACCATGGCGCCGGGGGCGATGATGTAGCGCAGCGGACGTCCCGCGTTGGCCGGGTTGTAGAGTGTCGGCACGCCGTCCCGCACCGTGTACCAGATGCGTTCGAGGCGGATCTCCAGGCGTCCATCGGGAAGGCGGCTGAACGCGCGGATCGGGAACCAGCGGTAGGTCCGCCCCCCATGCTGCCCGCCCAGCCCATACATGTAGGAGCCGCCATCGCCCCCCTCCAGGTACTCGCCCGGCTCGGCCAGCGCGAAGTAGCGGCCGACCACCGCCTCGCTCCAGCCGCTGTCGGACGACCCGACGATGCGCCCGCGGCCCTCCGACCAGCCGCCGCCCGCGGACTCCTCCGCGGGGTCGGGCTCGACCACCGCCGTCCCGGCGATGATCCACTTCCTCTCGTTGAGGTTGATGATCGGCCGCGAGGTGGCCAGCTTTCCGCAACCATAGGCGCCCGGCCGGAAGACCAGCACGTTGGTCGCCCAGTCCACCGATTCCACCGTGCCGGCAAAGGGCGCGGGATCCTGCTCGATCTCGGCGCTGAAGGCCATGCCCTGTTCGTCGCCGCGCCCCGACATCACGTCGCCCTGGTAGCCGTACATGGCGCCGACCAGGAATGTGTCGCCATGCCCGTACTGGGTGCGCACCACCTTGATGTCGTAGGCCTGGCTGTCGGTGTTGTGCGTGCTGTAGATGTCGGCCACCCCGAAGTCCTGCTTGTTTGAGATCTCCCCCTGCCCCGCCGTTTCGAGGGCGAACGGCCGGGTGTCGAGGCGGTTGGCGCGGTCCGTCAGCTCCTCGACGATGAAATAGGGGGCGTGCCGATCCCCGTCCCAGCCCAGCGTCTTGACCAGCAGGGCGGCCTGCCGCGCCGGCGTGACCCCCAGGGTGCGGAAACCGAGGTGCTGGTTGGGAAAGATGCCGCGGATGGTCTCGGGATAGATTCGCACGACCTCGCCGACGGGCACGGTCTCCACGTTGCGCAGCACCGAGGAACCGCCCCGGACGACGGCCTGGTAGGCGTGGAGCATCTTCGAGGGCGTCCACGGCCAGTAGACGAACGGGCTGTCCTGGATTCGGCGCAGCTTGAGGCCCGCCCAGCCGTTGTTGACCGGGTTGCCCTGCTGGGGCAGGTTCAGGGCCGGCGTGCCGTACCGCAGGTCGAGTACAGCGACCAGGTCCACATTCTGCCAGCGGGTCAGCGCCGGCCCCCAGTGGTTGCGCGGCTCCAGGTCAGGCGCCGTGCCCGGCGGCAGCACGAGCAGCCCTCCGCCGCGTTCCAGGATCGCGGCGCCGGCCCGCTCGTACGTCTCGCGCGCCGCCGCGCCCGGCTGGATCGCCCCGAACTCGGCCAGGGAATAGATGCCGGCGGCGGGCCGGGGCAACGGGGACTCCTGCCCCAGCCCGAACCCCGCCCACGCCATCGCCACCGTCAGGATGCCGATGCTCGCTTGCCTGCGCATGGGGACTGTCCTTTCCTGCGTCGTTCGCGTCTCACCTGTCGTCTCGCCACTGCCTGCCGTGGCCGGCCATTGCCCCCGTCCTCGGTCCGCCCCGGCAGACGGTCTTCGTGCTGGGACGCGGGAATCCCCGACAACGGCTGACAACTGTGGGACGGGCCGGGGCGCTGGCGAGAAGCCCTGTCATGATGCCCGGCGCGAGCCGATGCCCTGGAAACCGCGCCGCGTGCCTGGCCTGAGCGATTCATGAACAAAGAGGCAACGGAGATAGCGTAGGCCTATCTCATTGTGTCGCCATGGCCTACGAACTACTGAGAGAGGCGTCAGTTTCCATGCCGCCCAACCGTACGTGGGGCGGTACCCCTCTGCAACGCGGCCCCTTCGCCGCCTCCGTCTCCTCTTTGTGAATACTTCAGGCGAGTGCCCAGGTTCGCCTCAAATTGGACTTTCCCTCAAGAGTGGTACGGTATCCCCATCCAAAGCAGAGTCCAGCCCTGCCAGCCCACGTCAGCACGTCCCGCAGGCCGTTCCACTCGCAGGGCGGGGCGCAATACTCTTTGCCTGGAAGACAAGGAACCTGTTCACCACCGAGAGCACAGAGGACACAGAGAGGATGCGCCTCGCCGCTCCCGGCAGTGCGAGCGGCAAGGGCTCTGTGCTCGCTGTGATCTCTGTGATCTCTGTGGTGACGGGGACGGGCGTTATGGGAACTGGCCTCCGGCGGCGCGGCCTGAGGCGCGTCGGGCGAGACACGGGAGACGACGATGGAGGAAGCGCTGGCTGATTGGGCTGACGGCATGATCCCTGCGAACGTGAATCGTGGCAGGCCACAGCACGGGCGCGAAGAACGTCGCAGCACCGACTTGACAGAGCTCTGACAGACATCTGGCGACTTGACGCCTTGGCGTCTCGGCGGTTCATGAGTGGACCTGGCGAGGGAGCGCGGCGCGATGAAGACCGTCTGCGTGCAGTTCAGCAACCATTTCGACCTGATCTGGCGGCGCTGCTGGGACCGCGAGTACGTCTACCAGGGCAGGCGCTACGCCAGCTACCGGCGCATCGAAGAGCTGTGCCTCCAGCGCAACCTCGAACTGGCCGAACAGGGCGAAGGCGCCTACAGCGTGGAGCAGGCGCTGACCCTGCGCGCCTTCCTCGAAACCCACCCGGACGCGCTGCCCCGGCTGCAGGCGCTCTACGACCGGGGGCTGTTCGAAGTCTGCGGCGCCGGCGAGGCCATCATTGACGCCAACCTGTGTTCCGGCGAGACCCTCTGCCGCAACCTCGCCTCCGGCGTGCGCTATTGCCGGGACGTGCTGAAGATGCCGCCGCTGCTGGCCAACCACGGCGACGGCTTCGGGTCGTCCGCCCAATTCCCGCAGGTGATCCGCCAATGCGGACTTCCGGGCATCAACGGCATGTCCTATTCCCTGCCGGACAACCAGTACTGGCGCGGGCTTGACGGATCCACCGTCCTGGTCTGGTGGGGCGCACCGGGGCGATCGTACTTCTTTGATCACTGCTATCACGAGCCCTGCCGCGTCTGCCACAATCTGGCGGCGGAAGGTTGCCCGGCCTGTTCCGGCACCGGGCTTGACCTGCCGCAGAACGTCTATCCCCCCTTCGAACCGGTGGCGGCGGACGCCTTCCTGGAGGACTGGGCGCAGTATACGGTCACGTCCGAGGAGATGCTGCCGCCGGAGGGCTTCAGCCAGCACCTTCGTTACTGGGAGAGGGAGAACCCGACGGTGCAGTACCGCTGGGGGACTCCGCGCCTGCTGGCCCACCTCTGGAAACCCCTGGCCCACGCCGTGGATACAGCCCCGGACGGGGCGGTCGGATCACGCGTCGAGAACAACCCCGTCCAGACGGGCTGCCTGGTCAGCCGCATCCGCGTCAAGCAGACGGCGCGCCGCCTGGAGTCTGTCTACTACGGCTGGGAAAAGGCCATCGCCCTCACCGCCGGGGCCCGCGCAAGACTCGATCGCCGGCGCTGGGAAACGCTCTTCCTCGAACTCCCCCTCGCCTTCTTCCACGATGCGGTCACCGGCACTCACCAGGACGAGGCCAGCCGTGAACTCCTCGACCGTATGACGGACTGCATGAGCCGCGTCCGGGCGGAAGGACGCCGCGCCCTGGGCCGCGCGCCGGCTGCGGAGGTGAAGCCGTCGCCAGGCACAAAGGCCATCGTCTTCATGCCCCACGCGGCACCCCTGCCATGCCGGGCTGAACTGCCCCCGGCGGACTGGCGGCGCGCACCCCCCCTCGTGGCGGTCGCCGAAACCGGCACGCGCCATCCCGTCATCCTCCCCTGGCACGCCCACTCGCCCGCCATGCCCCTGGCGACGAACCGCCTCATCAACCCCGTGGGGCCGGACGCGCGCACACGCCCCGAGAGCGTGACGCCGCGCCTGGAACTGCAGACCGCCGAGCCGCTCGCCTGGACGTCGCTGCGCCTGGAAGCCGCCCGCCCGCCACACCCCCTGCCGGATCGCCGGCTGGACAATGGCAGTCTGGAAATCCGACTCGGCGAGCATGGCGTGGAAGAGGTCCGCGACCTGCGCAGCGGCGCGACGGCGGCAGAGGCCGCACAGACCCTCGGCGAAATCCTGCTCGAGGAGGATCAAGGCGATCCCTGGGGCACGCGCAGGACGCCCGCCTTTGCCACGGGCCTGGGGGAGTACACCCGCCTTCTCGGCGCCGCCCGGTTCGACGGCTATCAGGAAGCCTGGTATGGCGGCCGCTATGAGCCCAACCTGCGCTTCGGCCGCGAAGCCGATCCCAAGATCTTCGCGCTGGAATGGTATGTCACTGTCCGCCTGATCGAGGGTTTGCGACGGCTCGATTTCGGCTATGAGATCTTCTGGAAATCCGCCGACCGCCGGGTGCGCGTGGCTTTCCCGGTTCAGGCGCCGACCGATGCAGGCTACTACTCCATCCCCGCCGGCTGGCTCAGACGAGATCGCTATGAGAAGACGGAGAATCATCTCTGGAGTCCCAACGGCGACTGGCCGGCGCTGCACTTTGTCGCCGCCGCCCCGGGGAATGGCCGGTGTGGCTGGGCAGTGCTGAACGGCGGAACGCCTTCGGCCCGCATCGCCGATGGCACCCTCTTCATCTCTCTGTTGCGCTCCCCCGGATTCGGCCACTGCCTGGAGCGCTACGCCCAGGACTACCCCATGCCCACCTGCGGCATGCGCGACGGCGGCTGGCACTATTTCGAGTGCTCGCTGATGCCGTACGGACAGGAGGCGGACCTGCCCGCCCTGGCCCTGCAGGCGGCGGCACTCAATCAAGCCGCACCCTGCCTCCTGACCACCGAGGACGCCGATCCCCCGCCGCGGGGCCTCGGGCTGCGCCTCGACGCCGAAGACGTCGAACTGCAGGCCGCCAAACCCGCCTTCGCCGCTGGCCCCCGCGACGCGATCGTCCTGCGCCTGGTCAATCATGCGCCCGCCGCACGCACCGCCAGGCTCCATCTGCCCCCCGGCGCCGTCGAGACCGTGGCGCGGTGCAATCTCCTTGAAGACGTTGAGGAAACACTGGAACCTACCGGAGATACGGTGCAGCTGACTCTGCGCCCCTTCGAGATCCGCAGCCTGCTCCTGCGCCCGCCGAGCGCCGCAGGGGCGGCCCCACGGTAGGCGCCGGTTGCCGGTGCGGCGCCCTGGGTCCCGGTCACGCCCTCAGGGCCTGCGCGAACCGCCGGAGCCGCTCATCGGCGCCCCCCTCAGCTCGAGGAGGCGCATGCGGCTGGACCTGCATGGCAGCCGCGTCATCGCGGCCTCGGCCACCGATGCAGGGGTTCTGCAAGCGGCACGGTGTTGTCTGCGTCGGCGCGGGCGGTATGTTACACGGCGAAGGGCAGATAGGGAGCGGGGCGGTGAAGCGCGGGTCATACACGACAGAGAAGGCCGGCATGTCACAAATCGAATTCGCGAATGGCGTCCAAGTCGAGCTGGCCATCTCCGGGCGGGAGTTCCTGGGGATCGGCCGGGTGCGTTGCGGCGGGGTGCCGTTGCGCGCGGGCCGGCGGCCCATGTTCGTGGAGATCCGCAACCCGTACGGGGTCGAGTTGAGCCAATTCCGTTTGTGCGGCCGGCGGGTGACTTCGCGGCAGGCCGTGCTGAGGTTCCGGGCCAGTCAGACGCAGCGCGGCCCGATGGAGTGGCAGCTCCACGAATGCCGGCGCATGGT
>MVZH01000008.1 GCA_002068325.1 Lentisphaerae bacterium ADurb.BinA184 | reverse complement strand
CAACGCCTGTGCGGTCATATCCGGGACGCCGAGCCGGTCCGCCACGGCGCGGAACACCGCGGCGGTCACCGCCCCGGCCTCCAGCCCCGCCGTCTCGACGGCGAGGTCGGCGATGGCGGCTGCCTGGGCCATGACCTCCCCGGCGCGCGCGACAAAGGCCGCGCGGCCCCCGTCCGGGGCATCCGGCAGATAGGCAGGCATTCCCCTGTCCCGAACCCTTTCCCACAGCACGGCCGGGTCGGCCCGCAGGAGCACGATGATCGCCCCCGCGCGCAACACCTCCACGGCCTCCCCCTGGAACAGGGTCGAGCCGCCGAGGCTGATCACGCACGGATCCGCCGCCACCGCCTGGCGCACGGCCTCCAGTTCGAAGCGCCGGAACTCGGCCTCGCCGTGCTCGCGCCAGATGTCGCGGCAGGACAGCCGCCGGCCGGTCTCCGCCTGGTAAAGGCTCTCGACCAGGGCGTCGGTCTCCCGCCACGGAAGGCCGAGCCGGGCCGCCAGCCGCTCAGCCACCGTGCTCTTGCCGACCCCCTTGGGGCCTGTGAGAACCACGTTCATCGTCCGCCAATGTAAGGGGCCAAGCGCGCCAGGCAAGCCGTGCCCGAGCCGGTGGCGGCGGCAGCGAGTTCGTGAAAATGCCGTGTGTTTTCACGCACTCCCACCCGTCGCAGGAGAGCGTCAGACCGACAGGTGGTGAGGGGCGAGCGGAGGCCGGCCCGCTCTCCACGGCCTCAGAACCCCGCGCCGACTGCGGGGCAGGATGCGGGCAGGCGAAGACGAACCGCGCGGGCAGTGGAGAGAACCCGCGTCCGTGACGACTGGTCCCACGGAGATTGGACCGTCATATTATACTCAAGACATCCGTGGAATGCGGGCCGGCATCCGCGGAGAGAGCCCGTGGCACGGTGCAAGTCCAGAAACCAGGATGGCAGCCTGGCGGACCGAAGAAGAGCGGCGGAACCGACCAACCCAAGGAGAAAAGACCATGACGAAGCGTATTCTGGCGATGGCGATGATGGCGGCGGTGGTGCTGGCGGCGGGTGCCCGCGCGGCGGACGTGAACGTGTCCGACTACTCGTGGCTGCAGTTGGCGCCGACGGCCGTGACCCCGATTGTGGGCGGGGCGGAGCTGGTGTCGCCGTACTCGGCGCACGGCTCGATCGGTGATTTCCGCTGGGGGAACTTCACCTGGGTGCCGAACTGGCAACTCACTGGCGGCGGCGCCGCCACGTACTGGGCGGGAATCCAGTTCGATCGGCCGCGCGAGGTCGAGACCGTCAACGTCCAGCCGTGGACGTCTTCCGGGCAGGAGCTGCGGCGGTACTACGTGGACGGCTACGCGGACGGGGCGTGGTCGCTGGGCATCGGATCGCACGATTACGAGGAGATGGGGCAGTACCAGAGCACCGTCACCGTTAATGTCACCGATGGCGTCTACGAGGCGATCCGGGTGCGGTACGAACCGGGCGACTACACGGGCACGTCTGACGGCTACGGCGGCCCGGGCTTCCGCACCATCGAGCCGTTCGGCGACGGCGTGCTCTCCCTCGGCGACGTCGTGAACTACGCCAACCAGCCCAATTTTTCGACGACGATCTCGGCCAACATCCTGGGCAGCCCGACGCATACCGACCCGCGTGTGCAAGGCGGCTGGAACAACGGCACTTTGCGCGACGACAATCCCCAGAACGGCTGCAACGGCAACTGGGTGCCGGGGGATTACCTGCAGATCGACCTCGGGGCGTCCCGCACGATCGACCGCGTGACCGTCTGCGGCAACGGTGAGTACACCCCGAAGTCCTACAACGTCTACGTCTCGGCTGACGGGGCGGTCTACACCCAGGTGACGGCGGGGCTTTCCGGCGGCGATCGCTACCCGCTGACGACCGGCTACCTGGCGGCGCTGGAGTACACCTTCAACCCGCTCGAGGCGCGCTACGTCCGCATCACCGATGCCGTGGTCAACTCGGGCGGCTACATCCTGATCAGCCAAGTGATGGTGGCGGGCACGGTGGTGCCGGAACCGGCCACGGCGGCGGTGCTGGCGCTGGGCGCGATGGGACTGCTGCGGCGGCGCGGGCGGAGGGCGTAGCCGCTCAGACCAGGATGAGCATCTCGGGCGCCTCTTCCTCGAGCATCTGGCGGAGCTTCTCGAGGGCCTGGTTCTGGATCTGGCGGATGCGCTCGCGGGTGCGGCCGATGATGCGACTGACCTCCTCGAGGGTGTGCGGGCGCTCGCCGCCCAGGCCGAAGCGCAGCTTGAGGATGCGCTGCTCGCGGTCTTCGAGGCGGTCGACCAGTTCGAGCATGTGGCGCAGGGTCTCGTCGTCTTGGACGATCTCGTCGGGGGCGGTGGTGCTGTCGTCGGGGATGATGTCGCGGAACTCGCCCTCTTCGCCCTGCTGGATGGGGTCGTGCAGCGAGATGGTGGTCGTCTTGCCGAGGCGCAGCCCGGAGACGGTGCGCTCGGTCAAGTTGACGGCCACCGCGATCTCGGCGTTGGTGGGTTCGCGGCCGAGCTCCTCGCGCAACCGGGTGCGGGCATTCTGGATCTTGCTGATCTTGGTGGCCGACTGCACCGGGATACGGATGGTGCGCGACTGGTTGGCCAGGGCGCGGCGCATGGACTGCTTGATCCACCAGGCGGCGTAGCTGCTCAGCTTGGCGCCCTTGGACGGGTCAAACTTCTCGACCGCCCGCATCAGCCCGATATTGCCCTCCGAGATCAGGTCCAGCAGCGGCAGCCCGAGGCCCTTGAAGTCGTGGGCGATCTTGACGACGAGCCGGAGGTTGCTGCGGATCAGCTTGATGCGGGCCTCGTCGGAACCCTGGCGGATCTGCGCAGCCAGATCGACCTCCTCCTCCGGGGTGACCAGAGGGTACTGGGCGATGTGCTGCATGTACAGCTTCATTGTGTCGTTGTCGGAAAGCATGGCCGGCAATAACACTCCTTTTTTTTCGGAGAAAGGCAAAAGTGATATACTATATCCCGCCTGCGGCAAAATCAAAGCGCCGCCGGCAGAATCCGTCGCCGACGCGGGGGGGGGCTCCCCTCGCGGCATGACTCACGCAGACGGGTAACCGCAAGGGGGCGGAAAACAACGGGGGAGGGCGGCCGCGCCGGGCCACGGGGGCCGGGCGATCGCCCGCGAAAACCGTCCGGGCGGCGCGTCGTTCGCCGTTGGCCGGTTACATTAGGCGGCTTGACCCGTCACCGTGGCGGAGGGTGGCGTCGCAGTTGCGCCTTTGTTGTTGCCTGTTCCGGAGGTCTGGGCAGTGCACTTGAGACCGGCGCCTGCAGGGCTTGGCCGGCGCCGTTCCTGACCATGAAGGCAGGATGAGTTTCACCGTGAGGCGCGCGCTCGTCATTCTGTTGACCGTCGGGCCGTTGCTGGCTCTCGCCCTGCTCGTCTGCATCGCCCCGTCGTTCCTGGTTCCCCCGGCGCGCCGGTGGTGGTTGTCGGTGGCCGCTCCCGGGGCCTGCATCGCCGCCGGCGTGCTGGCCTGGCGCTTCAACCTGACGCGGTTCACGCTCATCGCCGCCTTTCTCGTGGTCGCCCACGCCTGCCTGGCGCGCCCTGGGCTGCCGGCCGAGGCCGGGGAGGGGTTGCGTTTCTGGTTTTCCCTGCAGGCCCCGGTGCTGGTGGCCGCCTTCTTTCTGGCCGAGGAGTGTGGCCTGCTGAACCCGCGGGGGCTGCTCCGGCTACTGTTGGCGGTGGGGCCGGCCGCCGTGGCCGGGGCGGTCTTCGGCAGCCATGGCGACCCCATGCTCGGGCTGCTGCCGCGGGGCCTCACCGCGCCGTTGGCACCGGGGTGGTTGCCGGTGCCGGCCGTCGGGGGACTGGCGACGGTGATCGCGCTGGCGGTCCTGCTGGCGCCCTGGCCGTCGCGCGAGCCCCGGTGCGGGGGCATGCTCGCGGCCATGCTGCTGGCCGTGGTCGCGGCGCTGTGCGTCATGGCCCCGGACGGGTTCGCCTGGCGCGCCTTGCCGCTCGAACAGCGCCCCGGCGCCGCTGCGGCCGCAGTCTCGGTCTTCTTCCTCGCCGCCGGCGGCGTGCTTCTGGCCGCGGGCCTCGAACTGGCGTACGGCCAGGCCTTCCTCGACCCCCTGACCCGGGTGCCGGGCCGGCGCGCCTTCGACCACCACCTGCGCACGCTGGGCGCAACCTACACCATCGCCATGGTTGACATTGACCACTTCAAGCGCGTCAACGACCGTTACGGCCATGACGTCGGCGACCAGGCGCTGGGTTTTGTCGCCGCCCGCCTGCACCGGATACCTTTTGGCACGGCCTTCCGGTACGGCGGGGAGGAGTTCGCCATTGTCTGCCCCGGGCGCCGGATGGCGGCGGTCAAGCCGCTGCTCGACGACCTGCGCCGCGAGATTGCCGGGGCGGACTTCCATCTGCGGTCGGCCGACCGGCCGGCCCGCAGGCCGCGGCGCCGAGCCGGCGTCTCCAAGCCCCGCGCGACGGAATCCCGGCTGCGGCTGACCGTCAGCATCGGCGTCGCCGAGGCGCGCGCCCGCGACGCCAGGCCCGAGGACGTGGTCATCGCCGCCGACCGCGCCCTCTACCGTGCCAAGGAGAACGGTCGCAACCGGGTTGAATCCGGCCGTTGAGCGGCAGGGCCGCCGTGTCCCTCGGCCGGGACGACGGAGGACAGGCAAGGGCATGAGCGATGTCAACGAGGAAATCCGCCAGCTTCTCGCGGAGCTGGCGACCGCGCGCATGCCGTTTGGCCGTTACGGGCCCGCGCACTTCCCGCCGTCCGGGGTGCGGGTCTACGAGCTGCCCTACGAGTACCTGGCCTGCTTCGAGCGCAAGGGCTACCCGCGCGGCCGCCTCGGCCGCCAGCTGAAGTTCGTCCATGATGTCAAGCGCGACGGGGCCGAGGGCCTCTTCGAGCCGTTGCGCCAGTGCCACGGCGACGGCGCCCCGCGGCGCCGCCGGCGGCCCCGCTCGTTCACCTTCCCCGACCCCGACCCCGCACAGCCTGAAGGGTTCACCGCCAAGTCGCCAAGACGCAAAGTCCATTGATGTTGAACATGTTACGACAACGGCAGGATCTCGTGAACGTCCCACATGGCAGACCACAACACGGCGTGAAAACGCTGCAGCACCGCCTCGACAAGACCGTTACGGGCTTCGCATCGTGGCGGTTCATGAGGCGATCAAGCCAGGAGCCACACCCATGATCCCCAAGGAACTGCTCGACATCTTGGCCTGCCCCGCCTGCGACGAGCGCCCCCCGGTACGCCTGGCCGCCGACGGCAAGTCGCTGGTCTGTGACTGCTGCCGCCGCCAGTACCCGGTCCGCGACGGCATCCCGGTCATGCTGGTGGACGAGGCCGTCATCCCCGGCCCGCCTGCCCCGCCCGCCGCCGCCGCGGTGCCGGACGCCCGGCCCGCGCCCCCCGCCCGTCGCCATCACTCCGGCAACGGGTAAGCCTCGACCTCGCTGAGCCCGTGTCGGCCGCCGGCGGCGCGCACATGCACGCCGAGGCTCCTGACCTTGACGCCGCGGATGGGGAACAGCCGCCAGAACTGGTCGTTGTCAATGGCGCCGGCCAGCACGCGCCCCGAGTCGCGGCCGCCCTCGGGGTTGAACTCGGCGAACACGGCGAGGTAGGTGCTGACCTGACTCTGGCGGTTGTCGCGCTCGTAGGTGGCGACCAGCGACAGCGCGGTCGGGTAGGGGAAGGTTTCCGTGAGCCACGGGCCGATGATGTCCTTGCCGCTCCAAGCCCCCATGCGGCCGTTGCCGAAGCGCTGCCCGTCAACGACCTTCAGCGGGTTGACCGCGGGGCGGAAGTAGACCCCCTGCACCTTGTCCGGGTCAGGGTTCCAGGCGTAGATTTCGGTGTCCTTGAGTGCGCCGGCCTGGGCGGTGCCGGTCTGCTCGATGTCCAGCAGATCTTCGAGGCCTTCCAGGGACTTGTCCTCACTTTCCGTCAGGCGCGTGGCGTCGCCGCCGGCGGCCGCCTCCTGCACGTAGGCCACGTTGGGGCCGGGCCAGGTGAAGCGCCAGGACGAGCACTCCGCGACCTCGAAGCCGCCCTCTCCGCTGACCGTGAACTCGATCCCCGGGCCGCGCGCCGGGATGTCCACCACGCGGTACTCCGGGGTCGGCAGATCGAGCACGAATTTCTCCTCGGCCCCCTTGCCCTTGGCGACCACGGTGACGGGCTTGCTGTCCGCCCCACGGCGGTAGACCAGGTGCAGGAACGCCTCGCCGGCGTCGCCGACGGCCAGGCGGATGGGTTCGCCGACCGGATGGAAGGTTCGGCCGAAGGCCTCGTGGCCCGTCCCCGCCAGTTCCCACGCCGCCGCCGCCTCGGCCCTCAGCATTGCCTTGGCCACGGCCAGCGTATCGGGCTCGCGGTACGACAGCGGCGGCCCGAGGCCCGTCAGCGTGGCGGCGGGCCGCGCGGGGTGACGGGCGGTGTCCACTGCCTTGGCGACGTCGGTCCGCCATACCGGCTGGCCGGCGGCGTCGAGCTGGATGAGTTCGGCGGCGTGGGTGGCGACCAGGAAACGGTCCGCCGCGGGCGCCGCCAGCCGCGGCGACAGGCCACCGCTGGCAAAGCGCCACTTCTCCTTCCCGGCCGGATCCAAGGCGATGACCTCGCCCGACTCCAGCCCCGCCAGCGCGACCGTGCCCCTGGGCTCAACCGCACAGGCGGCCAGTGACTCGAGCGGAACCTCGACCACCCTCTCCCTCCGCGCGAGCACGAGCTTGTCGGTGTAGCCGAAGACGGCCAGCTCGCCGCCGTCGGAGAGGCAGACCCCGACCCCGCGCGGCGGGCCGCTCGAGTACGAACGGCCGGCGATGGGCGCGTCCGGGCCGGCCTGGTGACAGAGCACGACCTGGCCGGCCTTGTCGATGAGCAGGGCTTGCCCGACGTAGTCGGCCAGCGCGGTCAGGGCGCCGTCGGCGGCGACGGCCGCGAAGCCGCTGTGGGTGACGAAGGCGCAGCTGTCCATGACGTAGGGTCCGAAGTGGTGGGGCCGCGCCTCGGCCAGGGCGGGGTTCTCGCGCTGCGCCCACACCCTCTGCCCGGTGCGCACATCCAGCAGCACCGCCTCGGCGCCGGCGGGGTTGAAGGCGTAGCCGCTCATGTTGGTGAACCCGGTGGGGCGGGTGTCCATGGTGAAGAACAGGTAGCCGCCGTCGGGGGAGAACGCCATGCCGACCGGGAAGCGGGGGTTCCAGATCTCATAGCGGTGGCGCACGTGCGGCACGTCGTCGTAGAGCCGCCAGGCGGCCTCGCCGAGGCGGCCCAGCATGAGGCCGCCATGCCGTCCGGCGGCGACGGCTCCGCCCGCCGGCGCGGCCAGGAACGAGGCCTCGAAGGAGCGGTTCGGCGGGTTCATCCCTCCCGCGGTTCCCCAGTCCGCCTCGAAGCGGCGGACGATCTCGCCGCCGGTGTTGACCCCCACGCCAGTCACCACGCCCTCGCCGCGCGAGTAGCCCCAGACCAGGCCGTCGCGGTCCACGGTGAACTCGGTCCCCGGCAGGGCGAAGGTGCCGGCGACGGTACCGTCCGTGCCGATGATGGCGATGTTGTCCTTCTGGCCGGCGACGCGGAGCATGGCGCGCCCGTCGGCGGCGGTGGCCAGTTGCAGCGAGCGGCGGTAGGGAGTCAGCCCGACCAGCGGGGTGGCCACCGGCTTGCGCTCCTGGCCGGTCGCGGCCGGCTTCCAGGCGAGGGCTGGCGAGGGAGGGGGCGCCGCCGCTTGGGGCGGGGCGGTGAAGAACTCGGCCAGCCGCGCCGCCGCCTTGCCCATGCCCTCCGCATCGTTGGCGGCGACGACCGCGATGTGGCGGCCGGCCATGAAGGGGTTGAAACAGACCAGCAGACGGCCCTGCCGCGGCCCCGGGATGTTGGGCGTCGGCATCCAGGCGGTGACCGCGCGCAGACTCTCGGCCAGGCCGCCCCCGGAGAACAGGATGGCGTGCGTGCCGACCATCCATTTCGGCTCGATCTCCGGGTACCCGCCTCTCTGCGGGACGTGGACGCGGCGCTTCTTGTCAATGTACGGCGTCAGATCTTCGCGGTAGCCGATCAGCTCGCCCGCCTCGACGGCCGCCAGCCGCGCCGTGTCCTCGGCCCGCGGGTACCAGCGCACCGGGATGGAGTCGTACTGGTCCGGCTTCACTTCCCACAGCCGCGCCTTCACGCCGGCGGCCTTCAGCTTGGCGAGCAGGTCGTTGGCCAGCGGCAGCCAGGCGGCCTGCCCGGGTTCGATGACGATGACCTTCTCGCCCTCGGCGGCGACGAAGGCCCGCACGTGCGCTTCATCCACAACCTGCACGTCGGCAATGGGTTGGGCGGTCCGCACACCCGCGGGCGCCGGCGGCGTCCAAGTGTGGCTGGCGGCCAGCCCGGTGAGCAGCTCCTGGGCCTCGACCGTCCACGCGCCGGCGGGGGCGTGGGCGGGGACGCGGAGGCTGACGGCATCGCCGGCCGCGCGGTACAGCGAGTCATACACCGCGCCGGCAGGGTCGCGGATGGTGACCAGCACGGGAACCGGCCCGAGGTCGCCGCCGTCGGCCGCGGTCACCCGCGCTCGGAAGGCCTCGCCCGCCGCCTCGACGTGCACCTGTGCGGGCGGCGAACGGTACAGGGCGAGCAGGGCGACCGGCTCGGTGATGAGGGCGACGCGGAACTCGCACCGCCCGTCGGCGTCGGCGGCCGGTACGTCGGCCTGGTGGACGAGGTTGCGCACCTGCCAGCCGGTTCCCTCGACGGAGACGGCCAGCTCCGGGGTGACGCGGAACTCGCGGGCGTGGCTGTTTGCGGAGTCCGCAATCGCGAGGACGTAGCGCAGCGGCCCCGCGTCCATGGCCAGGGCGAGGCCGCGCTCGGGGTCGGCGTGGGCGAGTGTCGGCAGCCCGGTGCCCGCCATCGCCTCGGCCAGCGGGGCCCGCCACACGGTCAGGAACTGCTCCCACATGTCCTGGTGAACCTTGCCTTCGAATCCCGACAGCCGCCAGATGTCCAGCACCGGGCCGCCGACCTTGGTGACGCCGTCCAGCTCGACCGTGCTGTCGCCGGTGGCGAGGATGCGCCCGCCGGCGCCCTGGAACTTGCGGAGCACGTCGAGCAGTTCCGGCTGCATCGGCTGCTGCTGGCGGACGATGAAGAGGGCCTTGACGCCGGCCGGGATGCCGTGGCTTAGGGCGTCCTCCTCGTCCACGATGATGGCCGGGTAGCCGAGGCGGGTGAGGTGGTAGTAGATGGCGTGGCAGGCGTAGTAGGCGCGGCCGTCGAACATGCGCTGGGAGAGCGTGGCGAGGATGGCGACGCGGCGGTCGGGCCGGGCGTGCGGGCCGATGCTGCCGTACTGCTGGATCAGGCGCAGCCCCTTGGCGCGGCGGGCCAGCTCCGCCATCCCGTTCTCGGCCTGCATCGGCACCCCGCCGCCGGGCAGGCCGCGGAAGAAGGCGTGGAAGAGGCTCTTGACCTGGCCTTCGGTCGAGGTGCCCCAGTCGACGGTCAGCCACACCGGCCGGCCGGGGTTCGACCCCAGTGCCCACTCGGTGGTGAAGGCCGCCGACATCGGCCACTCGCCGTAGTCGGTGTAGCTCTCGTAACAGGCGGCCTCCATGCCGTTGAACTGCGAGCGGGCGCGGTTGTCGGCGTCATGGCCGGCATTGTCGAAGAGCGTGCAGCGCATGTCGGGGCGGACCTGGCGGATGGCCGCGTTGTAGATCACGTTGTGGTCGCCGAAGGAGACGGTGTTCCAGGCCTTCCAGGCGGCGATGCGGCGTTTGAGGATATCGAGCGCCCGTGCGCGCTCGGCGGGGTCGGCGGAGAAGGTGTGGTCGGCGTACCAGCCCAGGTCGTCCCGCGAGGGCGTCTCCGCGCCCAGGGCTTTCATGCGGGCGCGGGCGGCGGCGTTGCGGTCGCCGACGTGGGCGTCGGTCGGCACGCCGCTCTCGGCGTAGCCGCCCGGCTTGGGAAACCAGGTGTAGTTGACGCCCCAGAACGAGGGGTACTCGGCGGCTTGATGCGTGAAGACCGACATGCGGCGGACCGTGCGGTCGACCGACGGCTTGTAGCTGTGGTGATAGGAGAGGCTTTCCAGGTACATTGGCACGGCGCGGACGGTGGCCATATCAATCAGCCGCAGCCGCCGCGCGAGGGTGCGTTCGAGGAGCAGGTCGTTGGGCGAACGGATCAGCCCGGCCTCGGCCGGCAGCCGCGGGTCGCGGGGGGCGGCGAGGCGCGGCATCTCGACGGTTAGCAGGCCGGTGAACCCGGTGGCGGTCAGCATGTCGAGTCCGGCGCCGCTGAGCAGGTCGAGGCCCTCGTCGGTGGTGGGCCAGGTGCCGGTGCAGCCGCTCATCGAGTGTACGAAGAAGCCGCTGCGCGGTTCCCAGCGGACCACCGTGATGGGGAGCGGGGCGGCGGCCGCCCCCTCAGCCTGGGCGCGCAGCTCGTGCCGGCCCGGCGGCAGGTCGGCGACGGTCAGGGAGAATCCGCGGGAGTCCCAGTTGCTGTCCGTCACCGGCGGCATTTCGACTTGGCCCAGCACCGCGTCGCCGGCCCGAAGGGTCACCGGCCCACCCTTGAAACCGCGCGGGGCGAGTATCCAGCCGACGGCCTGCTCAGTCTCGGCAAAGACGGTGCGTCCACGGTGCAGGAACAGATGGAGCGTCTCGGCGGGCGGTTCCGCCGCGGCCGGGCCGCGGGCCGGCGACGCCAGCGTGAGCCGGAGTCCGCGCTTGTCGGCCTCGACATGCGGCGCGAGCTTCTCGGGCGCGACCGTGCCGTCGGCGGCCAGCGTGAACGAGCCGAAGGACGACGAGTATTTCACCCCGACCGGCAGCCACACGGTCAGCAGCGAGAACGGCCCGTCGGCGCGGAGCAGGTCGTTGTGCCCGTCGGAAATCTGGATCCTCGTCGGCGCCGGCGACCCCTCGGGCGTCACCGGGGTGAAGCGGACCGGGGCGCAGAGGATGGAGACCCCCTGGTCCGTCACCCGCACGGCGGGATGCTGCGCCGTGAGGCGGCCGTTCTGCATCGTCACCGGGATCCGGCCCGGGTAGAGCTCCGACCGGCCGTCGGGGACGGGGGCGCGGCCGAAGGGCTCGTAGACCACGGTCATCCCGAGGTCATCCGGCAGCACCTCGTCGCGCGGCCCGATCGCCACGTTGCCGCCGATCTCGACCTTGGCGGGAAAGGTCTCGGCGGCGACGCTGCCGGGGACGCTGCGCCAGTGCAGGCTGCCCTCGATGCTCTGGCCGGGGGCGTCGGCGCGCACGAGGCGGAAGGCGACTCCCGCCCGCGTATCGGCGCCGATCTCCTTGGCGAAATCCTCGATGAGGTCGTCGCCTAGATCGAGGTCGTCGGCCGCTGCCGCGACGGGGGCGAGGGCCAGCCCGAAGGCCACCAGCAGGAGGGCCAGCATCGCCGTCGGCAGGTTCCGCATCGTCACACCTCACCGCCTTGAGCCGGGCGCGGCCGCGGCCGGCGCGCGCACCAGCGCGTAACGTTATAGTTTACACCGCCTCCTTATGAATGGAACAGCGCGGCAACGACTTCCCGCCACGCCGGCGGGCTGCGCCGGGGAGGTCACCCATCCGTGGTGGGGGCCGCCGACGGCAGACGAGGTCACGGCCCTGTGCGGTCCCGCTTGCCATCCCGAGGCGCTTGCGGAACCCGCTGGACGACACGGCGGTCGTCCCTCCAGCGCGGCAGACCGCACTGTCGCCGCCGATGGAGGGCCGGGCTCCGTCCCGGCCACTCATGCAGAGGTTCTGCAAGGGGCTCATCCTATGTGCGAGGGCCACCGGTGCACGGGCACAGTGGCGCCTGCGGCTCCTTGCCGGCAGCACCTATCCGAAGTTGCTGTAGGCGTCCGGAATCAGATCGCCGGCCTTGACCTTTCGGGCCCTGCCTTTGTGTGTGAGTATGACCCAGCAGTCTGGCGCGTAGTCAATGATGAGCTGGCGACAGTTCCCGCAGGGAGACATCACCTTGTGTGGCGGTGTGGCCCCGCCCACGGCAACGATGCACGTGATTTCACGTTCCCCGTCGGAGATCGCGCGGCCGATCGCGATCGGTTCGGCACATGGGCCATACCCGCAGGACTCAACGTTGACCCCCGCGTAGATCCTGCCCGATGCGCACAACACCGCGGCCCCGACCGTGTGGCGGGGGTCTCGGTAGTTCCTCGCCAGCACCTCGGAGGCCGCTCGGATGAGCCGCCGGTCTACCGCATCCAGTTCAACATATTTCATTCCTCGGCATTCCCTGTCCGGTCGAGAGCCAAGGCGGTGCGCGGCGCCCCGTCCTGCCTCCGGCGCGTCGCCGTCGCCCGGCGGCGCATGGCCAGGAGGCAGGTTCCGGCCACGAGCATGAGGCTTCCCGGCTCGGGGATGAAGGCGGTGAAGACCTCGACGTGCCCGAGGCGTCCGGTGCCGACCCCGGTGTTGTCGGCGGGGTCGAGGTAGTCGGTGATGCGGATGTAGCGCATCGTCTGCAGCGGGATGGCGATCTGGGTGGTGCTCAGGTCGGCCGTCGCGTTGAGCACCGTGGTCCACGCGTTGCCGTCGAGGCTGGTCTCGACGCGTCCGCCGTACTCCCAGCGCCGGGCGCCGCCGCCGGTGTAGAAGTTCAGCCCGATGCTGTAAACCCCGTACGGCGCCCCGAGGTCGATTTGGCCAACGGCGTTGGCGCTGGACGTCGCCGATCCCGCCCAGCCGGTGAGGCTGCGCCGGTCGTCGGGATCCAGGACGCTGGTGAAACTGGCCCACGTTCCGGCGCCGGAGAGATTGGCCGCCGAGGCCGTGCCCAGCCATAACATGTTGTAGCCCATATCCGTGGTGGGCGGCGTCACCGCCGGGATCTTGGCGAACGCCTGCACCTCATTGATGCGGCCGAAGTGGCCGTTCGAAGCGTTGGTGCCTTCCTGGTACAGCTCGATGTACTGCACGGGCACCGGGGCGGAGAAGGTGCTGCTCACCACCTGCGTGCCGGGGTGCGCCCCCAGCGGCCGCGCATCGTACCAGGTGGAGTTGTCCGGGGACACGCGCACGCCGAAGTTGACCGGGTAGTAGGCCGTGCTGGACCACTCGACGGTAATCTTGTTCAGATCCTGGGGCTGGCCGAGCTGCACCACCGAGCGGACGCTGGCGTTGGCGCTGGTGTCGGGCGCTCCCGTCCTGGTGACCACGGCGAGACTGGCGTCGGAGCCTTCATACAGGCGGGTGCCGTTCATCCCCAGGTAGTAGTTCGTGTTGCTGCCCAGGGTTTCCGAGAGCAGGCTGGCCAGCCCGCTCTTCTGGGCCGTGACCGTCTCGTCATATTGCCGGACGACGTTGACCGCGTAGCTGAACGTGCCGTCCCCATTGTTGACCGTCGGGAACGCCACCGCCCCGCCGCGCAGAGCGCCTGCCAGGGCCGCCGCCGCCGCCAGCCGACTCACCACTCCGAGGAACGCCTTCATTGCCAGACTCCTTCTGTTGCGCTTCGAACCCTTGGGGCAACACGAGCGGTTCCAGTCACGCGCAATACGCCGATTGTCGGCAGAGCAATGCGTGCCGACTCGAGAAGTGATGACAATATACCACGCGATGCACGCGGGGCAGTTCTCTGCAAGCGTACCCCATGTCCTTGTCGCCCTGCGCGGGACGCCGTGCTGGCGGAACCGGCCGCGGCGCGCGATATTCTCATCCTGTGCCCTGTGCGCCTGCCGTTCCGCAGCCGACTCGAACCAGCGGGAGCCCGCCATGCCCTACTCGTTGCCGAAGGAAGAACGCGACTACCTGCGCGGCCTGGCGCGGCGGCAGGCCGCGACCGCGGCGCTGCCCGTCATGCAGCAGCGGCGGCAGCTGTGGACCGACGTCAACGATGCGAAGCCCGGTGCCCGCCCGCCCTTCGCCATCGAGACCTGGACCTTCGACCGCGACTTCATGCCGGCCGCGATCTTCCGCTGCCAGTCCGACTATGGACGCCGCCTCGAAAACGGCTTCCTCCGCCATCTGCGCCACCACGAGCTGCTCGGCGACGACCACGTCTGCCCCGACACCCTCGACATGGGCTGGCACGTGTGGTGCAACGAGTTCGGCATCGACATCCCGACCCATTACGAAAGGGACGGCGAGGGCGTCGTCCTCGGCTACCACTTTGACTGCCCGATCAAGGACCTGCGCAACGGCTTCGCCACAGTCAAGCCGAGCACCTTCGGCGTCAACCGCGAGAGCACACTCGAGGAGAAACACTTCCTCGAAGAGACCTTCGGCGACATCCTGCCGGTGGTCATCCGCTCGGGCACCTACGGCAACAACTACCTCACCCAACGGCTGATGCGCCTGATGAGCATGGAAACGTTCTTCCTGGCCATGTACGACTGCCCCGACCGCCTGCACGCCCTCATGGCGCTGCTGCGCGACAACGCCATGCGCATGGCGCGCTGGGCCGAGGCCGAGGGACTGCTCGTCGTGAACAACGGCAACCAGTGCACCTGCGGAACCTGCTTCAACTTCACTACCCGGCTACCGCGGCGACCGGTCGGGCCGGGACCGGCCCGGCTCACGGACATGTGGTCGGGCATGGACAGCCAGGAGACAGTCGGCGTCTCGCCCGAGCTCTTCCACGAGTTCTGCTTCCCCTACTACCGCGACCTGGCCGCCCTGTACGGCTTCGTCTACTGGGGCTGCTGCGAGCCGGCCGATCCGATCTGGGAGACCTCGCTGTGCCGGCTGCCCAACCTCAGGGCCGTCTCGATCTCGCGCTGGGCCAATCAGCGCGCCATGGCCGAGGCCCTCGATGGAAAAGGCATCGTCTTCTCGCGCAAGCCCAACCCCAACCTCCTCGGCGTGGAGGCCGCGTTCGACGAGGAGGCCTGGGCCGCGGAGATCCGCTCCACCCTCGACGCCACCGCCGGCCGGGCCGTGCCCGTCGAATTCGTCGTGCGCGACGTCTACTCCATGCACGGCAACCTCGCCAAGGCGCGCCGCGCCGTCGAGATCGCCCGCCGCGAGATTGACCACTTCTACCCGCCGGCGGGGTGAGGCCGCGCCCCTCCCGGACGTCGCCGGGCCGGCCGCCCTCAGACCCGGGCCCTCTGCCAGCGCCCGGTCTCGAACCACAGGGCGATCAGCGCGCCGTGCAGCGCGGTGGCCGCGGCAATCGCCCACCAGATGCCCACGGTCGGCGGTTCCCACACGCGCGACAGGCCGACCGCCAACGGAACCTGCAATCCCCACAGGCTGACCACCGTCATGATCATCGGCGTCAGGCTGTCCCCGGCCCCGTTCAGGCTCCGGCCCAGGACAATGCCCAGCGCCGCGAATACGTAGAACGGCGAGATGACCCGGAGGTACTGCGCGCCGATGTGGATGACCTCCGGGTCGTCGTTGAAGGCCCGGATCAGCAACGGCGCCGACAGGGCCAGCGCAATGGCCGCGACCACCATCACCCCGACGTCAATGCCGGTCGCCAGCCAGGCCGCCCGCCGCGCCCGGTCCGGCTTGCCGGCGCCGAGGTTCTGCCCGACCAGCGTGGCGGCCGCCCCGCCCAGTGTGAAGGCCGGCATCAGGATGAACATGTGCAGCCGCAGCCCTGTCCCGTAGGCGGCCACCGCCGCCGTTCCACACGAGGCGACGATGCGCATCAGCACGGCCCCGTTCAGGCTGCGCGCCAGCATCTGCCCGGAGCCGGGGATGCCGATGCGCAGGATGCGCCAGCACACCTCCATGTCCGGCCGCCACTGCCGCGGCCGCGCGTGCAGTCGCGAGCGGCCGGAGAGCAGGATCGTCACCGCCACCGCGGCGGAAACCGCCTGGGCCAGCACCGTCGCCAGCGCGGCGCCGCGCACCCCCATGGCCGGGACCGGCCCCCAGCCGAAGATGAAGAGAGGATCGAGGATCAGGTTGAGGACATTGCCGATGACCATGATGATCATCGGCGTCACGGCGTCTCCCGCCCCCTGCAGCGCCGCGTTGCCGATGAACAGCACGAAGACCGTGAAGCTGCCCCACAGCGAGATGCGCAGGTAGGCACCGCCGTCAGCAAGCACCTCGGGTGTCGAGCCCAGGAGGTGCAGCATGCGGTTGGTGATCAGCGGCGCCAGCAGGCCGGTCAGGCCGCCCGCCACCAGCGCCAGCAGCAGCGACTGACTGGCGGCGTGGCCCGCCTCGTCCCAGCGTTCGCCGCCCACGGCCCGCGCCACCAGGGCGACCGTCCCCGTCGACAGCCCCATCATCATGGGGAACAGCAGCATCAGCACGGTGCCCGACATCGCCACCGCCGCCAGCGCCCCCGGCCCCAGGCTGCCGACCCAGAACAGGTCAATCAGGCTCTGCAGGTTCTGGAGCAGGGCGGAGACCAGCATCGGCCCTGTCAGCAGGGCGAGCGAACGGAGCAGATGTCCGTCGGTCAGCTCTCGGTTGTCAACACGTGGGAACCGTGCCATGTCTGCGTCCGGGAGGGCGAGTGGGGTGTCGGGCGGAGGGCACCGCGGGGGCGGATGCCGCCGGTCCGCGTCAGGCTGCGCGGGCTAGTCGATCAGGAGACCGCCCACGACCACGCCGATCGCCATCCAGCCCAGGTACAGCAGAGGGGCGGACAGCCTGCCGGTCTCGCCGAACACCAGGTTCAGCTCGACCGATTTGGTGTGGTTGAACAGCAGCACCACCACGGCAATCCCAATCACCAGCAGCGCCAAAATCAGTCTCTTGCGCATGGCCTCACCGTGCCTCCGATACGGCCCGGGCGCGGCAGGGGGTATCCCTGCCCTGCCCATGGCATGGCTTTTACTATACTTCCGAGTCCCCGAGCGCGCGAGGGGCGCGCACGGGGGGCATGGCCACCCCCTCAGCCAAGGGCAGCGTCGGGCCGCGGACCTGCGGACACCGCGCCCGCCCTCGGCGGCTGCCGGCTGTGAGCAGTACCTCGGGTGCGTTTGCTAATTGCCCCGCCACGTTTATGGTTTCCTGATCCCGTCTCCACGCAAGCTGTATCTCCGCCCTTTCGAGGTGTACGATGAACGCGCGCGAACGATTCAGGGGTTGCCTGCTTGGCCTGGCCTGCGGCGACGCGGTCGGCACCACCGTCGAGTTCAAGCCCCGGGGCACCTTCCGGCCGGTCACCGACATGGAAGGCGGCGGGCCGTTCGGGCTCCAACCCGGCGAGTGGACCGACGACACCAGCATGGCCCTATGCCTGGCCACCAGCCTGGTCGAGACCGGGCGTTTCGACCCCACCGACCAGATGCGCCGCTACTGCCGCTGGCACGACGAGGGCTACCTGAGCAGCAACGGCCGTTGCTTCGACATCGGCAGCACGACTTCCCGCGCCCTGCACAGATTCTGGAAGACCGGCGACGCCTTCAGCGGCGAGGCCAGCCCGACCTCCGCCGGCAACGGCTGCCTCATGCGGCTCGCCCCCGTGCCCATGTTCTTCTTCCCCGACGAGGATACGGCAGTGCGCCGGGCCGGCGAAAGCGCCCAGACTACGCACGGCGCGGAAGAGTGCATCCAGGCCTGCCGCCTGTTCGCACGCCTGCTCTGCCGGGCGCTGGGCGGCGCCGACAAGGAGGCGTTGCTCACGGTCGAAAGCGGCCAGACCCCCGTCCGCCCCGGACTCTCCCCCCGCCTCGGCCAGATCGCCGCCGGCACCTACCGCCACAAGACCGACACTGAAATCCGGGGGACGGGCTACGTGGTGGACTGCCTCGAAGCCGCCCTGTGGTGCTTCCACGGCACCGACAGTTTCCGCGACGCCATCCTCGCCGCCGCCAACCTCGGCGACGATGCCGACACCACCGCCGCGGTCTGTGGCCAGATCGCCGGCGCCCACTACGGCGAGAACGGCATCCCGGCCGCCTGGCGCAAGCGCCTCGTCCAGGCCGACAAGATCGCCGGCCTGGCCGACAGCCTGCTCGCGGCCTCCACCCGTGCCGCCAAGACCTCCTGACCGCCCTGGCGCCGGCCGGCCCCCCGCTCACCGCTCGGCGTGTGGGCGGTAGGGCAATTGCAGGGAACGGGTGGGACGGCGGCCAGGCTCAACCTCGACACCGTCGAGCCAAGCCCGCGCCTGGCGGGCAGCCTCGCGCAGTTCAGGCGACGGAGCCAACTGCCCCGGCCCGCCGGCCCCGGGCTGCCCGGAGAGGTCGCGCGAGTGGAAGGCGATGACGCCTTCGGCCGTGGCCCGCATCCCGGCGGCGTCGCGCGCCTGGGACACCAGGGCGAAGCAGGCCGCGGCCAGAACATGGTCGGCCTCGAACACGTTGCCCATCATCGTCGGCACGACGGCGGTGGTGGCTTGGGTGTGCAGGCGACGGATCAGGGCCATGTCAGCCGGCCGCAACCGCCCGGCGCTCCAGCAGGCCGCGTTGCGGTGGTCAGTGCCGAAGATCGAGGTCATGCCCGTGCTCTGCAGGACACGCACCAGGGTGGCGGAGAAGCGGGCGTTGCCCGTGACCCCGATGGCGGTGACCGCCCCGAGGCGCACGAGGCGGTCCTCGTCGTCCACCATCCGGTCAAGCTGGCTCAGGCTCCCGTCAGACCCGAAGTTGCCGAGGGCGGAGGCGACCTCGGCGCGCACCCGCGGCGAGGCGTGCCCCGCGTAGCCGAGGATGAGCGCCTCGTGCCCCGGCACCTTCATGCGCCGCAGTGAGCGGATGGCCGCGGCCAGGTTCACCGGATCCACCTCGCGGCCAAGCCCGGACACCACGGCGTCTGCGAACTCCGCAAGTTCGAGGCGGCCGAGGGTGTTGTAGGCGCGGAAGCGGGCGTCGGGGTTGTTGCCGGTGCAGACGGCGGCGACGGCCGGCCCGACGGGGATGGCGGCGGCCAGGGCGACCGCGGTCTCCTCGGCCGTCTCGCGCACGAACGGCCGCGGGTCGGCGAAGCCTTCGACGGTTGCCTGCAGGGCCCGCGCCCCGGGGTGCCCGGCAAGAGCCGCCACCGCCAGGCGCCGGACCTCGGCGTCGGGGTCGCGGGCCAGAGTGAGCAGGGCGGTGACGGCGGCCTCGCCCCCGCCGCGCGCCAGGGCGCTGGCGGCGGCGGTGCGCACGCTGGCATGGGGATCGCCGGCCAGGCGCAGGCCAATGCGGCCGGCAAGGCCGGGGTCGGCGGCGGCCGCAGCCGCCACCGCGAAGCGGACGGCGACATCCTCGTCCGTCACCGCCTCGTCGGCCAGCGCCGGCAGGCGCGCGGGGTCGCCGCGCATCAGGCTGGCCCGCCAGGCCGACGCGCGGACCGCAGGATCGGGATCGCCGCGCAGGGGCGCGAGCCGCCCAAGGTCGGCCAGGCCGGGCAGGCGGGCCAGCGCCTCGGCGGCCGCCAGCCGCACCTCGCGCGTGGCATCGCTGAGCGCCAGCTCGAGGACGGCCGGCTCGGGCGGCTCGGGGAAGCGGACGGCCAGCCGCAATGCGGCGAGCCGCATCTCCGGGGCAACCGCCCGCAGATGGGCGGCAAGGGCCGGCCCGTCGAGGCCGTCAACCGGTAGGTTGGCGAGGCTGTAGACAAGGGCGGCGCGGACGGCCCGGCCTGTCTCGTCCGGGAGGCGGGCGGCGAGGGCGGCGGCGGCCGTTGCGCTCTCGGTCTTGCCGAGGGCCTGGGCGATGCGGAGGCGCTGCTCCTCGTCGCCGTGGGCGAAGCCCCCGGCGCAGAACTCGATGGCGGCGGGGGCGACGAAGACGGGGTACGGGCCGGGGACCAGATCGGCCGGCTCGAAGGGACGCTGCTGCCAGATCGGCAGGAAGAGGTTGAACAGGATGAAGGCGGTGGCGGTTTCGGCTGTCATGGCGGGGATTCCGTGCCCGGTGCCGATTGCCTGCCCCCCCGGGCCACAGGGCGGCGGGAGGCGGCCGCGCCCCCCTTGCTTGCCGACACCCGCGCTCAGTCGCGCCGCCGGAAGATGCGGTGGACGCGGAAGGCGGTCACGGCCAGCAGGAGCACGGCCACGGCTCCGAACAGGATGAGGTGGTTCTGCCAGAGGGGGTTGCCGCGGATCGGCGGGAGCTCGGCGAACCACACGTCCGAGGTGATCTGCACGGCGGCGACCAGCGGGTTGAAGGTGAGCACGGCGGACTTGACCAGGGCGGAGATGCGGGTGCCGAACATGAGCACGGCCAGGGAGACGATCGAGAGGGTGAAGGCGAACAGGTAGCTCAGGGCGGTGGCCGCGGCGGTGCTCTTCATGAGGGTCGAGGCGAGCAGCCCGGCGACGATGAAGACGACGGTGGACAGCAGCAGCGTGGCCGTCCACGCCCCGATGCGCCAGTAGGCCGCCTCTGTCTCCAGGTAGGTCAGGCTGAACAACACCGGCAGGCTGCTGATCAGGAAGATGAGAACGTAGACGAAGGCGGCCTTGAGCTTGCCCAGGACCACGGTCCAGGCCGACAGCGGGGTCATGCGCAGCAGCAGCATGGTGCCGCTGGTGGCCTCGTCAGTGATGCTGCCGCTGCTGACCATGGGGGCGACCAGGATGACCAGCCCGAACTGGAACAGCACGGCGACCAGCCGGACCTGCTCGGGCCCCAGCACCGAGGCGAAGTTGATGCAGATCAGGATGAGCAGGACGAGGCTGACCATGATGCAGCCGGCGAGGGCGCGCAGGATGAACTTGGGCTTGCCGAAGATTCGGCTGCGCAGCTCGGCGACGAAGACGGGGTTCCGCCACAGCGGGATGGAGGCCTTGCGGCGGAGCGGATCAATGAGGTAGAAGGGGAAGACGAGCTTGCGCTTGACCGCGGTGTGCAGGTCGGTGTACTGCTGCTGGTACTTGGCCTTGCGTGGGGTCAGGGGCCGCAGCACGAAGAAGCAGAAGATGCCGAAGAAGATCGCGGCCAGCAGGGCCATGCCGACGGTGTACAGCCGCAGGGTGGTGGTGGCGAAGGCGCCGGCCCCGAGGACAATTTCGTAGCGCGACGGGTGGTTGAGCGCGAACAGCGCCTCGAAGGGGCTCAGGCAGCGCAACGCCAGCCAGAGCCCGCGCAGGAAATGGAGCCGGCTGAGCAGGACGGCGGGCAGCCAGGTGGCGCCGGCGAGGGCGGCGATCGCCAAGTAGGTCAAGACCACCGCGGTGAAGCTGCGCTGGCACAGGGCGCTCATTGCCAGCCCGACCAGGCCGTAGGTCAACGTCGCCATGAAGATGATGCCGTAGGTCTTCATCAGCAGGGGCGCGCTGATGCCCCCGCTGAGGGCGCAGACCGCGGTGATCGGCACCGAGAGCGCCACCACGCTAAACACCATGCCGAGGGCCGAGAACAGCTTCCCGAACAGGATCTCGGACGGCGTCAGCAGCGTGCTGAACAGCAACGGGAACGAATGGTGCTCCTTCTCGTCGGTGATGGCAGTGGCGGTGAAGGCCGGCACCAGCAGGATCACCAGCCCGAGGTTGGCGCCGAGGAAGACGGAGAAGATGTCGTTGCTGTCGAACTCGCTGAGCACGCCGGAACGGGGCCAGAGCATGAACAGGATCAGGCTCAGCGACCCGATCAGCAGCAGCGCGGCCACCAGCGCCTTGCGGCTGCGCGCCATCACCAGGTACTCGCGGCGGAAGATCGGGTTGGCGATCAGGTTGGCCATACGGCGTTACGCTTTCCGTCCGGTGACCCGCAGGAAGGCCTCCTCGAGGTCCGCCTCCTCCTCGTGCACCGCCATCAGCCGCACGCCCTTCTCGACCAGCATGCGGTTCAGCTCGGCAATGTGGTCGCGCGTCCCGGCGAAGACCACGCGCATCTCGTTGCCGGCCGAGGCGACGCTCTCGACGTTGGGGAACGCCTTGCACAACGCGGCGGCCACCTGGCGGTCGGAGCCGATCTGGTAGGCGAGCACGATCTTCTCGTGCAGGCTGGAGGTGATCTGCTTGACCGTGCCCTGGGTGACCAGACGGCCCTTCTCGAGGATGCCGACGCGGTCGCAGACCGACGACAGCTCGGGCAGGATGTGCGAGGACAGCATGATGGTCTTGCCGTGCTCGCGCAGGCGCATGATCATGCGGCGCATCTCGATGCGGCCGTTGGGGTCCAGCCCGTTGGCCGGCTCGTCCATGATCAGCACCTCCGGGTCGTGCAACAGGGTGCGCGCCAGGGCGATGCGCTTGTTCATGCCGTGCGACAGCGAGCCCATCTGGTAGTCGAGCATGTAGGCGGCCTCGGTCAGCTCGAGCACCTCGTCAATGCGCGGCTTGCGCTTGCGGCCGGGGATGCGGTAGGCGGCACAGAAGAAATCGAGGTACTCCCAGACGCTCATCTGCTCGTAGACACCGAAGGCGTCGGGCATGTAGCCGATGAGCTTCTTGATCTGCGGGAGGTTGCGCGGGGTGACCTCGATGTTGTTGATGTAGCTGGTGCCGGCGGTCGGCCTGAGCAGGCCGCACAGCATCCGGATCGTCGTGGTCTTGCCCGAGCCATTGGGGCCGATGAACCCGAAGATCTCGCCGCCGGGCACGGACAGCGAGAGGTCGAAGACCCCGCGGTTGTTGCCGAAGTCGCGCGTCAGGCTGTCGGTGCGGATCATGGTTCAGAACTTTCTGGGGCTGGCCGCCGCCGGGAGCTTTCCTTGAAGGCTCAGACGCAGGTCGCCGACCTTCCACCGGTTGATGCGCATGTCCTCGCCGCCTGGCGCCGCCTCGCCGGGGCGGGTGGCGGCGATGGTCAGGCGGATGAGCAGGCGGCCGGTGCGGGGTTCGATCAGCGTCTTCCCCGCCAGGTCGCGGAAGATGAAGAGGCCGTCGCGCGCCTCGTCCGGGGCGACCGCCGCCACGTCATCGAGCGAGGCCTCCGCCCCGTCCAGGCCGCCGGCGGGGAGCAGCTCGACCCGCGGGGCCACGGTGCCGCCGGGGTTCTGAAGCACGACCGTGGCTTCGAGGCTGGACGGCTCGATGTCGGCCAACCCCGGCGGCAGCACGGCGTAGAAATGGAAGGACGTGCTCTGGTCGTACAGGTACGCCTCCTGCCACTGGCCGTTCCACTGCAGGGCGCGGGCGCTCTTGCTGGCGGGGATCAAGGTCACCTGCTGCGGCAGGATGCGGACGTCGCCGGCCGGCACCGCCTCGCGCACCGGCATCAGATGGACCGCGTGCCGGGTCGTGGCATACTGGCCGGTGCCAAGGACGAAAGGCAGCTCGCTCTCCTCGCGCCGGTAGACCAGGGCCAGCGAGGGAGACGGCAGGCTGCTGCGGCCGAGGAACTCGGCCATGTGCTGGGCCACCGTGTCCAGCTCGACCTGCGGCCCCGCCGACGGGTCGGCCTGGCAGATGCGGTCGCGGATGCGCAGGCGCTGCACGCCGTTGGCATAAACGACGTAGGCGCGGGCGTCGTCGGGAACCCCGGCCGGCAACGGGTACGGCGCCAGCGCCGGCCCCCCGGGGCCGTAGGCCAGGAGCGGCGCCTCGGCGGCGGGTGCGGGCGGCCGCGTCTCCTCCTCGACGATGACAAACTTGGCATTCTTCAGCGCGTGCACGTCCAGCCGCGGCACCCGCGACCGGGAACCCTCCCGGTGCACCGACATCAAGGTGGCATTCTGAACCGTGGCCGGCACCGGGCCCGGCGCCGGCGGCGGCGCCCGGAACCAGACCCGCGCGGCGGCGGCCGCGGCGGCGGGGCGGTCGTCGGTCTTGCTGAACACGTTCCCGACGGTCTCGGCGACCCGGCCGCAGGGGGTGTCGCTGAGCAGCGAGACCAGCGTCAGCGTGCGGTCCGAGCGCCGCGACATCTGGTGGTAGGCCGCGAAGAACACCACCGCGGTCAGGAGCAGGGCGCAGACGACCCCGGTCACCCACACCAGCACGTGCCGCCGCAACGCCGCCCCCAGCCCGAACAGGCAGACGATGAGCAGGAGGTAGGCGCCGAGCAGGTTGCGGATGACGCGGGCGGACGGGACTTTGAACCCGATCAGCCGCAGGGTCGCCTGGTTCATCGGCTCGGAGTAGAAGGCGTGGGTCGCCAGGGGGTGCTGCGTGGTCCACGCCAGCAGGTGGTTCCACAGGGGGGTGTTGACCGCGTGGTTGCGGAGCGGTTCGCTGAACGGGCTGAGGGCGCAGACGCCGACCACGCCGAGGCCGTAGCGTTTCCACACCAGCACCGGGAACTGGCCGGCGGCCAGCGTCGTGCGGGCGTTCTCGGCGGGCAGGCTCTCGAGGAAGGGGGTGCCTTCGGGCCAGGCCAGCGGGGCGACGTCCGGTTGCCCCGCCGTCCCCGCCCACTGCTCCAGCTCGGGCAAGGCATCAATGCGGCGCACGCGCAGGGGCCGCACCGGCAGGAGCCGTTCGAGCGGGGTCAGCCGCGCCGCCAGGACCGTCTCCGGCCCTAGGAACAGCAGCGTGCCGCCGCTGGCCACAAAGTTGTCCAGCGCCTCGAACTGCACCGGCACCATCTGCGCGAAGTTGATGTCCACCGCGGCCAGCACCGAGGCGCCGCCGTAGCCGGCCCGCTCCAAGGGCAGATTCTCCGAGCGCGAACGGGTGAGGATCACCCGCGGGCTGAGGTCATCATTCTTGGAGAGGGCCGAGATGCCCTCGACGTCGGGGTTGTCATTGATGAAGTAGAATGCCCGCTGCTGGAAGCCGTTCTGGAAGTCGGACATCACCTGCTGCTTGTGGATGAACTGGCCGTCGGGGTAGGTGAGGGTGGCCAGGTACTCCTTGGTGCGGGTGCCGGTCAGCATGATGCGGTCCTGGCTGACCGCACGGGGGCCGACGCGCAGGGTCTTCGAGAAGACGGTGTCGGCGCGCCCGACCGGCTCGAAGGTCAGCAGCAGCTCCTGATCCCGGTCGGTCGGGTTGTCCACCTCGAAGGGCAACTGGCACCAGGTGTACTCGACCAGCCGCGGCGAGTCGCCCCACTTGGGGAAGCCGACCTGGATCTCCGGCTCGACGGCGGCCCACAGGGAGGCCCCGAGCAGCGCGCCGAGCAGCCACGCCACCCGGCCGGGGGCGACGGGCAGGGACGGGAGGCGGCGGAGGCGCCGGGCGCGGCCGCGGGCGCATGGGACGTGGAGTCCCCCCCGTGGGTCAACGTCCCCGGCGGCCGGCGCGAGAGCCTGGTTGGCGGTCACTGTCCAGCTTCCAGCTTGAGGGTGAGGGTGGTGGCGTCGCAGACCTCGGCCGGGCCGAAGTACTGGATGGGGCCGGGGAAGCGGAAGGCGTCCTCCATGGCCCAGGCGTCGCGCTGGGCGGCAAAGGCGCGGAACGGCGCCCCGTCCAGGCGCACCAGCGCCTTGCGGATCACCGGATGGGACTTGCCCTTGCGCATCTCCATGTTCATCATCATCGTCAGGGGGATGCCGCCGGCCGTCCACTCCCCCGCCGGGCGGGCGAGGTTGCCGACACAGGCCATGTAGCCGGTCTTGCCGGCGGCCGCCAGGCAGGCCGCCGTGTAGCCCAGGCTGTAGCTGTAGTCGGCATCGAAATTCGACGGCGCCGCGCAACGCCCCTCGTAGCCGAAGAAGTGGCTCTGGCCGTTGAACGGGATGCGCTTGTCCTTGTCCGCCTCATCCTTGTAGGGGCTGTTCCATTCCTTGATCCGGTCGCCGACCAGGTCAATGAGCAGCTTCTCGGTCTCAATCTGCGAGACCGGGACGTTGCCGTGCTCGTCGCGGTCCAGCAACAGCTGCATCCGCACCGTCCCCGGCAGCGAGCCCAGGACCTGGGCCGAGGCGGGGGTGAGACGGCTGTTGACGAACTGCAGCTTGTCGTCCATCGAGGCCAAGCTGTCGAAGTGACGCCCTGTGTCACTCTTCTTGGCCAGCAGCTCGTTGAGCTCGCTGATCAGCCGCTTGGTCTCCGGGATGAATTCGACAAGCCCCTCGGGGATCAGCACCACCCCGAACTTCTTCCGGCGCGCGAAGCGCTCGCGCACGAGGCCGGCAATCCGCTCGACAATCTGCCGCAACGTCTGCTTCTCGGCCGACACCTCCTCGGAGATGAGGGCGACGGTGGGGTGCGTCTGCAACGCGCACTCCAACGCGATGTGCGAGGCCGACCGCCCCATCAGCTTGATGAAGTGCCAGTACTTCTTGGCCGAGTTGGCGTCGCGCTCGATGTTGCCGATCAGCTCGCTGTAGACCTTGGTGGCGGTGTCGAAGCCGAACGAGGCGGCGATCCGCTCGTTCTTCAGGTCGCCGTCAATGGTCTTGGGGCAGCCGACCACTGTGATCGGGCGGCCCTGGCGCTGGAGGAACTCCGCCAGCAGGCAGGCGTTGGTGTTCGAGTCGTCGCCGCCGATGATGATCAGCGCGCCGATGCCCAGCGCCTCGCAGTTCGCCGCCACCTGCACGAACTGCTCCTCGGTCTCCAGTTTGGTGCGGCCCGAGCCGATGATGTCGAAGCCGCCGGTGTTGCGGTACGCGTCAATGGTCGCGTCATCGAGGAGCTTGTACTTGTTGTCGGTCAGGCCGCTCGGCCCGCCCAGGAATCCGTACAGGGTGCTGCCGGGGTTCATCGCCCGCAGGGCGTCGAAGACGCCGGCGATCACGTTGTGCCCGCCCGGCGCCTGCCCGCCCGAGAGGACCACCCCGACCTTGAGCGGCCCGCGCCCGTCGCGAACCCCGGCCTCAAAGGCCACCACCGGCTTGCCGCACGAGTGGGGGAACATTGCCTGGATGGCCTCGACGTCGGCCACCGGGCGGGTGCGGGGCCCCTCGGAGGCCTGCACGAACGGCCCGCTCCCCGCGAACACCGGCGGCAACTTCGGGCGATAGGCGGCACGCGCCTTCTGCAGGGGGGAAATGTCTGCCATGCCGTGCGACTCCTCGTGCCAGTCAGCTGTGCCGTCCGGCGGGCGCGGCGATCCAATGGGAACGCGCCCCGCATCTCCGGCAACGACGTGAGCCGTAGACTGTAGCCTGCCTTGCGGCGGCGTCAAGCGGGCCGACGTCGCGGGGCTGGCGTCGCCCGGCCGGCCTTGCCGGTCACTCGCGCACCAGCCAGCGCCGCGTCTGCGGTTCGTAGGGCGAGTGTGCCCGCAGGTAGGCCCGCAACATCGAACGGCTGTCCCCCCCGCGCGCATTCTCGCGCCAGGAATCGCCCGCCAACTCCTTCAAGACCGGGAAACGCCCGCCGCCGCCGGCCAGGCTGTAGCTGTTGAAGGCCACCGTGAAACGCTCCGGCAGGGGCGCGCCGTCGGGCATCTCAAGCCGCACCACCTGCCCCTTGGCCCGGACGTGCGCCACCACCCCCCAGAGCCCGCAGGCCACATACGAACCGCGATTGCGCAACTGCTCCTCAATCACCGCCCGCAGCTGCGCCTCGGTCAGCGAGAGCACCCCGACCGCATTCTCGTAGGGCACCAGCCGGAACAACTCGGCCTCCGTCACCGGGCCGGCAAAGGTGTCCAGCTCGGAGAGCTTGCCGTGCACCACCACCCTCGCCCCGGTGGCCTCGGCCAACGCCGCGGAAATCAGCTCGCTGGACGGGCAGTCCTCCCCCGGCGAGCCGCCCGCCTTGAGCACCGCGCTGAGCTCGCCCACCCGCTGCCGGCCAAACGCGGCGGCCGCCTCCAGCTCCCCGGCCACCGCCGCCCGCACCCGCGCGTCGGCCGCGATCTCGTTTGAAGCCGGCACCAGCTTCGAGACGATGTCCACGACCCGGTGCGCCTCGGTGTCAATCCGGGCCTCCACCACCGCCAGATAGTCGGCGTGGAACCCGGCCTGCACGTACCACGCCCGGCTGCCCACCCGCGTGCCGGGATGGACCTGGTGCGTGTGGCCGCCGAAGATCAGGTCAATCTCGGGGAAACGACGGGTGATTTCCAGCACCTCATTGACGGCCCGCGTGTCGTTGGGCAGCCAGCCCTGATGGATGGCCAGCACGATCATGTCCGGCGTGCGCGCGATGACCTCGGGCATGGCCTCGCCGATCGCCTCGACGGCCGAGCGCGCCCGGAAACCGTCGCGCACCGGCCCCCAGAACCAGTTGTCGAGGTAACTGGCCGTCATGCCGATAACCGCCACGCGGGCCCCGCCCCGCTCAAACAGCCGCCAGGCGGGGAAGCTCACCGCGGGCACGGCGGTTGGCTCGGCAGCCGGTTCCGCGCCGGCCGGCAGGCCCTGCGGGTGCAGCCGCAGGTTGCCGCACAGCAGGCCCGGCTCCAGTGCCGCGGCCGCCGCCAGCAGCCGCTCGATGCCGAAGTCCAGGTCGTGGTTGCCGGGCACCCACACGTCGTAGCGCATCGCCTTGAGCAGGCCGACCGCGACACGGCTCTCCGTGGCGGTGGCCTCGAGCGTGCCCTGGATGCTGTCGCCGCAGTCGATCAGCAGGCAGCGCCCGGGGCCGGCCCGCTGCCGCTCGGCCTCGATGAGCGTCGACAGCCGCAGCCAGCCGCCGCCGGCGGGCAGGTTGTCACTGCGCTCCAGGTAGCAGTGGATGTCGGTGGTCTGCAACAGCGTCAGTTCAACCTCGGCCGCCAGGCCGGTGTGAAGCAGCGACAGCCCCCAGACGGCAACGGCGAGCATGATGGTCTTGCTCATGGCGGAATCCAATGACCTCCAAGTTCCCGAACACCGCTTTGGCGGGGCCGGGGTGGCAGACGACGCGTCCCAAATCGCAGATGGCAAATCGCAAATAGCAGATAGCAGATAGCAGAGGGCAGACAAGACCGCAAGAACCGGGGGCAATGGAGTCACGGTCGGAACGCACTGGCCAATAGGTTCAACCCCGCCATTCTGTCAACCACGTTTGCCGTTCGCCTGGGGCCGCCCGCCGACGTTCTGGGGCCGCTCGTCTGCCGTTTAGGATCGCCTGTTTGGGGCCGCCCGCCGACGTTCTGCGGCCGTCCGCCTGCCGACGTTCTGGGGCCGCCCGTCTGCCGTTTAGGATCGCCTGTTTGGGGCCGTCCGCCCGCCGCCTGTCGTCCGCCTGTCGTCCGCCTGTCGTCCGGGGCCTGCCGTGTGGTGTGTTCTGTCCGGCATCCTGTATGTGCCATTTTCTGTTTGCTATTTGCTATTTGCTATTTTCTATCCGCCATCTGCCATCTGCTGTTCCCACGACTGCGCCCCGCCGACCACCGCCTGCCCAAGCGCCACCCCACCATCATTCGGCGGCACGTCGCGGTGAATGAGCGTCCGCATCCCGCGCGCCGCCAGTCCCTCCCGCACCCAGGCGGTGAGGATACGGTTCATAAACACGCCGCCGCTCAGCACAACCGGCCGTGCCCCCGTCCGTTCCGCCGCATACTCCACCATGGCGATTGCGGAGTCCGCAACCGCCCGATGAAACGCCAGGGCCAGGCTTCCGGCGCGTGTCGGCAGCCCCGCCACATTTGCGAACTCCGCAAACGCGGGCGTCCAGTCCACGATCAGCCGGCCGTCGTCCTCGCGCACGCGCCAGGGGATTGCCTCGCCGCCGCGCCCGCCGGCCGCCAGATGCCGGGCGGCGACACCCTCCAGGCGGATCGCGGTCTGCCCCTCGTACGTCGTCCGCCGCGGCGCCACCCCGAGCAGGGCGGCAAACGTGTCGAAGAGCCGCCCCGCGGCGTGACTCTCCGGGGCATTGAGACGGCGCCGGCACTGCGCGCGCCAGACCTCGACCGTCTCCGGCGCCGCGCCGCGCGCCGCCAGCCAGGCGACGTCCGCCGCCACACCGCCCCTCTCCAGGCGGCCCACGAGTTGGCGGACTGGCTCGCGCACGGCCGCGTCCCCGCCCGGCAGCGGCGCCGGTGCGAAGGTCGCAAGCCGTTGGTATCCAGCGGGATCAACCGCCAGCAGTTCCGCGCCCCAGATGCGTCCGTCGGGGCCCAGACCGGTGCCGTCGAAGACCAGGGCCAGCGCTTCGTCCAAGCCATGTTCCGCCATCACCGAGGCGGCGTGGGCGTGATGGTGTTGCACCGCCACCACGGGCAGCCCGCGTTCGCGCGCCAGGCGGCGCCCGACCCGCGTCGAGTGCATGTCGGGATGCAGGTCAACCGCGATGATCTCCGGCCGGCGCGACAGGAACTCCGGCAGGCAGCGGGCGACCCGCTCGAAGCTGTCGTTGGCCTCGGGCGTCTCGAGGTCACCGACGTGCGGAGAGAGCACCACCTCGTCCTCGTACCCCAGCGCCAGCGTGTTCTTCAGCTCGGCACCCATCGCCAGTACGCAGGCCTTCAGGGGACGGTGAAGCCGCACGGGGGAGGGGGCGCAGCCGCGCGCCCGCCGCCAGAGCTGCGGCGTGCCGTCGCCGCCCTGCAGCGCGCACAGCGAGTCGTCGTTGCGCAGGTTGATCTCGCGGTCGTGGGCGAGGAAGGCGTCGGCGATGTCGGCAAGGCGCTCGCGGGCCTCCGCGTTGGTGATGCAGATGGGTTCGCCGCCGCGGTTGCCGCTGGTCATGACCAGCAGGTCGAAGGGCGGGGTCGGATCGCCGGCCAGCGGGGTGTGCAGGAGCCGGTGCAGCGGGGTCGTGGGGAGCATGAGGGCGAGCGTGCCGGCGTCCGGCGACAGCCGCTCCATCGGCAGGGCGCGCGCCGCCGCGGCGGCCGGCTCGACCTCGAGGATCACAATCGGCGCCTGCGGACTCCGCAACCGCGCCGCCGCGGCGGGCGGCACACGGCAGAGGCTCTCCGCCACCGCCAGGTCGCGCGCCATGACCGCGAACGGCTTGTCGGGGCGGTGTTTGCGCTCGCGCAGGCGCTCGATGGCCGCCCGGTTGAAGGCATCCACGGCCAGATGGTAGCCGCCCAGCCCGCGCACGGCCAGAATTCCGCCGGCGGCCAGTTCGGCGCGGGCCCGGCGCAGGGCGGCCATGCCATCCGCCACCGTGCCGCCCGCAACCGCCCCTGTCAGCCAGAGCCGCGGCCCGCACGCCGGGCAGGCGATGCTCTCGGCATGGAAGCGGCGGTCGCGCGGGTCGGCATACTCGCGCCGGCATTCCGGGCAGAGCGGAAAGGCGGCCAGCGTCGTGCGCTCGCGGTCGTAGGGCATCGCGGTCACCACCGTGTAGCGCGGGCCGCAGTCGGTGCAGGTGGTGAACGGATAGCCGTAGCGACGGTTGGCGGGGTCGAGAACCTCCGCCTCGCACGCCGGGCACATCGCCAGGTCGGCCGGCAGCGCCACGCGCGCCCCATCCCCGCCTTCGCTGCCAACGATGGCAAAGCCCCCCGCCCCCCCGCCTGGCTCCACCGCCTCCTCAGACTGCACGGTCAGCGTCTCGATGTGGGCCTGCGCCGGAAGGCGCCCGGGCAGTTCCGCCAAAAAGGCCGCCACCGCGCCCGCCTCCCCCTCGATACACAGGGTGACACGCCCGGCCCGGTTGCAGACCCACCCCCCAAGCCCGCGCTCATGCGCAAGACGGTAGACCGCCGGCCGGAGGCCGACGCCCTGCACCACCCCGGTAAGCTCAACCGTCTGCCGAATCCATGCACACATGGGGAGAAGTCTCGCGGGAAACCTTCTGCCTGGCCTCCGCCCGGCGCCTGACCTGAGCAGATTCATGAACAACGAGGCAACGGAGATGACGGAGGCATGTCCCATGGGTTCGCACCAGCCCACACAAACCACTGGGCGGGCCGTCGGTCTCCCCGCCGCCCAGCCGCACGTGGGGTGGCAACCCCCTGCAACGCAAACCCTTCGTTGCCTCCGCCTCCTCTTTGTGAAGAACCCAGGCTACAGCTCCACGCCGTCCGCGGTGAGCACCAGCACCCAGTCCTGGTAGATCGGGCGCGGGAACCACGCCGGCAGCCCAGGCATGGCCGGCGTCCAGGCGCCATCCGCATCCGCGACCGCCACACCGCCGGCCGTCACCGCCCCCGTCAGCGGGTCGAAAAGGTACACTCGGTAGCGCACCCCGGCCTCAATCCCTTTGACCCGCCGCAGGCCGGTTCCCAGCGGACAGTAGATGATGCGTAGCCGGCCCGGTATCCCGGCCGCCAGCGGCACGTCATGCCGGCCGCAGGTGAACGGCTGCTCGTCCAGCGATCCGTTCCAGCCGGGTTCGACCCATTCCGGGTGCGGCTCGATCTCCCACCACGGCAGGCGTGACAACAGCCGCCCGCCCAGCCCGACCTGGGCCGAGCCGGGACGGCGGTGCGCCTCTTCCCACGGCGTGTTGCCCCAGGTCATGCCGTGCGGCGACGGGCCGTAGGGCTGCGGCCGCGTGTTCACCTGCCAGATGCCGTTGGCGCCATAGGTGAAGCCGGCCGCCCCGCCCAGCATGCACGCCCAGAACAGCCAGCGCTGAAGCTCCGGCCCGCAACACCCGCCAATCCCCTCGTAGCACACCTCGCCGAGAACCACCGGCATCACCGGCGTCGCCCGGTACGATACACTCACCTGCTTGACCGTGTTCGGCAGCGAACCGCGGTCGCCGTGCCCGGTTTGCAGCATGTCGAAGTCCAGCACGCCGACGTCGGTGACGCACTGCCGGGCGCTGCAGCTCGGATGGATGGTGATGGGGCGCGCGAAGGCGTCGAGCGACCGCACGCAGGCCGCCAGCTCGGTCCAGCCCGTCTTCTGCAACCGGGCGTCGGCGGCGGGGTCGGCCGACAGGTAGTAGGGCATGGTCCCCTCGCCGGCCAGGCACCACACCACCGGCCACGCGCCGTAACGGGCCACCAGGTAGCGCCAGTGCCGCCGCATCTTCTCCATGCCCAGCCACGGCAGGTAGTAACCCCAGCACCCGACGATGCAGGGCACCAACCCGGCCTCGACCAAGTGCCGGAGGCGGCGGTCGGCCGCGTCGAAGTAGGCGGGGTTGATCTGCCCGAAGCCCTCCGTCCACGGGAACCCCGCCTCGTTGGCGCCGCGCGGGTCGAACGCTGGCATGTCGGGATACAGCCCGGCCACGATCTGGACGACGGTGAAGCCCTTCGCCACGCGGTCGGCGGTCAGCGTGCGGAAGCCCTGCGGCCACGGCAGCCGGCTGCACAGGCCCATCCACCACGTGTCGCCCACCCAGAGGAACGGGGTGCCGTCGGCGTGCGCAAAGTGCCGCCGATCCGCGGCCACGTGAACCCCCCCGTGCCGGTACAGCGGGTTGCCCCCCTCGTACTCCACCACGCGGCAACTCCCCGTCCGGCCATGCAACCCCGAGTCCGACGGCCCGGAACACTCGCTGCGGAAGCGGTACACACCGGGAACGCCCGACGCAAAACGCACCCGCCACTCCTGCCCCCCCGCCCAGAACGCCGGCACCCGCCACTCCCCGCTGCCATCCTCACGCCGGAAAACCACGGTGACCTCAACCTCACCGACCGGATCGGCGTAGGAACCGCCCGACGTGAACGACCATTCGCCGGCGACATTCTGACGAAGTGTCTTCATCGCAGAATCTCCGTCTCTGCCGAAGCAATCGCGTACTGTAGCGCCGCGCGACGCGCGAACCAGCCGCCGGCAAGACGCCCGGCGCTGGTCGGACACGCGCGGAGAGCCGGCATCGCCGGATCCGCGCCGGCCGGCGTCGTCGGGTCGTCGGGGCGTCGCGGGTTCCGGGTCGCGGTCTGGCGGAACGGCGCTATGGTCTGGCGTGGCGTTCCGTCACACGGGCCGTCGCCTCCGCGCGGCGCCCAGGAGCACAGACCGGATCGGTAGCCTTGATGCCTCCAACCGACCGCCAAACCGTGGGCGCCCGCCAAGCCTGCGTGCCACAAGCCGCCCGCACCAGGCGCAGGCGGGCGAACGCCTTCACCCTCATCGAACTGCTCGTCGTCGTGGCGATCCTCGCCATCCTGGCCTCCCTGCTCGCGCCGTCTCTCGCTCGGGCCCGCGAGGGCGCCCGCATCTCGCTGTGCGCCGGCAACCTGCGCCAGATCGGCGCCGCATCGGCGCTCTTCGCCGGCGACCACGACACCTATGCCCCGCACGTGGTGATGCAGAGCTGGGTGGACTGGGGAACCCAAGGCTACATCGTCTATTATTCCGGCGCCACCGGCCCGGCCGCCGGCACCGACATCCCCGCCGACATGCGCGGCTGGTACGTGCACCCGGACCGCGGCTGGGACCGCGGACGCATCTGGCCCAACATCCTCATGATGGACGAGTACATCCCCCGCCAGCCCCGCGACCAGCGGCCGGCCACGGTCTTCGACTGCCCGTCGTACCGCGGCCCCGCCCTCCGGATCCCACCCCCCATCCGCACAAACCTCTCCTACGGGATGAACGGCTACGCCTGCAGCCGCTACAACGGACTGCAGGGCGTCGCCGACCCCAACGCCGATCCCCACTGGTCGCAGCCCTTCGTCAAGATGCCGACCATGCGGTACTCGCGGGTGGACACCCCGGCGCGCTCGATCCTGTTCCTCGACCGTGTCATGCCGGTCTACGCCGTGCCGCCGTGGGATCCGGCGATCGAGAATGCACACTACAACGACAGCGCCTCCATCCTCTTCGACCGTGCCGGCGCCTACGGCTGGAACGACCCGGCGGCGCCGGGCGCCGCCAACACCGTCTGGTACCATGGCCGCGGCATCAACGTTGCCAGTTTCGACGGCAGCACCGCCTTCCTGACTCGCGAGGAGACCTGCCGCGTCCGCCTCGGACAGAGCGATTTCGTCCACAAACTCACGCCTTCGCTGTGGACGGGCCTGTACGAGTATGTCACCCCCGTGTGGTAACCCTCCCCGCGGCCCCTGATCCACCGTTCCGCTCCCCGGATGTGCGTGAACACACCGGCATGCCAAGCCCTGTTTTCACGCACATCTTGGCGCAGCGGGCAGCCGACAGTGCGTGAAAACGACCCCCGGTGCACCGGCCGACAGTGCGTGAAAACACCGGCATGCCAAGCCCTGTTTTCACGCACATCTTGGCGCAGCGGGCAGCCGACAAAGCGTGAAAACGACCCCCGGTGCACTGGCCGACAGTGCGTGAAAACACCGGCATTCCCAGGACTTGTTTTCACGCACATCCGGGGCGGACAGGTGGCTTGAGTGCGTGAAAACGCCCACCCTCCCCCGGCGGCTGTTTTCACGCACTTGCGGGTGGGAAAAACCAACGCCCCGGTGTGCCATTTTGGCGCAGCGGTTGCGGACGGATCAGGCGGGGGTATATTTCCCAGCTTTGTCCTGCCCGGATTACGCTGACACGCGCCCCCCCGGCAGTGGCCGGGGCCGCGCCACAGCCGCAACGAGTGCCGGAAACCGGCGGAGGGCTGCCGTGAGCCTGACGATTCTGGTCTTCGCCAAACAGGTCCCCGACACCAAGAATATCACCGGCAAGGCGATGAAGGACGACGGGACGGTGAACCGTGCCGCGTTGCCGGCGATCTTCAACCCGGAGGACCTCAACGGGGTCGAGCTGGCGTTGGCGCTGCGTGAGCGCTACGGCGGCAAGGTGGTGGTGGCGACCATGGGGCCGCCGGCGGCCGCCAACATCCTCCGCCACGCCCTGTACATGGGGGCCGACGAGTCCATCCTCCTGACCGACCGCCGGTTTGCGGGCGCCGACACCCTCGCCACCAGCTACACCCTGGCCGCGGCCGCGCGCAAGGCCGGCCCCTTCGACTTGGTCATCTGCGGGCGCCAGGCGATTGACGGCGACACCGCCCAGGTCGGGCCCCAGCTGGCCGAGAAGCTGAACATCCCGCAGCTGATCTATGTCGCCGAGGTCGAATCCGTCGAGGCGGGCCGGCTGCGCGGCCGTTGTCTGATCGACGGCGGCTACGAGATCATCGAGTCGCCGCTGCCCTGCCTGCTGACGGTGGTGGCCGAGGCCAACGTGCCGCGGCCGGCCGGCGCCCGGCGGCTGATGCAGTACAAGCGCGCAGTCACCCGCTCCGAGCTCCTGGCCCGGCACGGGGGCCGCGACTACGAGGACGCCAACGTGCTGGCCGAGGAGGAGGCGAGCCTGCGGCGCCGCGGGCTGTGGATTCACGAATGGACGGCCGGCGACCTTGCCGTTGACCCGAACCGCATCGGCATGGCCGGCTCGCCCACCAAGGTGAAGGCGATCCAGAGCGTGGTGCTCACCGGCAAGGGGTCGAAGCAGGTTCCGCCCACCGACGAGGGCATTGCCGGGCTGGTGCATGAACTGATCGCCGAGCACATCCTGAGCTGACAAGGACTCCGCCATGAGCAAGAAGAAGGCCGGGAATGTCTGGGTGTTCATCGAGCAGGACGACGGCCGCATCGCCGACGTCAGCCTCGAGCTGGTCTGCAAGGGCCGCGAACTGGCCGGGCAGCTGGGGGTGAAGACGGAGGCGGTGCTGCTGGGGCAGCGCGTCGCCGGGCTCGCCCCCAGGCTCCACGAGTACGGCTGTGACAACGTCTTCCTCGCCGAGGATGCGCGGCTGGAGCACTTCTCGCCGCTCCCCTATGCCAAGGTCATCCTCGGCCTCATCCATCAGCATCACCCGAACATCTTCCTGTTCGGCGCCACCGCCGTCGGCCGCTCGCTGGCCCCCCGCGTGGCCTCGGGCAAACTGGCCGGCCTGACCGCCGACTGCACCGACCTGCGCATCGACAGCTTCGAGGACAAGGCGTCGGGCCAGGTCCTGCCCAACAAGCTGATGCAGATCCGCCCGGCCTTCGGCGGCAACATCATCGCCACCATCGTCAACACCTGGGACGACCCGCAGATGGTGACCGTGCGCGAGGGCGTCATGCGGCTGGACGAACCGGCGGCCGGCCGCCGGGGCGAGGTGACGCCGGTGGCGGTGAGCCTGGAGGCGGCCGACTTGGTCGTCAGCCTGGTGAAGCGCTTCAAGCAGGAGAAGGAGGTCAACCTCAAGGCGGCCCAGATCATCGTGGCCGGCGGCTACGGGGTGGGCACCAAGGAGAATTTCCAGCTCATCCGGCAGTTGGCCGAGACGATTGGCGGGGCGGTGGCGGCCTCGCGCGCGGCGGTTGATGCCGGCTGGATCAGCCACGACCACCAGGTCGGGCAGACTGGCGTGACGGTGCGGCCGCGCCTCTACATCGCCTGCGGCATCAGCGGCTCGGTGCAGCACCGCGCCGGCATGTCGGAGAGCGCCAAGATCCTGGCCATCAACGAAGACCCCGGCGCCCCCATCTTCTCGGTCGCCCACTACGGTGTCGTCGGCGACCTCAACGTCGTCATCCCGAAACTCATCAAGGCGTACAAGGCCCGGGTGTAACGGCCGACCGGCGCCGGCCCCCCGGCCGGGACCGTCGCCAGGGCCGGGGCCGGGACCGTTTTCGGAGACGAGGCCGGCATCGCTTCCCCCCCTGCGATCGGCCAGCCCCAGGAGCAAGCAGACCATGGCTGAGAACTTCTACCTTGACAACGCGGACATCAAGTTCAACCTGATGAACCTCGGGCTCGAGGACGTTGTGCGCATGCGCGAGGCCGACTACGCGCAGGCCAGGGATTTCCCCGACGCCCCGGTCTCGTTTGCCGACGCCCTCGACAGCTACGACCGGGTCCTGGCCATGGTCGGCGAGATCTGCGGCGACCTCATTGCCCCGCGCGCCGCCGACGTTGATGAGGAAGGCGCCCGCTGCGAAGGCGGCAAGGTCACCTACGCCAAGGGCACCCAGGAGAACCTGCGCAACCTCAGCCAGGCCCAGCTCATGGGCGTCATGCTGCCGCGCCGCTACGGCGGCCTCAACGCCCCGGTCACTGTCTACACCATGATGACCGAGATGGTGTCGCGCGCCGACGCCAGCCTGCAGAACCTCTTCGGCCTGCAGGACATCGCCGAGACCATCAACCGCTTCGGGACCGAGGATCAGCGCCAGCGCTTCCTGCCGCGCTTCGCCGCCGGCGAGGCCGACGGCGCCATGGCGCTCACCGAGCCCGAGGCCGGCTCCGACCTGCAGGCCGTCCAGCTGAAGGCCCACTTCGACCGCGAGAAGAACCAGTGGTACCTGAACGGCATGAAGCGCTTCATCACCAACGGCTGCGCCAAGGTGTTGCTGGTGCTGGCCCGTTCCGAGGAGGGCACGCGCGACGGCCGCGGCCTGTCCATGTTCGTGTGCGAGCGCGGCCCCAACCTGCTGGTGCGCCGCATTGAGAACAAGATGGGCATCCACGGGTCGCCGACCTGCGAGCTGCAGTTCAACAACGTGCCCGCCGAGCTGGTCGGCGAGCGGCGGCGCGGCCTGACCCGCTACGTCATGTCGTTGATGAACGGCGCCCGCGTGGCGATCAGCGGCCAGGCCCTCGGCGTCGCCGAGGCCGCCTGGCGCAACGCCCTCAAGTACGCCCACGAACGCGAGCAGTTCGGCAAGCCGATCATCAAGTTCCCCGCCGTCTACGACATGCTGGTCAGCGACCGCGTCCAGATCTTGGCCGCCCGCGCCCTGCTCTACGAAACCACCCGGCACGTGGACATGCGTGACAACTGGGACGAGGCGATCCGGCACGCCGCGGCCCCGTCGGCCGAGATGCGTCAGCAGGAGAAGGCCTACGGCCGGACGGCGGCCGAGCTCACCCCGCTGGCCAAGGCCTTCTGCACCGAACTGGCCAACCGCGTGGCCTACAACGGCATCCAGATCCACGGCGGCACCGGGTTCATGAAGGACTTCCCCGCCGAGCGCTACTACCGCGACGCCCGCATCACCAATATCTACGAGGGCACCACCCAGCTCCAGCACGTGGCGGCCATCGGCGGCATCATGCAGCGCGTCCTCGATCCGCTGATGACCGAGATGAGCCTGCTGCCCTACGAGGGAAAGCTCCGCCGCCTGGCCAGCGCCGTGGACATGGGGCGCGAGAAGCTGCAGCGCGCCGTCAAGTTCGTCGAGGCCCGCAACGACGGCGACTACTTCGACCTCATGGCCCGCCGCCTGTGCGACATGGAGACCCAGGTGCTGTGCGGCTACCTGATGCTGCGCCATGCGCTCAAGGACAAGGGCCGCGAGGCCGCCGCCGAGCGCTACATCCTCGACACCCAGCCGCTGCTGGCCATGCACTACGAAGTCATCACCAGCGGCGACTTCTCCCTCATTGATAACCGCGAGGCCATCCTCGCGCTCTGAGGGGGCCGGGGCGTCCGCAGCCGGTTCACCCCCTCGCGGCCCCCATGGTTTGTCCGGCGCCCGACCGTCCGCCGATGCGGCCCGCACGCCGTCCGTGCCGTTGCGCCCTCGGCCTGCCTGGGCGGTCTCGCCGTCCCCCCCCGGCGGCTTGCACGGCTCAGATCGCCACCATCGTGTTGCCGCCGTTGACCGGGATGAAGGCGCCGGTGATGAACCCCGCCAGGTCCGAGGCCAGGAAGGCGGCCAGGTTGGCGATCTCCTGGTCGGCGCCGCGGCGGCGCAGCGGCACATGCTCGGTGTAGCCTTTCGGTTCCGTGGGGTCGGCGGGGCCGGCCGTGCGGTCTCGGTCGGTGAGCATCCATCCGGGGGCGATCTGGTTGACGGTGATGCCGCTGGGGCCGACTTCCTTGGCCAGCACGCGCAGCAGCCGGTCCATGCCGCCCTTGCCCGAGGTGTAGGCCGACTGGCCCGGCGCGTACTGCGTCGTGCATTCCGTGTTGATGCCGATCACCCGTCCCCAGCCGCGCCGCACCATGGCCGGCACGAAGGCCTTGGCCATGAGGACGTTCTGCATCACGCACGAGCGGAACTGGCTCTCGTAGCTGTCGAGGCCCTCGTCAAGCACGGGCTTCCAGGGGAAGATTTGGATGACGGCGTTGGTCACGACGATGTCGGGGTCGCGGGCCTCGCGGGCCACGCGGGCCTGCATGGCCTGGACGGCGGCAGGGTCGGTGATGTCCGCCTGCACCGCCAGCGCCTGGCGGCCCTTGGCGCGGACTTCGCGAACGAGTTGCCCGGCCATGGCCTGGTTGTGGGCGTAGTGCACCACCACGTCCGCGCCGCAGTCGGCCAGCGTGCGGATCATCACCCGGCCCAGCCCGCCGGACGCCCCGGTCACCAGGGCCAGCTTTCCGCTCAAGTCCAGAGTCAGCATGTGGGGTTTCCTCCTGCCGGCCGTCGGCGGCGCGGACGGCGCCTTCTCACGCCCCGGCCGCCGGGTGCGGGGCATCGAACGTATACTCGCGCTGCCACTCCTGCGTCTCGCCCGGCGCCACCTCGACGCGGACAAAGGCCTCCGGGCTGACCACGCGGCCGGTCCCCCACAGCGTCAGCCGGAAGTAGCCGGGGGAGACCGTCTCCCGCACCCTCACACCCGACGGCGAGTGCGCCAACTCCCACCACTGGGCCGCTTGGACATCCTCGCCTTCCATCGGGTGATAGAAGGCGTGGTCCGGCGTCCGTGACCATGTGATCTCGCGGCCCTGCGCAAGCAGTGGCTCGGTAACCCGGCCGCACGTCGCGAACGGCACTTGGAGGCGGTACGCAGGGCCGACCGCGTGGCCGTCAATGGCCAGGAAGTTGTGGCAGTACTCCGTGGTGCGGAGGGTCTTCTCGCCGACGTTGGCGAGGCGGTAGTGGATGGACAGACGACGGCCGGCGACCGCGAGGGTCTTCTCCAGCCGGGCGGCATAGCCACGGCAGGGTAGGGGATCGCAGACGAAGGCGACACGGGCGGCGCCGGACTCGACGCGGATCGGGAACGGTTCGACCGCGTAGCGGTGGGAGAAGCGATAGGGCTCGGCACTGTCCCGGCGCAGCAGCCCCACACCCAGTTTCGGGAAGGTCTCCCCCGGAGGCGCATCCTCGAAGCCGACCGGATCGAAGATGCCGAACTCGTTGGACAGTCCGTCGCCGCCGGTGCCCGTGCCGTCCGTCGCCTCGGGCGTGCAGAACGTGTGGGTCCCGTCGAGCGTCACCTGCGTGATGAACCCGGTCCAGTCGAACCGTGTGCCGCGGTAGCGGATTCCCGGCCGCGCCACCCGCACGGTCAGCGCCGCACTGGAGATCAGAAGGTCATCGTCCTGCATCGTCTTGGTGCCTTCATGCGGTTTGCCGCCCTCCGGAGCAGTCTGCCCGCCCATGCGTGGACAGCCTTCCCGGAGGGTAAACATGGCCCGAGTTGGGCACGATGCAACCGCCGCCGCCGGCTGGATGCCGGCGCGTCGGCGCCGTACTCCCGATCCCGCGCACCGCCAGTCCGATTGTGCCACACTTCGCAAAGTGTGTCACAGTTCCGAATGAAGTGACTGCGAGGTATGACCTTCTGACGCGCATTTCCCCTCTGGCGCTGTGCCACACTTTGCGAAGTGTGGCACAACTCCGAATGAAGCGACTGCGAGATATGGCTTTCCGACACCCATTTCCCCTCTGGCGTTGTGCCACACTTTGCGAAGTGTGTCACAACTCCGAATGAAGCGACTGCGAGATATGGCTTTCCGACACCCATTTCCCCTCTGGCGTTGTGCCACACTTTGCGAAGTGTGTCACAACTCCGAATGAAGCGACTGCGAGATATGGCTTTCCGACACCCATTTCCCCTCTGGCGTTGTGCCACACTTTGCGAAGTGTGTCAAAACTCCGAATGAAGCGACTGCGAGATATGGCTTTCCGACGCCCATTCCCCCTCTGGCGCTGTGCCACACTTTGCGAAGTGTGTCACAGCCATGGCGGGGCTGGCGGCGAACCGTGACCGCGACGTACCGGGGCGGATGACGGGCCGCCGCAGGCCGGCGCACGGCATTCCCGGCGGTTGCCAAAGCAGGGTTGTGACCGCATATTGATCCGTTGTCCAGGCCACACGGGCATTGGCTCCCGCCTTGTCGTTGCTGGCCGGCCGGCGACAGACACGGACAGGGATCTACCAGCATGGCCCCCACCCCGGAGAAGGAGAACCCGGCCGCCGCGCGCCGGCGCGCGGTCGGGCAGGTTGCGTGGGGCGTGGCCGCGGTGGCGGCCGTCTTCGTCGTCGCGGTCGGCACCCTTCTGTTCGCGGACCGGCTGGCCGCGCGGCGCGCCGATCCGCTGAATGCGCCGGCGCTGACCGAGTTGCGCGAGCGTTTCGCCGAAACACCCGGTGACGACGCGGTGCGGGAGAACCTGCGCCAGCTTGACCTGGTGGCGCGGCGCGCCGTCTTTTCCAGCCTGTGGCGTCGCCGGAGCGGTGCCGCGCTCCTGGCCGGCGGGGTTGCGGTGCTGGTGGCTGCGGCCTCCGTGGCCACGGCCTGCCGGCGGCAGCTTCCCGTGGTCGCCCAATGCCCCGGCGCGGACCGGGAGGACGAGTGGGACGCCGCAGCCCTGGCGCGGCGCATCGTGTTCGCCGCGACGTTGCTCGGGCTGGCCGCCGCGGCCACGCTGGCCCTCGTGCACCCGCGGCCCCACGACGTCGCGGTGGAATCCTGGGCGGAGTCGCTGGTTCCCGAGTCCCCGCGCTCCGCCACGCCGGCGGCATCCGTGCCCGGCAGTTCCCCGGCGATCGTCCCGACTGCGGAGTCCGCAACGCCGCATTGGCCGGGATTCCGCGGACCGGGCGGCAACGGCGTTGCCGATGCGAACACGCGACCGCCGACCGATTGGGACGGCACCACCGGCAAGGGAATCCTGTGGAAGACCCCGGTTCCGAAACCCGGCTACAACTCGCCCGCGGTGGCCGGCAACCTTGTCTTCCTGAGCGGCGCCGACGAAAAGACCCGCGAGGTCTACTGCTTCGACGCCGAGACCGGGCGGTTGCTCTGGTCCCGCCCGGTGGCCGGCGTCCCCGCCTCTCCCCCTGAGGTTCCGCAGGTCACCGCCGACACCGGGTTTGCCGCCCCCTCAATGGCCACCGACGGCAAGGGGGCATTTGCGATCTTCGCAAACGGCGATGTGGCCGCCTTCGAACTCGATGGCCGGCCGCGCTGGGCGCGCAACCTGGGCCTGCCCGAGAACCACTACGGCCACTCGTCCTCGCTCCTCGCGTGGAACGACTTCCTGCTGATCCAGTATGACGAAGGCGCCCGCCCGCGCTTGCTGGCCCTGAAGACCGCCGACGGCGAGACGGCCTGGGAGGTTGTCCGCGAGACGGAGATTTCGTGGGCCTCGCCGATCCTTGTCCGTCAGGGCACCGCCGACATGCTGATCCTGAATGCGAGCCCGGCGGTGGCGGCCTACCTGGCGCGCACCGGCACCGAGCTGTGGCGGAGCGAGTGCATGAGCGGTGAAGTCGGCAGCTCGGCGGTGTTCGCCGACGGTCGGGTCTTCGCCGCCAACGCCTACGCCGCCTTGGTCTGCCTGGACGCTGACAGCGGCGCCGAGTTGTGGCGCACCGACGAGGTGGCGCTTCCGGATGTGGCCAGCCTGGCCGCCGCCGCCGGGCTGGTCTTCCTGGCCGCCAGCGACGGCACCGTCACCTGCGTGCACGCCGACACCGGCAAGCCCGCCTGGGAACACGCCTTCGACAGCGGCTTCTACAGCTCGCCGGTCGTGGCGGACGGGAAGGTCTATCTCATTGACAAGGAAGGGGTCGCGCACATCCTGGCGGCGGCGGCCGAGTTCAGCGAGCTGGCCGTCTGCCCCCTGGGCGAGGGCGTGGTGACGACGCCGGCCTTTGTCGGCGGCCGCATCTACATCCGGGGCGGCGCGCACCTCTACGGCGTGGGCGCGGCCGGGCCGTGATGGCGGCGGCCTGCCGGGCGATGGCGATGGGCACGCAATGTATGGCATGAATGCATAGGATGTCTATCATCGGTATGACGGCGGCGGGAGAACCGTCCAGCTGGATGCCTCTAACCTATTCGTGGTGTGCAGGTTGTGAGGCTGGACTTGGGGCTGGCATCCGACCTGCGAGGTGAAGACTTCCGGCACTATCTTGGGCCGCGGCGGGGTGCCCTGTCGCCCCGACAGCGATGGTCAGGCCGTGCCGACCAGGAAAGGAGAGCCATGTCATGAAACCGATCGGGTTCGCAAGATGTGTGGTGACGGCCTGCGTGGGGCTCGGGTTGTTGGGGGCGGCGGGGGCGGTTGAGGTGGGGAATTCGCGCACCGTGGCGCACGCGCCGTCGGGGCTGGTGGTGATCGCGGGGGAGGTGGAGCTTCCGGTTGAGGGGTACTGGCGGGTGGTCGAGCCGGCGGGGGCGGCGGCGGTGCGGCAGGTGTACCTGGCGCCGCCGGGCGAGCTGATGGAGCTTCGTCAGGGTTCGCGGATGCGGGAGGTGCAGAAGGAGCGCCTGTTGCGGCAGGGCCGGTGGCCGCTGTGGGGGATTTACCACGCCTGTTCGGCGCACGCCGCCAAGCATGACCACATCGGCCCGGCCTCGTTCGCCGACCTTGACGCCAAGGAGTACGACCACATCCTCCGCCAGATTGACAAAGGGCCGGGCGGCGGGGGCGGGGGCGAGGGGGTGCGCGGGCCGTTCTACGCGTTGATCCCGGGGGTGTCGTTTGCGCCGGCGGAGGCGGAGCAGTTCAAGGATCGGGTATTGGCGGTCGAGTTGCATCCGGCCGTGGCCGACGGTCAGCACTGGGCGGTGTTTGCCGACGGCGGGTCGCGGCGCATTGCGATTGACGCAGCGGGCCTTGCGAAGCATGGCATCGTGGTCGAGCCGGCGCCGGTCGCCGAGTTGCCGCCGGCGGGCGAGGGCACGGTGCGGTACCGCATCTACGGCTTGGTCAATCCCGGCGGCGGGGACGTGGCGGAGCTGCGGCTGGCGAACTCGAAGGGCGGGGAGGGGCTGACGTGCCGGTGGGCGGTCAAGGGCGTGCCCGCGGCTCCGGACGGCGACCCGGCTGCCAAGGACTGGGCCGCGGCGCGGCTGGCGACCTGGCTGCCGTATCTGGTTGACGGCGAGGCGCCCGTGTTGCGGCTTTGGGCCCAGGTGCAGCATCGGCTCTTCGGCACCGACGGCTCGCTGCCACGGCCCGGCGGGCGGCGGCGCGGGCGGGGCGATG
>MVZH01000007.1 GCA_002068325.1 Lentisphaerae bacterium ADurb.BinA184 | reverse complement strand
CGGGGTGATGGTCGTCCATGGACCAGCCGCCGTAGGCGATGACGTCGGGGAACCGGCCTCCGGCCCGCACATCGTTCTGGGTCATGATGTGGTCGCCGACGTAGCGGCGGCTCTCGCGTTTGCCGGGCAGGAAGCCGACCCAGTCGAGGGCCCAGTTGGCGGCGCCGTGGTCGGCCTGGTTCTTGATGTGGTCCCAGACGCCGAAGGCGACCTTGAGCAGTTCGTCGCGCAGGCGTTCGGTGTCGTGGATGGAGTCCGCCTCGCCGCCCAGCTCGATGTACCAGAAGTTGCCGCCGGGCACGTGGTGTCCGCGCCCCGGGTGATGGAGGGGCACGTCGTCGGGGGTGTAGTGGTTGGCCCAGGCCGGCGGGGTGTAGGGTTGGGGCGTCGGGTACTCGCGGACCTGGAGCAGGCAGCTCATGCCCATGGTCAGGGGGTCGGCGGTCTCCGGCTCGATGTCCTCGCCGAACTCGGCGGCCGCCTCGCGTCCGCTGCGGAACGCGGCGCCGGTCAGCGGCGCCAGCACGCTGTCGCCGGAGCAGTCGGCAAAGAGGGCGGCCTCGACCGTGTGCCAGGTCTCCGCAGTGCCCTGCCAGCCCTTGACGCGGGCCAGGCGCGGGCCGTCCATCTCGGCCGCATTGACCGAGCAGTTCAAGAGGAGTTCGAGGTTGGGCTGGAAGCGGGCCGCGCCGTAGAGCACGCTGTCCCAGATCGAGTAGCAGGCCAGGGGGTTGCGGTAGAGGTTTTCGAGCTGGAGTTCCTCGATGATGCCGGTCTCGCGCAGGTTCCTGCCGTGGGCGCCGCAGACCCACATGCGGATCTCGCTGGAGGCGTTGCCGCCGAGTACAGGCCGGTCTTGGACGAGGGCGGTGCGGGCGCCGTGCCGGGCCGCGGCCACGGCCGCGCACAGTCCGGCCAGGCCGCCGCCGACGACGCAGAAGTCAACCGAGTGGGATTCGTGGCGCATGGCGGGATCAGCCTTCCAGGTACCGGCGTTCGACCCGTGAGCCGAACGAGCAGATGATTTCGTAGGGGTGGGTGCTCTTGAGCTGGGCCCACTTGTCAACGGTGATGGCCCGGGGGCCCTCGCCTCCCAGGCAGATGACCTCGTCGCCCTCGCGCGCGTCGGGACAGTCTTCGAGGGAGACCGTGCAGTAGTCCATCGAGACGCGTCCGAGGATCGGGCAAAGGCGTCCGCGGATGAGGACGTCGCCGCGGTTGGAGAGCGCCAGCGGGAGGCCGTCGGCGTAGCCGGCCGCCACGGTGCCGACGCGCGTATCCCGGCTCAGGGTATAGGTGAGGCCGTACCCGAGGCTCATGCCGGCGGGCAGGACGCGGCTCTGCACGAGGCGCGCCTTCAAGGTCAGGACCGGTTCGAGCTTGAGGGCGCGCAGGCCCTCGCTGTCGAAGGAGCCGTGCAGGTTGATGCCGGTGCGCGCATGGGTGAAGGGCAGGCGGGTGGTGACGGGGAAGTTGTTGATGGCGTCGCTGTTCGCGATGTGGATGCGTTCGAAGCGGATGCCCTGGTGGCCGAGTTCGCGCAGCACCATCAGGAAGCGCTCGATCTGCTGCCGGGTGTACTCCTCACCGGCGCGGTAGGCGACCGGGAAGTGCGAATACAGCCCGGTGCAGGCGAGGTTCGGCAGGCGCGTGATCTCGGCGATGACGGGCACCGCACCGTCCCACAGGATGCCCATGCGGCCCATGCCGGTGTCGAGTTTGATGTCGCAGGCGACGGTTCGCCCCTGGCGTACGGCCTCGGCGCTGATGGCGCGGGCGATCTCCGGTGAGGTCAGCGGATGGATGAGGCCGGCGGCCACGGTGGCGGGCAGCTCGTGCGGAAGCAGGCCGCCGAGGATCTGCACGGGCCGCCCCAGCGGCACTAGGCGGAGGGCTTCGCGGGGTTCGGCCACGGCGAAACCCGCGACCCCTTCGGCGGCCAGGGCCTCGGCGATCCGGTCTACCCCGAGTCCGTAGGCGTTGGCCTTGAGCACCGCAATCACCCCGCACGGCGAGACCGCCGCCTTGATTCGGGCCAGATTGCGACGCAGCTTGGCCAGGCTGATTTCGAGCCAGACACGGCTTGGAACGGTGTTTTCCATAAGGGAAGTGGGGGTTCAGGCGGTCACGGCTCGCAGTTCCGGCTCTTCGCGGTCTTGAGGGGGCAGATATCAGCTTTCGTCCCTGACCTTTCGCGCCAGGAATGGCGCGCCACAGTGACCGCGCCCAGGTTCCGGGCTCACGCCTTCAGGTCTCAGCTTTCGTCCCTCACCTTTCGCGCCAAGAATGACGCGCCACAGTGACCGTGCCCAGGTTCCGGGCTCACGCCTTCAGGTCTCAGCTTTCATCCCTCGCTGGCCGCGGCGGTCTCGGCCCCGAGGCATGAAGCGATGAACATAGAGGCGGGGGCGCCGTCTGGCAAGCGGCGGGCGCATTGACGGCAGGCCGAGGCGGCGTGATAGTAAAGGCTTTTCCCACAAAGCCCGCCCGAATCCGCGCCCCGCGGGAAACCGGGGTTGCCTACACTTGGAGACTGCTGGACATGGCCAGGATGCTCTACCGCGAAGACATTGACGAGGTCCGCCGGCGCTTGACCACCTGGTGGGAGGGCGGCGACATCGGCCGGCCCGCCATGCCCATCCACTGCCCGCGCCCCACCCCCTTGGAGACCATCCCCCCCATGCCGCAGCCGCCCGGCTGGGAGACCGGATACTCGACCAAGGATTTCGCCTACCGTGTCTATCTCTCCAAGACCGGCCCCGGCGGCGCCATGTACTTCGGCGAGGCGGTGCCGGCGGTCGCCCCGGACCTCGCCCCCAACTGCCTGGCCCTCTACCTCGGCTGCCAAGGCGTCGAGATGCCGGGGACCGTGTGGTGCAAACCGTTCATCGAAAAGCCGGTCAAGCAACACTTCAAGGCCGACCCGAGGAACTTCTACTGGGACTTCTCGTGGCGGCTGGGCCAGGAGCAGGTCCGCCTGGCAAAGGGCAAGTTCTTTGTCGCCTTCCCCGACTTGATCGAAGGTCTGGACACGCTGGCGGCCATGCGCGATTCCGAACCGCTCCTGCTCGATCTCTGCGACCGGCCCGAGTGGGTGCACGACTGCCTCGACCAGATCACGGAGCTGTACTTCTATTACTACGACCGCTTGTACGACCTGTTCAAGGACGAGACGGGCGGTTCCGTCTTCTGGGCCTGGGCGCCGGGGCGCATGTCCAAACTGCAGTGCGACTTCTCGGCCATGATCAGCCCCGACATGTTCGGCGAGTTCATGGTGCCGGTGCTGCGCCGCATGACCGCCCGCCTCGATCACTGCATGTACCACTGGGACGGCCCCGGCGCCATCCCGCACCACGACCACCTCCTCTCCCTGCCCGACCTCGACATGCTGCAATGGACGCCGGGGGCCGGAGAAGTCAACACCGACGACCCGAAATGGTGGCCCCTCTATCACAAGACGATCGAGGCCGGCAAGAAAATCTATGCCGGCGCCTCGTCCCTCGACAGCCTGCGGCGCCTGAAGCGGGAGTTCGGCCCCAAACTCAAGCAGTTCCTCCTGCCGATGTGGGTCAAGACCCCAGCCGAGGCCGAGGAGGCCCTGCGGATTGCGCAGACCGATTGAGGAAAAGCCGAGAGGGCGGAAGGGCCCGAGGCGGGCTGGGACAAGGGGCGGGGCCGACGGCGGGAGTCCTGCCCCCAACGCCGGCCGGCAGAGGGCGCGCGTGAAAAATCTGCGCCCGCACTTGCACCGGCCGTCAGCCCGGCTAAGTTATGACCCGTTCCTGACGCGAGTGTAGCTCAGTTGGTAGAGCGCCACCTTGCCAAGGTGGCTGTCGAGGGTTCGAATCCCTTCACTCGCTCCATCCTCTCCGCGCGGGGACTTCGGTTCCCGCGCTTTTTTCGTGCCCGGACGAGTCGCCCTTTCCCCTTCCGCCAGCGGCCTCCGCGCCTTCGCCCGTCACGCCCGAGGCCGCCGGCCCCGGCGACCACCGGCCAGCATGATGCCGGCGGCCAGGAGCAGCCCGGCCGCGGGCTCGGGGATTACCGGCATCGGCACTGCGAAGACTTCGAGTTCGCCCATGGCGCCGCCGCCGACACCGTTGTTGGTCAGGCGCAGGTAGCGGGCGTTGACCGGCGCAAAGTTGTAGCTGCTGTTGCTGAGGACGCCGGTGGTGTCGAAGACTGTGGTCCAGGCGCTCAAATCCGGGCTGAGTTCGAGTTTGCCGCCGCCCATCCAGTTCTGGCCGTAGGCGAAATCAACTCGGGCATTGGCCAGGGCGTAAGTGTCGCCGAGGTCAAAGAGGGCGTGTGCGGGCACGCCTTCGGTTTCGCGGATCGAGTAACTGTAGAGGGAACTGTCGCGCAGGTTGCCGGCGCCGGCCCACGAGATCCAGCCGTCCTGGCTGACGAGGCTGGAGGTGATCATCAGATTGTAGCCGTCTTCCTTCTGTGGCGGGGCGACCGAGTCGGAGATGTAGGCCAGGGCCTCCATCAGGTAACCGTAGCCGCCGCTGGCCCCGGGCCCCCACGCCTGCCAGTCGAGGTAGCGGACAGGCGTTGGGCTGAAGGTCACGTCGGTGCTGCCGGCCGCCGTTTGCGGAAGGAGCGGAGTCCATGTCAACCCGTCGGCGGACGCGCGCAGCTCGTGCGTCGCCGGCAGGAAATCACCGTACTGCAGGCGGATCTTGTTGAGGGTGTAGACCTGATCCAGGGTGATGGACGCGGTGGCCGTGGCATTGGCGTCGGCCATGCCCTGCAGGGCCCACGGGCCAAAACCGTAGTTGATCACGTCGGCCGGGCCGCCGGACTGCGTGCTGCAGTTGGTCATGGTGCCGGTGGCTGTGCCGAGGCTGTTGCCGGCCGCGTCCAGCCGCACCGCGACGTTGGCCAGGTAGCTGCCCCCTGCCGCGGGGAAATCCGTCGCCTCGACCTGTGCGCAGACCATCATCGCCATCGCCGCCACACCCGCCAGTTGTCCGATTGCCTTCATCGTCTGCCTCCTTTGTTCGCGCGCGTCCTACGGGGCCATGGACTCCGAGAGCCAGCCCAGGGGTGGAGTGGTTCTGAGTGCGGTCAGTCCGCCCACGGCGCGGGGACACCAGCCGGCCTCCGGGGCCGCCCGGTGCCTCAGCCAGGGTTGCCGCTCAACGGCCCTACTTGAGGAAGAGCTCGACGACGGGGACGGCGACGCCGGGGCGCGTCTGGGGCAGGTTCACGGAGGCGGCGGTCGGGCCGCTCTTCACCCAGTGCGCCTGCCAGTCCTCCACCCGGTTGAGGGTGAGCTCCGAGGCGTCGTGGAGCAGCTGCGCGTACTCGACGCGTTCGCCATAGGCCTGGCCGGGCAGCCAGAGCTGCTTGTAGGGCCAGGCCAGCACGTGTACGTAGAGCCGCTTGCGGTCGGGGTTCCAAGTCAGCTTGCAGTTCTCGGGCACGCCGAATTCGTCCGGCGCCTGGGTGCAGCCGTAGATGCTGCGGCTGTGCCGGCGCATCCACTCGCCGATGCCGAGGATCCGGTCCATGGCGCGGGGGTCGAACTCGCCGCGGGCGGTGGGGCCGACGTTGAGCAGGAGGTTGCCGCCCTTGCTGACGCAATCAACGAGGGTGCGGATCAGCTCGTCGGTGTCGCGCCAGGAGGCCTCGTCGCGATGGTATCCCCAGGAGCCGGAGAAGGTCTGGCAGGCTTCCCAGACCACCTTGTGCCCGTCCACGGTGACCCACTGGCGGGGCTGGACCTGCTCGGGGGTCTTGATGTCCCAGCCGTAGGGCAGGTCGAGGCGGTCGTCGAGCATGATGTGCGGCTGCAGGCCGCGGACGAGGGCGAGCAGCTCCTCGGAGCGCCAGTCGGCCCGGCCCTTGCCGCTGCCGTCGGGCTTGGGGTAGCTGAAGTCAAACCACATCACGTCAATCTTGCCGAACCGGGTGAGCAGCTCGCGCACCTGCCCGTGGAGGTAGTCGGCGTAGCGGCTCTGTCGGCGTGCCTTGTTGAGCTGTTCGCGCTCGGGGCTGGCGCGGTAGGGGCCGATGTGCGGGTCGAGAATGTACTGAGGATGGTGCCAGTCAATCAGCGAATGGTAGAACCCGACCTTGAGGCCATTGCCGCGGTAGGCGTCAACCATGGGCCGGAGCAGGTCGCGTCCGGCGAGGGTGTTGGGGGCCTTGTAGTCGGTCAAGTCCGAGTCCCACAGGCAGAAGCCCTCGTGGTGTTTGGTGGTGATGACGAAGTACTTCATGCCGGCCTTGGCGGCGGTGTCGGCCCACACCTGCGGGTCGTAGAGGTCGGGCTCGAAATGCCTGAAGTACCGCCGTTCGTATTCGCCGACGGGGATCTGCTCGTTGTGCATCAGCCACTCGTGGCGGGCACCCAGCGCATACAGCCCCCAGTGGATGAACATGCCGAAGCGGTCGTGCACAAACCAGCTCGAATCCCCCTGCATGGTGGCGGGGTCGGATGCCGCCTTCCGGGCCGGCCTGCGGACGGACTTTGCCATGGCGTGCCTCGTTTCTCCTGACATGCTCCGGTCGTTGCCTGAACCGCGCCCCGCGCCCGACGGGCGGGCCGCGCGAGCCTGAACGACGCCGACTGTAATCCCGCGCCGCCGATTTGCGAACCCCGCAAGCCCCGGCGCGGAGTGGCCGCCACCCACCCGCGCCCGCCTTGGGGCGCCCCGCATGGAGTGACCGGGCTCCCCCCCGGTTGCACCGGGGGCTACAGACCCCGGCCCCTCTGGGGCCTCCCACGATTCACAATCCACGACCCCACGGGGCATCGGTGACCGGTGATCGGCATCACCGGCGGGGACCGCCCGCTCCACGCTCCACGATCCACGATCCACGATCCACGACCCACGACCCACGACCCACGAGATGACCGGCGGAGTCCGCCGGCTCCAAGGAGATGGCCTTGAGGCTTTCGAGATGATCAGTCCCCTTGTTGCACTGCCGGGCTGAGCCGCCACACCGCCGTGGCGCCACTCGGAAGGCTGACCGTGAATTCCGTGCCCGCGGTGAGAACGGCCTCCCCGGTGAAGGCGTCCTGCACACGACAGCGCCGGGGCAGCAGAATCCGTCGTTCGCCGTCGCGGGCGGCGTGCAACGTCAGCAGCTCCTTCTCGGCCAGGACCTGGTCGCCGGCATCGGTGTAGAGATGGACGCCGGCCGCCCGCGCCGTCCGGCGCCAGTCGTCAACCGTGCCGGCGGGTTCGCGGTCCAGTTCGATGATCAGGCGGTACTGGCGGCGGTCGAGGAGCGGCAGGTCGGTCTTGAGGAACACGTCGAGAGGCGCGCCGATGCGCCAGAGGTCGGGGAGGCGTTCGAGGGTCCAACGGTTGATGAGCTCGGGGTCGTGATAGAGGCGGGTGGCGATGGTTTCGTCGGCGATCACGGCGATCTGGGCCACGCTGGTGTTGTCGAACGCGAGGCGTTCCCGCGCGAGGCGCTGGGTGGCGGCGATGGACTGCATCAGGGCCTCGTCGCGGTACCAGTTCTGTCCGAACCAGTCCATGTACCAGCTCGTGCCCCCGTCACGCAGCGCCCCGAGGATGTTGCGGCGGATCACGTTCTCCGTCGTCCACCGGTCCGGGCAATGGTAGCGGTAGGGGTGCGCGGGCACGACGTGGGTGACGGTGTCCTCCTCGCTGTAGTAGAGCTTGCCGTGGAGGCGGGCGCTGCCGGCGACGAGCTGCGAGTAGTAGGTGCCGCCGGCCTCGCGCCGGAAGTAGGAGTACGGCGCGCACAGCACGTCCACGTCGGGCGAGGCCAGCACCTGCGCCAAGGCATGATGGCCGGAGTTGAAGAACGCGCTCGGGTTGCCGGGGGGCGTGAAGTGGTAGCCGTAGAAGACGGCGACGATCTTCTCGCGGCCCAGCCGCCGCAATTCCTCCTTGGCGAGGCGGGCGAAGTGGCAGACGGCCTCGGCCACGACGTGGGAATGGAAGCGCAGGTAGTCGCCGAGGAGCGGATCACGGGTCGGGTCGAGCCGTCCGTCGCTGCCGGCCGGGCGCCGCCAGTCGCGCGGGATGTCGGCCGCGGGGTCGTGCCGCCACGCCCGGAAGGCCCGCACCTGCGCGGGGCTGTAATCGCTCTGCGTGTAGTTGCGCCAGGCGTAGCTCCATTCGCCGCACTCCCCGGCGGCCAGATGGTAGCCGAGGAAATGCTCACCGTACCGCTCTTCGCAGTAGCGGATCAGCCTCTGCATCCGCTCGCCCATCTCGGCCCGCCACTTCGCCGAGGCGAAGGAGACGATGCGGTACTCCGACTCAACGCGCTGGCCGAGGCAAGGGTCGTAGTGGACGGCCATTTCGTCGGGGTTGGCGGCGGCCCAGTCCTGCGGAGGCCCCAGCCACAGCCGGGTGAGCACGAGGGCGCGCGGGTTCGCGGCAAGGATGAGCGCCATCCTGCTGTCGATCTCGGCGAAGCTCATGCTGGCCGTCGAGCCGACGCCCGTCGTGAGCAGATGGATGCCCGCGTCTGCGAAGTCCGCAATTTCGTCGTGACCCCGCTCGACGTTGTTGTGATAGAGCATCAGCCCGGTGTCAGGCCGGTCGTCAATGAACAGTGTCGGCGCACCGTGGTGGAGGCGGACTTGGGTGTGCATGGAGATCTCGGGTTGAAGTGTCAGATGTCAGACACCTGGGTGGGGGCCGGGGCGGCGGCGCAGCCGGGGTCAGCCGCCGTCCGCGAACCTTGGGGCAGGCGGCCGCGTCATTCGGCCTCACAGAGCAGGAGCCGCGAACTCAACGGGGTGTCGAGCCGGACCGTCAGGCCCTGCTGCAGGAGTGCGAGGCCGTCCGCCGCGGTGGTCAGGCCGCCGGGTTCGATGGTGATGCGGTAGCGCCGGGCGGGATCGACGCCGCGAAGGCGCAGGCGGTATTCGTCGGCGTCGGCATTGACCAGGCGGAACACGCCGGCGACCGCGCGGCGGCGGTCGGCCGAGGCATATTCCAGCACGCACCAGCCGGCGCCGTCGGCCCCCGGCAGCACCGGCGTATGATGGTAGACCCGGGCCTCGCGGTGGAACGGCCGGATGAACGCCTTGTAGATGTCCAGGTACTTCCTCACCAGCCGCAGCAGCTCGGGGTTCGCCTCGGCCAGGGTGGGGGTGAGTCCCGAGACCGTCGGGTGCGCCAGCAGGATCGCCTGCAACTGGGTCTCCGGGTTGCCGCGTGAGCTGCCGTTCATGGCGACGCCGAACAGGCGGTTGAGCATGTCCGGCGGCAGGGCCATGGACATGCCGTTGAGGATGCGGACCGTGCGCGGCATCCGCATCCAATCAGAGATCCAGGCGGTGGTGAAGCGGCTGTTCAGCCCGAGGTCGGTGCGGCCGCCGCCGCTGGAGCAGTTCTCCAGCTGCAGGTCGGGGAAGCGCTCGCGGACGCGGTCGAAGATGGCGTAGATAGCCTCGACGTGCCGCCAGAGGGTGTTCTCCTGGCGTCCGTCGCGGGGGTTGAAGCCGCCCTCCCAGGCGTCGAGGTTGTAGTCGAGCCGGAACATGTCCAGCCGGTAGCGTTCGATCAGGCGCAGGATGGTGCTCTCGACGTATTCGCGCACGGCCGGCTTGGCCAGATCGAGGACGCGCTCGACCGGCTTGCCGTAGCGCGTGATGAACCAGTCCGGGTGTTCGGCGGCCAGCTTCGAGGCCTTGCCGGCACTCTCGATCTCCACCCACAGGCCGCATTGCAGCCCTTTGCCGCGGGCGTAGTCGAAGACCGGAAAGAGGTCGTGCGGCAGGCGGTTTCCGGCCTGCCAGTTGCCGGTGGTCTCCCACCAGGGCGTGTTGGCGTCGGCGTACCAGCCGGCGTCCACCATGAACAGCTCGGCGCCGATGGCGGCGGCGGTGTCAATCTCGCGCCGCAGGCCGTCCTCGCTCATCTCGTGTTCCATGTAGCCCCAGTGGTTGTAGATCACCGGCTGCCGGCCGTCGCCGACCCGGCGGAGCACGTGCCGCCGCAGGTAGGCGTGCCAGGACTGCACGGCCTCGTCGAAGCCCTCGTGGTTCAGCCCGAAGTGCACCTCCGGGAGCGCCACGCTCTCGCCCGGGCCGAGCAGCCGCATGGGGGCGGGCGCCGCCGGGGCCGCCGTGAAGAGCAGACGGCTCGACCCGTTCCGCGAGTAGTCGCACAGGAAACTCATCCGCCAGTTGGCCGACCAGGACAGGCCGAGGACGAGGTAGCCGCCGTAGACGCTGTTGTGAGCCACCGCGAAGGGCGTGGTGTGCCCGCTGCGGCCGCGCCGCGAACCAAAGGCCAGCTCGGTGTTCAGCGGCACGTCCTGCCACTGGAAGTTGCCTTCGTTCCCCCACTCGACGTCCTGCATCCAGCCGACGCGGTAAGGGACGCCGCCCGAGTCGTGCAGGTTCTCGCGCAGGGCGTCCTGCATCGGCCACAGCACGCCGGCCAGGGGGGTCACCGCCGTCAGCCCGAGCGTCGCGGTCTTCGAGGTGTTGGTCAACCGCATGCGCCGCCGCAGGAAGCCGTCGCCACCGGCCTGGGTGACGATCTCCAGGTCAACGGGTTTGAGCCCATGACGCAGCCGCAGGCAGGTGCCGGGTGCGTCGGTGCCCTCGCCGGTGAGGGTGGAACCGGCCACGTCCCAGCCGAAGGCCAGGGACTCCCCATCCACCTGCAGGTCGAACGCGGGGGTGGACGGATCCTCGTCCCGGGCGTGGCAGGGGATCCCGGTGTCCTGCAACGACGCCGCGATCAGGCGGCCGTCGCGGAAACGCTCGGTGTAGACCGTGGTGCCCGAGTGGTAGCGCCAGCCGCGCTGCGGCTCCTGCAGTTCGGTGATCCGGGTCGTCATCGCACGTCCTTCCCACGTCTGTCTGTCGTCCCGGCGAGTCGAGTGTCGCCGGGCGGGCGGAGGCCGCCGCCAAGTGCGCCGTCCTCGTCGCCGGAAACGACGGGCAACGTACCCCGCGGGAACGCCCATGGCAAACCACGGCGGGCGGCCGCGTGGCCTGACAGGCGGCTGGAAGCTGGGCGGCCGGCAGGCACGGGGATCGTGCCGCTGACGGGGAGACGACAGGGCGCACGGAGAGAAGCCCTCCTCGACACGCTTGCCGCGCCCCGCTCTTGCTGGCCTCCCCTCCCCAATCCCCCTTGGCAGGCTACATTACCGGCCAGCCGGCCCTGACACCTGGAAGGCCGAAAGGCTGCACGGCCGGGGTCTGAGATTGGGAGACAGGGCACCAGATGGAAAAGATGCGCGTTGCCATCCTCGGGGCGTCGGGGTACTCGGGCGAGGAACTGCTGCGGCTGCTGTTGCGGCATGCCGGGGTGGAGGTGACCTGCATCACCTCGCGGCAGAATGCGGGTGAGCCGGTCGGCCGGGTGTTCCCGCGCTTTGCCGAGTCGGCGTTGCGGTTTGTCGCGCCGGACGTGGCGCGGATCGCCGCCTGCGCCGACGTGGCCTTCCTGGCGCTGCCGCACGGCACGGCCAGCGAATACGCGATGCCGCTGCTGGAGGCCGGGGTCAAGGTGATTGACATCAGCGCCGACTTCCGGCTGCGCGACGCCGCCGTCTACAAGAAGTACTACAAGGAGGAGCATCCCTCGCCGGCGCTCTTGAAGACGGCGGTGTACGGGCTGCCCGAGCGCTATCGCGCCGCCATCCGGGGGGCGCGGCTGATCGCCTGCCCGGGCTGCTATCCGACCAGCATCATCCTGCCGGCGGCGGCGGTGCTGGCGGCGGGGCTGGTCGAGACCGGCGGGATCGTGGCGGCCAGCCTGAGCGGGGTGAGCGGGGCGGGGCGCAAGGTGGACCTGCCATACATCTTCCCCGAATGCAACGAGAGCGTGCGGCCGTACGCGGTGACCGGGCACCGGCACCTGCCCGAGATCGAGCAGGAGCTGGCGGCGGCGGCCGGGATCCCCGCCCTGGCGATGAACTTCCTGCCGCACCTGGTGCCGGTCAACCGCGGCATCCATTCCACCATCGTCCTGCAGCCGAAGGCGGGGCTGGCGGTCGAACAGGTGACGGCGGCGATGCAGGCGGCGTACGCGGCCGAGCCGTTCGTCCGCCTGCTCGGCCCGGGGGGGCTGGCCGACACCAAGCACGTCACCTACACCAACATGTGCGAAATCGGCTGGACGCTGGACGCGCACACCGGGCGGCTGATCCTCTCCAGCGCCATTGACAACCTGACCAAGGGCGCCTCGGGCCAGGCCGTGCAGTGCATGAACATCCTGTGCGGGTTCGAGGAGGGGTGCGGGCTGAGGTGACGCGGCCGGGCCGGACAGCAGATCGCAGATAGCAGATAGCAGATCGCAGATAGCAGACAACGGTCGGGAGCAGCAGGGCGGAGCAGAGGTGACACGGCCGGGCCGGATAGCAGATCGCAAGTAGCAGATCGCAGATAGCAGATAGCAGACCGCAGATAGCAGACAACGGTCGGGAGCAGCAGGGCGTGGCAGAGGTGACGCGGCCGGGCCGCCTCCGATGGCTTGGGTATCGAGTTTGCGGACTCCGCAGCCGCGCGTGGAAGGACGCTACATCATGAGCTACTTCACAATCTACTTCCAGGCCCATCAGCCGCGGCGCCTGCGCAAGGATCCGCGCCTGTCGGCGCCGTTCGACGACAAGCTGGACCGCCAGGTGATCGAGAAGGTGGCGGCCAAGTGCTACCTGCCGGCCAACGCCCTGTTCGCCCGGCTGGTGCGCGAGCATCCCAACTTCCGCATCTGCCTGAGCGTGGCCGGGACGCTGCTCGAACAGGCCCAACGCTTCCACCCGGAGCTGCTACGCAGTTTCCAGGCGCTGGGGAAACTGGCGCGGGAGAGCGGGCGGATCGAGTTCCTGGCGGAGACGTACTACCATTCGCTGGCCGGGCTGTTCCGCGACACCGCCAAGGCCGAGTTCCGCGAGCAGGTCAGGCTCCATGCCAAGCTCATGGAGGAGCTGCTCGGGGTGACGCCGACCGCGTTCCGCAACACCGAGCTGCAGTACAACAACTCGATTGCGCGGACGGTCGGGGAGATCGGCTACCGGGCGATCCTGTGCGAGAAGCGGGGCGACGTGGTCAAGGGACATTCGCCGAACAGCGTCTTCCTCGACAAGTCGCGCAAGATCAAGGTGTTGCCGCGCAACGACGGCCTGAGCGACGAGCTGGGGTTCCGTTTCACGACCCGGCATTTCACCGCCGACGATTTCGCCGGCTGGGTGGCCGGGATTGACGGCGAGTTTGCGCTGGTCGGGATGGACTACGAGGCGATCGGCGAGCACCAGTGGGCCGACTCGGGGATCTTCGAGTTCTGGTCGCATCTGCCGGGCGCCCTGGCCCGGCATCCCAACGTGCTCATGCGCAATCCCAGCGAGGTGGCGGAGGCCTTTGTGGACGGACCGGTGGCGGACGTCGGCGACCTGGCGACGTCGTCGTGGGCCGACGAGGGGCGCAACACCAACGCCTGGCTGGGCAACCGCGCCCAGCAGGAGCTTTTCCAGCGCTACCAGCGGCTCGAGGGCCGGGTCAAGGCAACCGGGGACGAGAACCTGCTGCGGCTGTGGCGGCACCTGGGAACCTCCGACAACTTCTATTACATGTGCACGACGCGGCACGGGGCCGACGGCGGGGTGCACGCGTACTTCAGCCACTTCGGCGACGCCACCGAGGCGGTCATGGCCTACACGCTGCTGCTCGGCGGCCTGGAGCACGAGCTGAACGCGCAGGTGACGACGGGGGGCGTGCGGCGGCGCACACGGCGGCCGCGCATCCTGCTGGTGACCCCCGAGGTCACCGAGCTGCCGCCGGGCTTCGGCAACCTCGCCGGCTTCATCAGCGCCAAGGGCGGCGGGCTGGCCGACATCAGCGCGGCGCTGGTCGGCGAACTCGTGCGCCTGGGGCTGGACGTACACATCGCCATGCCCAAGTACGAACGCCAGATGCGCGACCACGCCAACATCTCCGAGCAGGAGCTGGACAGCCTGATGAGCCTGTTCCGCAGCTCCGACCCCATCCATCTGGTGCAGGACTCGGCGTTCTCCCACCTGCAGAACGTCTACGAGGGCTCGCACGCCAGCTCTGTGCAGCGGGCCTGCGCCTTCCAGCGCAATGTCATCAACACGATCATCGATGCGGCCATGCCCGAGCACGGCAAGCTGCTCGTGCACTGCAACGACTGGATGACCGGCCTGATCCCGGCCGCCGCGCGGGTGCGCGGCATCCCCAGCCTCTTCACCGTGCACAACGTCCACTCGGGCAAGCAGACCCTGCGCTACCTGGAGTCCGGCGGCATTGACGTCTCGCGCTTCTGGCGGGAGCTGTACTTCGAGCGGCACCCCGACCACGTGCCCAGCTTCTGGGATACGCTGGGGGTGGACTTCCTGCTCAGCGGCATCCGCGCCGCCGACTACGTCAACACGGTCAGCCCGTCCTTCCTGCAGGAGATCGTCAACGGCTACTTCCAGGACATGATCTCGCCGCCGCTGCGCGACGAGCTGCGGGTCAAGCAGCGCATGTCGCGGGCCTCGGGCATCCTCAATGCGCCCAAGGGTTCCGAGGATCCGCGCCTGGCGCTGGGGCTGAGGATGAACTACAGCGCGGACAACTTCGTCGAAGGCAAGCGCGCCAACAAGCTGGCCTTCCAGGAGCGCCTGGGGCTGCGCCGCAACCCCGAGGCGCCGCTGTTCTTCTGGCCGCACCGGCTGTACCCGCAGAAGGGGCCGCAGCTGCTGGCGGAGATCGCCCTGCACCTGACCCATGTCTATGGCCGCGACGGCCTGCAGATCGGCATCGTGGGCAGCGGCGACGCCTACTGGGAGCGGGCCTTCGGGATCATCAGCTGCGGCAGCAACGGCACGATCGCCTATGCCGGGTTTGACGCCGACCTCAGCGAGCTGGGCAAGGCGGCCGCCGACTTCATCGTCATGCCGTCGCTGTACGAGCCCTGCGGGCTGCCACAGATGGAAGGCATGCGCTACGGCGCCCTGCCGATCGTGCGGGCCACCGGCGGGCTGAAGGACACCGTCGAGCACCTCGACGTCGCCGGCAACCGCGGCAACGGGTTCGTGTTCAACGACTTCACCACCGGCGGCCTGTGGTGGGGCTGCGAGGAGGCCATGCGTTTTTACCGCTGCCCGCCCGAGGTGCGCCGGCGCGTGATCGCCCGCGTCATGCACGACAGCCTGGAGACGTCCAACCTCGAACGCACAACCCGCGAGTACGTGCGCATCTACGAGCGGCTGCTCGGCGAGAAGCTGGTCTAGTCTGGACGTCAGGCACAGCGGCGTGAGGAAGCTCTTCACATACGTCGCCGGTCGGCTGCGAACCGTGCGCGGCAGCATCCTCGTGGCCTGCACCGGCCTGGTCGCCCTGACCGGCGGCGCCACCGGGCTGAGCGCGTACTGGCTGCTCAGCAACGACTTGGAGATCCGGCACGCCGAGGAGACCGCCAAGAATGTGGGCGGGCTGCTGGCGGCGGCACGGCTGCCCTCCTCGATCCGCCTGGCCAAGGATCTGGCCAGCGTCCTGTCGTGCGAGATCCTGCTGGTTGATCCCCGGGGCAACCGCCTCCTGGCGGCCAGCCTGCCGGCGGCGGAGACGGCGTTCGGGCAGCAGCTCGCGCCGTCCTTGGCCGCCCGCGGCGCCGGAACCTGCTTCACGGCAGGCGGCCGGGTGTACCGGCGGGCGGAGACCGTGGTTCAGGACGCGGAGGGGGGCGGCGCTGCGGTGCGCGTGGTGGTGCTTCTCGACCGGCGGCAGCACGCGGGGCTGCGTCGCCTGCTGGCCTGGCGGATCGCGGCGGTCACAGCGGTCGTGATGGCCGGCGGCTGGATGCTGGCCGTCTGGCTGGCCGCCACCATTGCCCGGCCGGCCCGCCGGCTGGCCGCCGCCCTGGCCGGGGTCAACCCCGCCTTGGATGACGGTGCCGGGACGACGGAGGGTCCCCCTGCCGCCTTGGGCAAGCGACGGTTCGCGCCGTCCGAGCTGCGGCAGCTCGAACAGGCATTCGTGCAGATGCGGGAACACCTGTCCCAGGCGCGCGAACGCCTGGCCCGCGCCGTGCAGGTCGCCGCCTCCGGCCGCCTCGCGGCCGCCGTCGTCCACGAGCTGCGCAACGCCTTGAGCGGAATCAAGATGAATGCCCGCGTCCTGGCCGAGACCGGCCGCGCGGGCGAGATGGATCCGAGCCTCGCGGTCATCCTCCAGGAAGTGGACCGCATGGATCACTACCTGACCAGCCTGCAGTGGGCGGCCGCCGGCGCCGGCAACGACGCCTGGCCTCCGCCCTCGGGCCCGCAGGGCTGCCTGGCCAACGACACCGCCGCTGACGCCCTGGCCGCGGTCGCCGGCCGGGGCCGTCATGCCGGCGTGGTCTGCACGCTGACCCCCGGCCCCCCCGGCCTGCGCCTGGCCGCGCACGCCGAGGCCGTGCGGCAGATACTCGTGAACCTTCTCCTAAATGCCATCGAGGCCTCGCCGTCCGGCGGGGCGGTGACCGTCGAGGTGCTGTCTCTGGAGGCCGGGCGGGCGCGCCTGCGCGTCACCGACCACGGCCCCGGCGTCCATCTGCCCCCCGGCGAGGAGCTTTTCATGCCCTTCACCACGACCAAGTCGCACGGCACGGGGCTTGGCCTGTTCGTCTGCCGCCGGCTGGTCGAACGGTACGGCGGCCAGATCGGCGGCGGCAATGTGCCCGGCTCCCCCGGCAGACACAGACGCAACACCGCCCCCGCCGAACCGGACCGCCCGAGCAGGACCCTGACCATGGAACGCCCCCGCAGGCTTCTGATCATTGACGACGAGGCCGCCATCTGCTTCGCCTTCCGGCGCCACTTCGAACGGCGCGGGTATGAGGTGGCGGTGGCCGGCACCCTGGCCGCCGGCCTGGCGGCCTGTGCACAGCCGCCGCCGGACATCGTCTTCCTCGACGTGCGGCTGCCCGACGGCGATGGCCTGGACGCCCTGCCCCGCGTCCGCCAGGCCGCCGGTGCCCCGGTCATCGTCATCACCGCGTTCGGAACCCTTGACGCCGCCATGCGGGCGGTCGGCGGACAGGCGCGCGACCTGCTGGTCAAACCGATCGATCTGGACGAGGCCGAGCGCCTCTGCCGCGAGATCCTCGACGCGCCCGCGCCGCCCGCCCCCCCGCCCGCGCCGGGATCCGACGAGCCGGCCGCCAGCGCGCTCTTCATCGGCGACTCGCCACGCATGCAGACCCTCTACAAGGACCTGGCTTTGGCGGCGGCCTCCACCGGCGCCGTGCTGATCACCGGCCCGACCGGTTCCGGCAAGGAGCTGGCCGCGCGCGCCCTGCATGAGTTTGGGCCGAGGGCCGGCGGCCCGTTCATCGCCGTCAACTGCGGCGCCGTGCCCGAGACCCTTGTGGAGAGTGAGTTTTTCGGCTACGAACGCGGCGCGTTCAGTGGCGCGCACGCCCGCAAGCCGGGCCTCATCGAGTGCGCGGACGGCGGCGTGCTCTTCCTCGATGAAGTCGGCGAGCTGCCGGCGGCGGCCCAGGCCAAGCTGCTGCGCTTCCTCGACAGCCACCGCTTCACCCCGCTGGGCGGCCGCAGCCCGCGCGCAGTTGATGTGCGGGTGCTCGCCGCCTCGAACCGCGACCTCCTCGCCGCCGTCGGCGCCGGGCGCTTCCGCAAGGATCTCTACTTCCGGCTGGCCGCGGTCGAGATCCGGGTGCCGGCGCTGGCCGAGCACCGTGAGGACATCGGCCCGCTGGCCGCGCATTTCCTGCGACGTACCGCCGCAGGCGGCGTGACGCCCGAGGCGCTGGCGGCACTCTCCGCCTACGACTGGCCGGGCAATGTCCGCGAACTCCGCGGGGTTGTCCAGCAGGCGGCCGCAGCGGCGGGCGGCGGCCCGATCCTGGCCCGCCATGTGACACCCCTGCTACGCGCCGCGGGCGGCGCGGGGGCAGAGGCGGAGCTCGGCACGGAAACCGACGGACTGCGCCAGGCGTTGGAGCGCCTCGCGGTTGCGGCGCAATGGGAGCAGCCGGGCGTCTTTCCCCGGGCGATGGCGATGGTCGAGGACTTCTTCGTCGAGAAGGCGCTGCGTGAATGCCACGGCAACCGCTCGGCCGCGGCGGAACGCCTCGGCGTGCACCGCAACACCCTGCGCCGCAAACTCGCCGACTGACACGGCGCGCCACCCGCCCGCCGCCCCCCCGCAGACAGGCGCCCCCGCCGTGTGCACCGGCCGTGTGCAGGCCGTGCACCATGGTGGGGCGGAGTTGGGCGGAGAGCGCCGGCGAAGGACGGACTTGTCTGTGCCCTAACGTCTTCATCACGAGTGGGTTGAGTCCGTCCTGAGGATGCGGGGGCACGGCATCTGCTATCTCCGTGTTCCTGTTGGGGCGACGTCGTGCCTCGGAAGGCATCCCCGGGCGGCGCGGTCCAGTATCCATCAGCGGCGGAACACGCAGACAAGGAGACGGTGATGAGCAGGCAGGGTCGGCGTAGCGGTCTTGGCGGAGCGTTGGTGGCGGCCAGCCTGCTGTTCGTCTGGGACGGCGGGGCGAGGCTGGCGGCGGACAGCCCCGCGGCCGGCCAGCCGGCAGGCAGCGTGCCGGACATGGTGGTGACGGCCACGCGTGGCCCGCAGACGCTCGCCGCCCTGCCCTTCTCGGCCGCCGTCGTGCCCACCGAGCGCGCCGTGGAACAGGGGCGCCTGATGCCCAACCTGCCCGAGATGCTGCAGGGCATCCCCGGCGTCATGGTGCAGAAGACCGCCAACGGGCAGGCCTCGCCTTACCTGCGCGGGTTCACCGGTTTCCGCAACGTCATGCTGGTTGACGGCATCCGCCTGAACAACTCGGTCTTCCGCGACGGGCCGAACCAGTACTGGACGCTGGTGGACGCGCTGGCCACCGAGCGGCTCGAAGTGGTCAAGGGCACCGGGGCGGTGCTGTACGGCAGCGATGCGGTCGGCGGCGTCGTCAATGCCCTCTCCGTGCCGACCGGGCTGAGCCTGGCGCCCGGGGAATGGGAACGGCACGTGCTGGCGCGCTACGGGACGGCGGACGGCGGCTTCAGCGGACATGCGGACGCCCGCGGCAACCTGGCCGGGCGGATCGGCTGGCAGGTGGGCGGAAGCCTGCACCCCGGAGAGGACCTGCGCGGCGGGCGCGACGTCGGCCGCCAGGAACAGACCGCCTACGACGAGTGGGACGGCGACCTCAAGCTCGACCTCGACTTGGGCTCGGGCCGCCTCGCCACCCTCGCCTGGCAACACGCCGCGCAGAACGACGTCTGGCGCAGTCACCGCACCGCCTACGGCTTCTCCTGGGAGGACTCCGCAGTCGGCACGGATCTGCAGGACAGTTTCGACCACTCCCGCGACCTCGCCTACCTCAAGTACCGTGAGGACGGGCAGGAGGGATGGTACGAGAGCATGGAGCTGTGCCTGTCCTGGCAGGAACTCGACGAGGATGAACTCCGCGTCCGCGGCAACGGCCGCAGGGAGAAGCAGGGCTTCGCCGTCGACACCGCCGGGCTCCTCCTGGCCTTCCGCTCGCCGGTGCCCTGGGGAACGCTCACCTACGGCCTGGACTTCTACCACGACCGGGTTGATTCCTACAAGCACGTCTACACCGCCGCCGGGACCCTCCAGTCCATCGAGCTGCAGGGCCCGGTGGCCGACGCCGCCACCTACGACTCCCTCGGCGTCTTCCTGCAAGGCGAAGTGAAGCTCGGCGAGCGCGCCAACCTCATCCTCGGCGGACGCTACGCCCGTGCCGAGGCGGATGCCGACAAGGTCCGAGACCCCGTCACCGGAGCGCGAACCTCCGTGGATGGACACTGGGACGCCGTGGTCGGCCAGGCCATGCTCATGGTCGGCCTCGACGCCCAACGCCGCGTCAATGCCTTCGCCGGGGTCAGCCAGGCCTTCCGCGCCCCCAACCTCTCCGACCTGACACGCTATGACATCGCCCGCACCAACGAACTCGAAACCCCGGCGCCCAACCTCGACCCTGAGCACTACCTGACCTTCGAGGCGGGACTCAAGCTCGACTTGGAGAAAGTCTCCGCGGAAGTCGCGCTTTTCCACACGGTCATTGACGACATGATCGTGCGCACCCCGACCGGGGCGGTCGTCGGCGGCCTCCAGGAGGTGACCAAGCGCAACGCCGGCGACGGCGAGGTTGACGGCGTCGAGATCTCCGGTACCTGGCGCTGCCGCGACGACCTGCGCCTGCGGCTGGGATTCACCTGGCTCGAAGGCGAGGTCGAAGGCTACCCCACCGCCGCCCCCGTCTCCCAGACCGAATACCTGAGCCGGATCATGCCGTGGACCGCCACCGCCGCCCTCACCTGGGAACCGCGCCTCTGCCGGCGGCCGTGCTTCGTGACGGCGGAAGCGGTCGTCGCCGGCGACCAGGACAAGCTGTCCGCGTCCGACCGCTCCGACACGCAACGCATCCCGCCCGGCGGGACCCCCGGCTACACCGTCTTCAACCTGCGCCTGGGCTGCCACGTCTCAGAACGGCTGACCGTCGCCCTCGCCCTCGAAAACTGCTTCGACGAGGACTACCGCATCCACGGCTCGGGCGTCAACGAACCCGGCCGCAACCTGGTCGCCACGCTGGACTTCCGGTTCTGACCTGAGCGACTCACCGCACGGACGCGGTGGCACAGAGGAGCGGGACGCGACAGCGCGGGCGCGGAAGCTGTGTCCCTCGCCGCACCGCGACCGGCCACGGGGGGACGGCTGTCAGCGCGCGGCCGGCCCCCTGACGGGCACCGCCTACCGGTCAATCCCGTAGCGTCGCATCAGCCGCTGCAGGGCCGTTCTCTGCAGGCCCAGCCGCTCGGCGGCCTCGGTGATGTTGCCTCCCGTGGCGTCGAGGTGGCCGCAGACGATCTCGCGCGTGAAGGCCGCCACGGCCCGACGCTTCGCCTCGTTGAAGCTGAGGCTTCGGTCGCCGGCCGGGACCGGTCGCATTTCGGGGACCGGCGGGGTTCCTGAGAGGTGAGGCGGCAGGCACTTCAGGGCGATGACTGAACCCGAACACAACGCCGTTGCATGTTCAATGGCGTGCTGGAGCTCGCGGACATTTCCCGGCCAGTCGTAGCTCTGCAAGAGGGGCATGACCTCGGGTTCGCAACCCGCCATCTGGCGGCCGTACTTCCTGGCGTAGGTGTGGATGAAGTGCTCGACAAGCAGGGGGATGTCTTCGCGACGTTCGCGCAGCGGGGGCACCTCAATGGTCACCACGCTGAGCCGGTAGAACAGGTCCTCACGGAAGCGGCCGGCGGTCACGCACGCCCGGGGATCTCGGTTGGTGGCGCTGATCAGCCGGACCTGCACATGGGTCAACTCGGAACTGCCCAGACGGAAGAACTCCCCCCGATCAACGACACGCAGGAGCTTGGCCTGAATCGGCAGACTGAGTTCGGTGACCTCGTCGAGGAACAGCGAGCCGCCGTCCGCCGCCTCAAAAAACCCCGGCTTGGCGCGAGATGCCCCCGTGTAGGCTCCGGCCTCATGCCCGAACAACTCGCGTTCGACGACTGACTCCGGAAGTGCGGCACAGTTCAGGGCCAGGAAAGGCCGGCGGCCAGCGGGGTCGCCAACCGTATGCAGGGCCCGGGCGACGAGTTCCTTGCCGGTGCCCGTCTCGCCGCAGATCAGCACATGGCAGTCGGTGGCGCCAATCTTCTCAATGCGCGACACGACCTGCCGGATCGCGGCGGAAACCCCGACCATGCCATACTGTCGCTGTGCTCCTGACAGCTCCTCCTCGAGGGCGTCCACCCGGCGGCGCAGCTGTTGCCGCTCCAGGACGAGCGTCACTTTGTGTGCGAGTTCAGTGACGTCAACGGGCTTGATCAGATAGTCGAACGCGCCCGTCTTGATGGCCGCCACCCCCTCCTTGACCGAGGCATAGGCGGTGATCATGATCACCTCTGGCGCGGGGGTGAGTTCGCGGAGTCGGCGCAGGACGTCGAGACCGTCGCCGTCGGGCAGCCGCTTGTCCAGCAACACGATGTCGAAGGCACCGTTGGCAGCCTTGGCCAGCCCCTCCGTCGCCGAGACGGCCTTCTCGACAACATACCCCCCCGCCATCAGCGCGTCGGCGTAGGCCTGGCAGACGCTGATCTCGTCGTCGACAACAAGGATCCGTGCGCCATCCATGCCAGAATGTACCGCCACACCTGCGGCACGGCAAATGAACGGCCCCCCCTCGACCTGGTGGGGCGCCGGTGGGTCGGTGTCCGGACGGGGCCGGCCGCGCCGACTTCTCGCGCCGGCGCGAGGGTGGGGGACGTGCGCCTGAGCTGGGCGAATCCGACTGTCGCCTGCCTGGTGCCCCAGCACCTCGTGCCGTTCCAGACATCCACGCATGGGGTGAACGAGGAACCCAGGGCCGCGTCCTCCCGCTCGGCGGGAACCCGGCGCAAGGGCCGAGATCAGTCGGTGTCGGGCGATGCGCTGGGTAGTCGCACCGTCCATCGCATGCCGTCGGCCTCGCCGGTGACCGTCTCGATAGCGCCGCCGTGGTCACGGATCAAGGCTCGGCAGAGGGCCATCCCCCCCATAGGCGGTGGCGGTGCCGCCGTGGCCGACGCCGGGATGCGAAGGCTGGCCTCGACCATCGCCCCGTCCGTCCGTGCGGCCACCTCGACGGGGATCTCTGCCGGTCGCAACCGTGTGGCCATGTCAAACAGGCGAAGGAAGACATGTTCGAGCTGGCTTGGATCCCCCTGAACGCGCGGGAGATCCGGCTGAAGAGCCAGGCGGATTCCGCCGCCATGCCCGCCCGGAACGGCCAGCTCGGCGCAATGCCGGAGCAACTCGGCCAGGTTGATGGTCTCGCACTCACGCGCCTCGGCCCGTCCGTACGATACCAGGCTACGCAACGTCACTTGACAGCGGAAGGACTGGTCGAGAATCTGCTGCAGGGCATCGCGCCACGCCGCGTCCGGCGCCTTGTCCTGAAGCAGTTGCGCCCGGATATGGATGGCGGTCAGCGGGTTGGCGATTTCGTGAGCCACGTCAGCGGCCAGTTCACCGACGGCGGCCATGCGTTCGGCCTGCGCAAGTTCGCGGTGGCTGCGCTCGAGGTCGCGGCGGGCCTCTGCAACACGGCGTTCCAGCTGCGCCTCGTTCTCGGCGACTTGGCGGCGGTAGGACTGCAGCTCCAAGGTCATGGCGTTGAAACTGTCGGTGATCTCCGCCAGCTCGCGTTCGGGCGGGACGTTGAGCCGGGCGGCGAAGTCTCCGCCTGTGACCCGGCGGATGCCCTCCCGAAGCACGTCCAGCCGCGCGGCCAGCAGGCCGCTGATCCGCCATCCCATGAGCAGCCCGGTCACCACCAGGGTGACCATGAAGACTGCCGCGAGCGAAGCATCCGCGAGCATCTTCTGCCGCAGTTCGGAACGGTCGTAGGCCACGCCCAGATAGCCGCTCAGGCTCCCATCATGGCTGGGAATGGGCAGCACGGCCGCGGTGACCGGGGATCCGCGGAACACGGTATGCGTCGTGGATCGCCCGTCGCGAATGAGGTCGGAGAAATGATGCAGGAGCGGCTTGTCCGGAGGGCCGGCCGCGCTGGTCCACACCAACTGGCCGTGGCGCCCGTAGACCCAGAGGCCGCTGACCTCGTGAGACTGCTGGAGATGGTTGAGTCGCGTACGCAGCCGCCCGTCGCCCTGCCCCAGAGCCGTCTCCTGCAGTTCACGGCTGAGCACCGCGCCGACGATCTGCGCGCGGGCCGCCGCGCGCTCGGCGAACTCCCGCGCCCTGAACTGGGCGCTCATCCAGACCACCAGGCTCGCGGCGGGCACCGTCACGGCGCAGACGGTCAGCGCGTACCGAAGGCCGAGCGCCTTCACCGACGAGGTGCCGCCGGCTCTTGCCTCAGTGGCCTTTTCCATGGATTTCCCTTGGCCCCGGTTCGCCGCACGTTCGAGAGATCCCGCCGACTTCGTGGCGCCTGAGACCCACGCACACTGCGACGCGGGTTCGCGGGCAGGTGGGGAAGCCTCTCGCATCAAGGGCCGGGGCTGAAGTCCCTTGGCACACCGCCGGAGGGTTCCGCCGAGGTCATGCTCTGGCCTGGGCCGAGAATCCCCCCCTGTCCTGAGCGTGCGAGGACTTTGACGCGGCCCGAGACGACGTCCACATGAGTCTGGAACATGCTGCTGGAAGAGACCGCCCTGACCCGGAACCGCGCACCGCCGGCTGCGGCAATGGCGGCGGGCGTGACCACCTCGAAACGGGCTCCCTCGGCGACGGTCACGTCCAGCGCACAGTTGCCGTTGTCACAGGGCACGCGAACGATGGTGTGTGGCACCCCATCCCCTGCGCGGAAGGACGCGGCGACATAGGCTCTGGTTCCGAGTGACAGCACGGCGACGCTGCCATCCTCGAACTGCAGTTCCCCCCCGGTGACCAGATCGCCGGGTAGTACGGAGTGCCCCTCCCAGTTCACAGGCCCGGACTTGCCGGAAAAGACGGCCCCGTCATCAAAGACAGCGAGAGCGCGGCCGCCGTCGCGGTGATCGGGACAACCGATCAGGTAGTCCCGCTCGTAGACTGTCCCCCGCCTCGCCACATAGAAACGCTCGTAGTGATGTCCCGTCATCGGACAGTGCAGGCTTCGCTCGAGCAGGCCATGGGGAGCCAGTACTTGGGAGAGGCCGTCCAGCGGGAGGCCGCCGTTGTCGGATCGGTAGGACATCAGCGCCACGGCGACCGCGCGAAGGTTGGACAGGCAGGCCGTTGCGTTCGCCACACTGCGCGCCTTCTGAACCGCCCCCAGCAAGACGACGAGCAACAGGGCGACGATGGCCGCCGTAACAAGCAGCTCGACCAGGGAGAACCGCTGTTTGCCACCGCATCCCATCTCGTGCTCGCCTGATACTGGGGCCATCTCTCCCATCTTGAACCGCCCCGCCCCCAGTTGGTTCTGGCCGCGGGCAGATGGTCGTCGTGCCCCGCCGCCCCGTGCAGGGGACTGGCCTGGAATATAGCACGCGGGGTGCCAAGGCTGGCCGGGGATGCCGTGCGAGCCGGTCAGCGGTTGCCGGCGCTCGGCCGCCGCCACTGCCCGGCCGACTTCTCCGGCGGTGCGTCCTGCAAAGGCAGGGAGGGCCTTGCTGCACGCGGATCACACCCTTGGGAGAGGATCAGGCGGCGCCCGCACGTGCTGAGGCTCGTCCGCCGGAATGCCACCGTTTTGTGGCATCGCAGGTGCCACTCTTGTGTGGCGTTCGCGCCCCACCGAACGGCGTGCTGATCCCCGAACGCCCTTTGCGTCGGCGGGTTGTGTTCCGATTCGGCAGGTGATGGCCTGACGGGCGGTGCCGGCGGCACAGCTTTTCGAACTCCTGTGACCGCGCTGGCACGCGGTCTGCTTTCCCCCCATCGCGGTTGCGGTCCCGGCGGTTCGGGAAGCGCACTGACACTAGACAAGGAGACCGAAGATGAAAAAGACGTTTCTGGGTGTTCTGGCGCTCTCTGGGGTTGTCGGGCTGGGACTCGTCGGAACGGTCATGGCGAACAGCGCGGTCGATGGCGACCTGCCCGCCATGATGGCGTCGCCCCAAATGATCGTCCTCGCCAAGGTAACCACCCTCACCATCCACACCAACATTCCTGCCACCGACGTTGATCTCGCCACGGTTGCGCTGAACGGGGTCGCGCCGACGGGACTCGGGGTCGACAACTGCGGACACTTGGTGGCCAAGTTCGCCGTCGCTGACTTGGCTCTCGACCCCGGCGAGGTGACGTTGACACTGACCGGTCTGTACGACGACGATGCTGATGAGGACACGGCGTTCGCCGCGAGCTGCGTGGTCACGGCGAAGTAGCCAGACGCCGGGGGTGTCAGGTGGCCAGTCCCACGCCGAGTCACAATGGGCAGGTGCGTCAAGCTGGAGTGACTGTCGGATGCAACTCCGAAGGGTAAGCCTCTGCGCAGCGCCCGCCTCTGTTCTCCTGAGCCTGTGCTGGCTGACGGTGCCGCCCGGCGGCGCCACCCCTGTCACCCATACCGTCGGTCCGCTCACCCTTGAGTTTTTCAATGAGGGCGACGTCGGCTACTGGACGGGTACAAAGGACTGGACGGCGGCCGAGATCGATGCCGTCAAGATCATGGCGCAGACATATACCGACACGTTCCTCAACCCCGAGGCCCGGCCGGTTCAGATTGACCTGTTCTGGGGGACGCTGGGGGGCGGCGCGATCGGACAATCCTTGAATCCCATCGAGGCAGACGGCACCGTCGCCGGCACCTACGCCGAGTGGGTCTGGCGCGACGGCGAGAACCTGTCACAGCCGGGGCCGCCTCAGCAGAACAAGTATGACTCGGCCCTGCAGTTCAACCAGTCTTTCACCAGCCCGTATACCTGGAACATCGGCACGGAAGCCCCCATATCAACCGAGATCGACTTCCGGTCGGTCGTCGTCCACGAGTTTGCCCACACATTCGGCTTTGGAGTCAGCACCTACCAGAGCGGCACCGACACCTGGTCGACGGGCGGCATCACCAACTGGGACAGCTTCTTGCGCGACTCGGCCGGCAACGCCCCTGAGGTTGGCACCACTGGCGAGCCGGGGAACTTCAACCAGGTTGACAACCCGGTGTACTTCGTGGGCGGCAACGCCAGGGCGGCCTACGGCGGCAATGACGTTCCCATCTACGCGCCCTTGACGTTTGCCCCCGGCTCCAGCCTCGCCCATCTCAACGAAGCCCAGTTCGCGTCCTACGTGATGAGCTACTCGATCGCCCCCGGCCAGTACAACCGCACCCTCTCCAGCCTCGAATGGGGGGTCTTCGAGGACATCGGCTGGATCCTCCCCGGAGTCGTCCCCGAGCCAGGCACGGCGGTCGTCATCCTCGCAACCAGCCTGCTCGCGTTGCGACGACGGGCCGCCCGCCAACCGGCTCCCTGATCCGCCGTGTGGCGTCGGCGAGAGCGGTCGTTCCTCAAGAAAGAGCCGCTTGCAGCCCCCCCGCGGACGACTCCAGCACGGCAAACCACGGGTCTTCTCGGGGGCGATGGAGGGCCGGGCTCCGTCCCGGCCACTCATGCAGGGGTTCTGCAAGCGTCTCGACAGACAAATGCCCGCGGGCACCCATGCCTGCGGGCATCTGTCGCCGGCCTGACCTCACCGGGGACGGATTACGGGCCTACGACCTGCACGACCTTGCCCTGACCCTTGTCCCCGTGAACCTTGTCGCCGCCGGCAAACGCAGCACTCGCAGCCACCATCACTAGGCAAGCCAGAAGAAACCATTTCATCGCAGGACTCCTTTCTTGTTCGCGGACATGACGGTTTAATAGCATAAGACATGCCAGGTCTGCGGCATGCGCGAGAAATCTCTCTCCCCAAGATCGGTTGCGGGGCCGGCTGGCAGGCAATGCTCCAGCACGCTCCTCGACAGGCAGCCGGGGTGCCGGCCGCCGCGGACGCCGCAGGCCGCCTCAGGACGTTGACTTGCCGGGCCGTCCGTGTAAACCGTTGCGGACGCCTCCCCGTCCCGCGGTGCCACTTCCCTGCAGGCCCGCGGCCATGAGGGCGGAAAGGCATCCAAGGGGCGGATACGCAGATGACGCTTGAGATCGCCACGGTGCTGGCCGTCCTCGCGCTGACGGTCATCCTGTTCGTCACCGAGGCCCTGCGGGTGGACGTGATCGCCATTGCGGTCATGCTCCTGCTGCCCTGGCTGGGCGCCATCACGCCGGCGGAGGCCTTCTCCGGGCTGGCCGGCAACGCGGTCGTCTCCGTGCTGGCCGTGATGATCCTCAGCGACGGCGTTGAGCGCTCGGGCGTGATGTCGCGCCTGACCCGCCCCATCCTGCGCCTGGCCGGCGCGAAGGAGTCGCGCATCCTGGCGCTGATCGCCGGCACGGTCGGGCTGATCTCCGCCTTCATGCAGAACATCGGCGCGGCGGCGCTCTTCCTGCCGGTCATGCACCGCATCTCCCAGCGCGCGCGGGTGCCGTTGTCGCGGCTGCTGATGCCGATGGGCTTCGCGGCGATCCTCGGCGGCACCCTGACCCTCGTCGGCTCAGGCCCCCTCATCATCCTCAACGACCTGCTGCGCCAGGCCGGCCAGCCGGCCTACGGCCTGTTCAGCGTCACCCCCCTCGGGCTTGCACTTCTGGCCGGCGGACTGCTCTGCTTCATGCTTCTCGGCCATGTCATCCTCCCGGCCGGGCGGCCGGGCGAGACGCGCCCCTCGCCGCAACGCGAGCTGATCGAAACCTGGGGCCTGCCCGAGACCATCCTCCGCGCCCGCGTCCCCGCGGGCAGCGCACTGGCCGGCCAGACCCGCGAGTCGGTTGATCTGTGGCGCCGGTACGGGCTCAACCTCCTCGCCATCGTCCAGGACGGCGACGTCACCTACGCCCCCTGGCGCCATCTGCCCTTCGCCGCGGGCCAGGAACTGATCCTGATGGGCGACGCGGAGGCCTTCCGCCGCTTCGCCGCCGACCACGGCCTGGCCCCCCTGCCCGCGGACGATGACGACCACGGCCTGCCACCCTGCGCCGTCTTCGCCGAGCTGATCGTCCCCCCGGGCGCCGCAGTGGCCGGGAGTACCCTGCGCCAACTCGAGCTGCGCAAACACTACGGCGTCGAACCCGTCCTCCTCCTCGACCGTGACGCCACCCGGCGCGACGACTTCTCGGACGTCCCCCTCCAGGCCGGGTCGGCGATGATCGTCTTCGGCCCCTGCGCGCACATCCGCACCCTCGCCGCCAGCCCCGACTTCCGGCTGCTCACCCCTCTGCCCGACGACGGCGGCGGAAGGCACGCACGCCCGCTGCCGGCCGTGCTCTGCGGGGTCGGGGCCATCGCCCTGGCCCTGGCCGGCGTGAACCTCGGCCTGGCTCTCTTCAGCGGCGTGCTGGCCATGATCCTCCTGCGCGTCCTGACGATCGACGAGGCCTACCAGGCCGTGGACTGGCGCACCGTCTTCCTGCTGGCCGGCCTGATCCCCCTGGGCATCGCCATGGAAAAGAGCGGCGGGGCGGCCTTCCTGGCCGGCCAGATGATGCGCGTGCTGGCGGGAGGACACCCGCTGCTGATCCTCACGGGAATCGCCGTCCTCGCGACGCTCTTCTCGCTGTTCATGTCCAACGTCGCGGCGACCGTCCTCCTCGTGCCCCTGGTGGTGGCCATCGGCGGCGCCACGGGCCTGTCGCCCCGCGCCCTGGCCCTCCTGGTTGCCGTCTGCGCCTCCAATTCGTTCCTGCTGCCGACCCACCAGGTCAACGCCCTGCTCATGGCGCCGGGCGGCTACCGCAACGCCGACTACCTGCGCGCCGGCGGCGTGATGAGCGTGCTCTTCATCACGATCGCCGTCGCACTCACCTACCTGCTCTACCTCTGAGGGACACCTGTCCGGGAGGGCCCGCGCCGTGCACACGTACATCCGGGAGTTCGCCACGCTGGCCGCCCTGCTGCTGGAGGGCATCGCCACCGCGATCATCGTCTGCGGCAGCCTGAGGGCACTCTACCTCTACGCCACACAGTGCCTGCTGAACCGCGCCTGCTTCCCGGCCTTCGCGCGCACGCGGTTGCGCCTGGGCCACGCCCTCTCCCTAGGGCTGGAGTTCCTCATCGGCGCCGACATCCTCAAGAGCGCCATCGCGCCGACTTGGAATGACCTCGGCATCCTGGCGGCCATCGTGGCCATACGCTCCGCCATCAACGCGCTGTTGATGTGGGAACTGAAGCTCACCGGCGCCGCCTCCGATCCGCCCCCCGCAGATCCCGGCCGCGCCAAGCTGCCCTGACCGCGCCGCCCCCCCCCGGCCCCGCCGGTTGCCTACAGCCCGGCGCGCTCAAGCCCATAGAGGAGGGCCGCGAGCAGGAGCGCCATCGGCACGATGACCACCCAGGCGTTGACCTTGAGCCACTCCGGAAGGGTCAGGGCGCCGAAGTCGCCGCGCTTGAGGATGCCCTCGCGCAGTCGCGGATAGCGGGCCGCGAAAAGGCCGGCGCCGATGAGGATCCCGGCCCCGCCGACAAGGGCGTCCAGCCACCCTTCGCCCAGCGCCCCGACCAGCGTGCCCGGACAGTAGCCGAGCAGGCCGAAGCCGACGCCGAAGATCAGCCCGCCGACCGCGGTCGCCCCCAGCGATCCGGACTTCGGATGGAGCCGGGCCAGGCCGGCGTCACGCAACAGGTAGACGCCGACCATGCCGACGATCACGGCCGTCAGCATGACCTTGACGACGGTGAAGTCCTTGAGCAGGAGCTGGCCGATCAAGCGGTCATAGCGGGTGACCCCGCCCTTGTGCAGGAGGAACCCGAAGGCGAAACCGAGCAGCAGTCCGATCAGGCGCTGGGCGCCCTTGCGCTGATGCAGTGCGTTCAGACCTGGCATGGATTCTACCTCCCCGGCGGCGTCAGCGCGCCACCGGCAGCAGGACGTGGAAGATGACCATGGCGGTGGCGATGCCGCCTACGAAGAAGCAGACGACCGCAAGCCATCCGCTCACGGCCAGCTGCAACGTGCCGCTGATGCCGTGGCCGCTGGTGCAGCCATCGGCCCAGCGCGCCCCGAATCCCATGGCGATGCCGCCCGCCAGCGCTGCAATGGCGCGCACCCAGGGCGAGGATCCTGCGGCCCCGCGCCACACCTCCGGCACCCAGCGCAGCTCGAACGCGCCCGACAACCAGGCCGAGGCAAAAGCGCCGAGCAGGACGCCGATGATCAGCATGGTATCCCAGGTGAGGGCCGGCGGGTGGGCCTGGTAGTAGGGCTTGTCCAGAACGGCCCGCCCGCGGAAGAGGCGCTCAACCAGGCCGCTGCCCCGCGCAAAGGGCGTCGAACAGCCGAGCGCTTTGTCCGAGAACAGGAACGCGAGCCAGCTCAGCACGCCGATGCCGGCACCCGCCCAGTACGGCGACCATTCCGGTTGCGACCACCAGTTCGCCATGGTTCATTTCCCTCCGCCCAGAAAGCGCGGGCCGTGGGGGGTGATGCACAGCGGGCACTCGCCGGAGAAGCCGGCCGCGCTGTACCCCGTCATGCCGCCCGCCACGTTGTAAAGGTCGCGGAAGCCTTGCCGCGCCAGCAGGCTGCAGCCGAGGCTCGACCGGTTCCCCGTGCTACAGATCAGCGCTGTGGGACGCTTCGGATCCAGCTCCGTCCAGGCCGTGCGCAACTGCGGCGCCGGGATGTTGATGGCCCCCTTGATGTGGTTGGCCCCATACTCGTGGGGCGAGCGCACATCAACCAGCTGCAGCGGTTCGCCGCCGGACGCGCCGAGGCGAGCCTGCAGCTGCTCCGCGGACCACTGGGCGACACGCCCCGTCGGCAGGCCGGCCTTCGCCCAGGCCACAAGCCCGCCCTCCAGATAGCCTGTGACACGGTCAAGCCCCACGCGTCGCAGCCAGTCGCGCGCGAGGGTCGCCTGGCCGGCGTCCGACGCGACCAGCAGGATGTCGCGGCCGGGCGGCAGCACCCAGCCCGCGAACGTGGCAAAGTTGCCCGCGATGTCAAGATGAACGGCTCCCGGCACATGCAGGCCGCCGAACTCGGCGTAGGAGCGGATGTCGAGCACCACCGTGGTGCGGCGCCCGGCCTGGGCCGCGAAGGCGGCGGGCGCTAGGGGGAGCATCTCGGGAAGCCGGTCGAGCCGGGTCGGCCCCTTGCCGTTGATCGCGCTGCAGCGGCTGAAGTGGTCCGGCGCCGGCGGCATGTTGGTGGTCAGGGAGGCGATGAAGGCGCGCCGGTCGCGGATCTGCAGGGCCGCGTTGAACCGGCGCTCGTAGCCGATGGTGCTGGTGCGCATCGCCCCCATCGAACGCCCGCACAGCGACCCCGCCCCGTGGGCCGGGTAGACCATGCAGCCGTCGGGCAGTTTCATCAGGCGCTTGTGCAGGCTGTCGTAGAGCTGCGAGGCCAGCTTGGCCGCCAGGCCGGGAAAGAGGTCGGGCCGGCCAACGTCGCCGACGAAGAGCGCATCGCCGCAGAAGACGGCCACCGGCTCGTCGCCGCGCACGGTGTCGGTGACCACGTACGCGATATGCTCGGGGGTGTGGCCCGGCACCTCGAGCACGGAGAGTTTCATGCCCTCGATCCTGAACGTGTCCCCCTGGGCCACGGCCTGGTGCGGGAAGGCCGACTTGCCGGCCTTGGGCGCGACAATGACCGCGCCGGTCGCCGCCGCCAGATCCATGTGGCCGGAGACAAAGTCGGCGTGCAGATGCGTCTCGAGGACGTGGGTGATGCGCACCCCCCTCTCCCTGGCCGCGTCCAGGTAGATGCCGACATCGCGGCGCGGGTCGATGATGGCGCAGCTCTTGGCGCACGCCAGAAGGTAAGAACTGTGGGCCAGTCCAGGCACGAAAAACTGTTGCACGAACATGACGCGTTCTCCTTTCGGCCGCGACGGCCTCCCGGCCCGCCGGGCCATACCATAGCCCCTCGAGCCGTCCGATTCCTCCTGCGACGCGATGTCCGCTGCGCCGGCGACCGTCCGCCGCGGCAGGCACTCACGCCCGTCTGCCCACCCCCCCGCAATTCAGCACAAGGACGGTACGCGGGAAGCCGGAAAGGCGGCCGGCGCCAAGGGCACGCCGACCGCCGCGGTCGCAAGCCTTACTTGTGCGGGCACTTCTTCAGCGTCAGGAACCAGTCCAGGCAGCGGGCGTCAGGATCGGGCTTCTCGACCCGTTGTTTGGCGCTGCCGCAGGATCCCGGCGGCGGCACGATTACGTCGTCGCCAAGTTCCCAGTTGGCGGGCGTCGCGATTTTGTGCTGGTCGGAGTGCTGCATGGCGATCAGCAGACGCTTGATCTCCTGCATATTGCGGCCGTTGGACAGCGGGTAGTACAGGATGGCGCGCACGATGGCGTTGGGATCGATCATGAAGACCGCCCGCACCGCCTGCGTGTTGCTGGCGCCCGGTTGCAACATGCCAAAGGCCTTGGCCACCTCCATCGTCAGGTCGGCGATGACCGGGAAGTTGACCTCGACGCCCTTCATGCCCTTGTACTCGATCTTCTCCTTGATCGTGCGCAGCCAGGCGATGTGGCTGTAGCCGCTGTCGATCGAGAGGCCGAGCAGCTTGCAGTTCAGCTTCTCGAACTCCGGCTGCATCTTGGCGAAGGTCATGAACTCGGTGGTGCATACCGGCGTGAAGTCCGCCGGGTGCGAGAAGAACACCACCCACTTGCCCTTGAAGTCCTCGGGGAAATTCAGCGGGCCCTGGGTGGTTTCGGCCTTGAAGGCGGGGGCCTTGTCGCCGATCAGGGGCAGTCTGACTGGGGTCTCACTCATGTCCGGGATCTCCTTTTCTGCGGTATTGGGTTGACAGGGGCGGCTCCGCCGCCGGCCCGCCTCGCGGATCCGCCTCGGCAGAGCGACTCGCCGCCTCGTTCAGCCTGTCGTCAGGTCTCTGCGGTTCCTCGTCTTGCCCGCCGCCGAACGTGGGCGCCGCGACGCCGGGGCCCGCTGGCGTTCCGCCGCCGCGCAGGCCGCGCAGAGTCCCCGGACCTCGACGTTCACGGTGTGCGCAACACCGATGGCCTTCACGTTGCGCGGAGCGGTCAGCCGGTCAAAGGCTTTGCACGGAAAGTCGTGCACCGCGCCACAGCGGGAACAGATGAAGTGGTGATGGCGCTCCAGGTTGGCGTCAAAGCGCACGCGGTCTCCGCCCGACCCCACTCGCCGGATCACCCCCTCGGCCTCGAGGGTCTTCAAGGTGCGGTACACGGTGTCCAGCGAAAGACCGGGAAGCCGTCGGCGGACGCGGCGGCAGACCGTCTCCGCGTCCGGGTGCTCGTGCATCCGGGCGAGTTCGCGGCAGATCTCCACGCGCTGGGGCGTCGCCCGCAAGCCGTGCCCCCGGCACCGTTCCGAGTAGACTGCCGCCCGTTCCGCCATGCACGCCTCGCGCCAGCATTCGTCTTTAGGAATGATTACGATATTGGAATATGCCGCAACTGTGACGGATGTCAAATGAGGCGCTTGCAGAACCCCCGCGGACGACAACGGCCTCGTGAGATGGAGGGCGGACCTCCGTGTCCGCCAGGTCATACCCGAGGCCCCGGTCTGCCGCGGACGAGCCCGGACGACACCTGCCTGCGCCAAGCCAACGGCGCGGCAGGCAGGCGGAGGTCGGACCTCCATCCCGGCAGGCAGAACCCTTGTCGGCGCCGATGGAGGGCCAGGCTCCGTCCCGGCCAGGTGATGAATGGGTTCGGCAAGCGCCTCGTTGACGAATGGATCCAGCTAGTGGTCGCAGACGTTCTCACCGGTCTCGAGCGTGCCGTCCAGATACGCCTGGACCGTCGCCTCTGGGCCCGCCGCCGCGGCGCCGACCACAACTTCGATGCCGTTCTGGGCAAACAGCTGCCGGGCGCGCTGTCCCATGCCGCCGGCGATGATCAGGTTGGCTCCCTGCTGGTGCAGCCAGCGGGGAAGAACCCCGGGCTCGTGCGGCGGGGGGGTCAGCAGCTGCTTGCCGAGGATCTTCCTGGCCTTGGGGTCGGCTTCGATGAGGGCGAACTGCTCACAGTGTCCGAAGTGCAGGCACAGCTGGCCCTGGGCAAGGGGGATCGCGATCTTCATGGGGACACCTTCCTTTGTTGGCTCGGTCATAACGGCTGTCCTGCCAGGCTTGTCGTCGGACAGGGCGAGGATGGGGGCAACAATCCGTTCCATCGCGCGGGCGGTCTCGGTGCGGCTGTAATGGTAGACGAAGGGGGTGCCGGCATCGCAGGCCGCGGCCACCGCCGGGTCGATGGGGATGCGGCCGAGGAACGGGACCTCCATCTCCTGGGCCATCCGCTCGCCGCCGCCGGTTTTGAAGATCTCCGTGAGTTCGCCGCACTTGGGGCAGACGAAGCCACTCATGTTCTCGACCACTCCCAGCACCGGCAGCGCCAGCTGGCGGCAGAACGTGATCGACTTGCGCACGTCGGCGGTGGCCACATCCTGCGGGGTGGTGACGACGATGGCGCCGTCGGCCTCGGGCACCAGTTGGCAGACGGAGAGCGGCTCATCGCCGGTGCCCGGCGGCGAATCGATGACCAGATAGTCGAGTTCACCCCAGTTGACGTCGGTCAGAAACTGTTTGATGACGCCCATCTTCATGGGGCCGCGCCAGATGACGGCATCGTCCCGGCCGCGCAGCATGAACCCGATCGACATGATCTTCATGCCGCCCTTCTCGACAGGTTCAATGGCCCGGTCGCGGATCTGCGGGCGGGCGCCGTCGAGCTGGAGCATCCTCGGGATGCTGGGGCCGTGGATGTCTATGTCGAGCAGCCCCACCCTCCGGCCGGCCAGCGAGAGCGAGACGGCCAGGTTGGCGGCAACCGTGCTCTTGCCCACGCCGCCCTTGCCGGAGAGGACAAGGATCTTGTGCCGGATCCGGCGCATGCGGCCCGCCAACGCCTGCTTCTCCATGAACGCGTCCAGGCTCTCCCCAGGGTCGCGTTCTGACGCCGCGCGCGGCCGCTTCCCGCATGCGGTATCAGGTGAGGCCGCCGTCTTGTCAGTGGTGTCATCGAGATCCATGCAGCGCAGTCCTCCACAACAAAGGTTCAGGACGGATTCTCGGTCAGGGGGCATGTCCGACGCGGGCGAGCCGTTGTCGCCGATGCCAGTCGGAACGTGAGGCGGGTGCCGACGCCGCAGGGCTGGCAGACCCCCGGGAAGGCGTTCCACAGGGCGGCCGCGGCGGCGGTTCCGGTGCAGTGTGTAGGCAGGAGTTGCCGCAGGTTGAACCGGCGCAGCGACTCGAGCGTCCAGGCCAGTCGCGCCGGCGACGCGGCGCGCAGGTGCATGCCGCCGATGACGGTGTGGATGGGTTGCCCGCCGGTCACCCGCAGGACGGTGTCGAGGGTGTTGATGAGTCCGGAATGCGCGCAGCCGAGGAGGACGACGAAGCCTTCCGCGGTGGCGAAGAACAGGGCCTGGTCGTCGCGGATGCCGTCGGGCTCGTTCCCGGCAGCATCGCGGAAGAACGGTTCGTCAATGGTCTCTTGGGGGTGGATCCGCTCGACCTCGCCAGTCAGGAAAACGCCCGGCGCCACGGCGGAGGGCATGGGCGTCAGGATCAGGTGAGCGGGGGGACGCGAGAGGGCGGAACGGATGTCGGCCGGCAGGCCGATGTCGCGGCCGCCGCCGGCGGCGCAGTGGAAATGCGGGCCCAGGGCCTCGGGGTGCATGTGGATGGGAAGCTCCTGGGAGGCCGCGGCGAGCACGTCGCGCAGGCCTCCAGTGTGGTCGTAGTGGCCATGGCTGAGGGCAACGGCGGTCACGGAGGCCAGGGCGATGCGCAATTGCCGGGCGTTGGCGGCCAGGGCGAGTCCCTGGCCGGTGTCGAAGAGCAACCGGTGCGGGCCGGTCTCGACCCAGAAGGCCAGGCCATGCTCGGCGAGCAGACCGCCCCCGGCGACGGTGTTGTCAGCCAGCACCGTGATGGCGATCGGCGTGCCTTCCGGAGGCACACACTTCGGGGATTTACCTTGCACGCTCATGGCTTCACCCGCGCCCAGACTTCGGCGATGTCGGCCGCGGCCGGCGCTCCCGTCATCTCGACGACCGCCTGGCCCGCCACCTGCGCCGCCGTAACGCTGCGGTCGTAACGGATGCGGCCCGCGACAACGCCGCCCGCGGCCTGCGTCTCCGCCTCGATCCGTGCCGTCATGTCGGGGTTCAGATCCCACTTGTTCACACAGACGGCGGCCGGAATCCTGAAGTGCGCGGCCAGCTCCATGACGCGGCGCAGGTCGTGCGCGCCCGAGAGCGTGGGTTCGGTCACGATCAAGACCTGTGACGCGCCGGTGAGGGAGGCGATCACAGGGCAGCCCACCCCCGGCGGCCCGTCCACGAGGATCAGCTCGCGCCGCCGTTCCGCGGCGACCTGCCGGGCCGTCTCCCGAACCTTGCTGACCAGTTTGCCGGAGTTCTCGCCGCCGGGGTTCAGGGCGGTCGGATCAATCATGAACACGGGTTCGTCCACGACCCCGCCGGCGGCCACCATGGCCTCGACCAGTTCAGCGGCATGGACGGGGCAGGCCCGCGCGCACACCTCGCAGTCGTTGCAGGCGCGCCGGGCGCGCGCGACAAACGCGTTGGCGTCGCCGGCCTCGATGCGTTGCACAGCTTCAAACCGGCAGCGCGCCAGGCAGGCGCCGCAGCCGATGCAGTCGGCGCGGCGGATCACCGCCTCGTGCCCGCAGTGGAAGGGTTCACGGCGGACGACCGTCGGCGCCAGCACCAGGTGCAGGTCGGCCGCGTCCACATCAGCGTCCGCCAGCACGGCGTTCCCGGCCAGCGCCGCGAACGAGGCGACGACACTGGTCTTGCCGGTGCCGCCCTTGCCGCTGATGACGACCAGTTCGTTCATGTTCGTTCGCGACTCCTCTTGCGCCTGACCACCAGCGTGCCGACCGGGGCGCCGGTCTCCTCACGGATCAGCCGCTGCACGCGCTGCGAGATGATGACGGGGGTGACGGCCCAGTCGGCATCGGCCAGTTCGTGCAGAAGCCGCCGCAGAAGCCGTTCTCTGCGCCGGCGGTCACCGTCAGCCATGTCGACCGCTTCAGCGGCCTGGCGGACGAAACAGGGAATGCACTCCAGGGCCGTCTTCATGCGCGGCGTCCTTCGCTAGGGGTGCACACGTTATCCGTCTCAGCGTGGGCAGGTGCCGGAAGCCGTTCTCCCGGCCCGGTCGCCGCCGGGCAGAACGTCAGAACGGTGCCTTGCGTCTGCCCGTGGTCATGCCAGAGACGGGCCGTCTTCCTGTCCGCCAGATGGAAACCGGCGTTGGCGACTTCCCGAATGATGTCTTCCACCGTGCTGTCCTGAAGAAACCTGGCCGGCTGATCGCCGTTCACATGCTTGGGATGTATGGAGAGCCGTCCCGCGGCGTCCAGCACCCCGCGGAAGGCGGCGTAGAGGCGCTCCCGCTCACCGGTGTCCATGAAATGCAGCACGTCGTAGAGCAGGACCGCCTGACAGGGGCGGGCTTCCAGCAGGGACTTGGCGGCGTCGAGGTCGGACACGGCATGGATGTTGGGGAGCCCCTCCGCGGCGGCGCGCCGCCGCAGCCGGCTGAGGACGTGTACATTCACGTCCACCGAGATGACCAGACCGCGCTCGCCGACCAGCCGGGCCGCGGGCAGACTGTAGGCGCCCCAGCCGCACCCGAAGTCGACCACGGCATCTCCCGGGACGATGCCGAGCGCGCCGAGAAAAGCCACCCCGTCCCGGCGCACCCACCGGTTCCTCTCACGGCGCAGGTGTGGGCTGAGTGCCATCCAGAGGTGCCGGATCTCCCGCCGCAGACGCCTGAACAGGCCGTGGGGCGAGGCGTTCAGATTCCCGGCAGGCTGGGAGGGGGTGTGGGCGGTCATTCCGGTCTCCGCCCATGCTGTCGCTCGCACACTCGACCCCAGAGTCCCCGCATGTGTTCGGCCCAGTCGCTCAACACCTTCACCGCCATCTGCCCACACGAGTAGGCCTCGGCCACCCGCCGGTCGTCGGGCAGTTCCAGCAGGACGGGGATGTTCTCACGGTCGCAGTACTCGCGCACCCCGCGATCCCCGCAGTCGGCCCGGTTGATGACGACGCCGAAGCGGCGCCCCAGCCCCCTGACCATAGCCACGGCGAGTTGCAGGTCGTTCAGCCCGAAGGGGGTCGGTTCCGTGACCAGGAGCACGTAGTCGGCGTCCCGCACCGTGGCCACGACCGGGCAGGAGGTGCCCGGCGGAGCGTCCAGGAGGATCACGCCGTCGGGCCGGGCCTTCCGTTTCACCGCGCGGATCAGCGGCGGCGCCATCGGCTCGCCAACGTTCAGGCGTCCCTGCACGAATCCGATGCCGTCGGCGTGCCCGCTCTCGACCACGCCGATCGTGCGGGCCTGCTCGCGGATGGCACCTTCCGGGCAAACCAGGGCACAGCCGCCGCAGCCGTGGCAGAGCTCGGGGAACACCAGGGCTTCCTTGAGGACCGCGATCGCGTGGTACTCGCAGACCTCGGCGCACTTGCGGCACCCCGTGCACTTCTCCGCGTCGACCACGGGCACCGGGATGCCAACCGGTTCGGACGCCGTGATGCACGGCCCGAGGAAGATGTGCCCGTTCGGCTCCTCGACATCACAGTCAAGGTACTGAACCGTCTGGCCGCCGTCCGCCAGGACGCTGGCCAAGTTGACGGCAACGGTCGTCTTGCCGGTTCCGCCCTTGCCGCTGGCAATCGCGATACGCACAGGCGAATCCATCAGGCTTTCCTCTTCGGCGTTTTCCCGGCGAGCCGGTTATGCTTGCCGAGGTGGACGACACGGCTTCTGAACGAACGGGCTTCGAGATCGTCCACTTGGGCATACGTCAGCAGGATGACTTCATCACCGGTCTGTCCCAGGCGCGCCGCGGCGCCCCGCAGGGCAAGGGCGCCTGAGGCAGCGGGGGCAGGGATGGCATACGTGATCAGTCTTGAGCCGTTGCTCAGATTCAGCACGTGCACCTGTTCGCCGGCAAGGATGTCAGCGGCTTCCATCAGGCGGCGGTCGATCGCGATGCTGCCTTCGTAATGCAGTTCCGTCCCGGTGAGCCTGCCCCCGCGGAGCTTGGCCTTCAGGAGAGTGCGCAGCATGAGGAATCTCCCTTTCAGCGGCCTCACGGCGTAAGCAGGTAGTCCGCGATGGCCCGGTACAGCGTGCTGACGGCGAGGATGGCGCAATGCCGTCCCGCCTCCGGCTCGCACTCGCCGGAGCGGATGATCTCGCCGGGGCTGATGCCCAAGGCATCGGTCACTTTGCGGCCCAGCGCCCGGCGCGCCACCGCGCGTCCACAGGCCCGCGTGTTCCCGCAGCCCTCGGTGTAGTAGCGGACATCCGCGATGAGGTCATCATGCACCACGAGGTAGAACTCCATTTCGTCGCCGCACGGCCCCCGCAGGGCACCGGCCGCGGTCGGATCGTTCATACGCCCGAAGAACGGATCGTCGGCCGGAGGCGCCGGTCTCGGTTCATCCTGCTGTTCCATTCCGCCATGTCCCTTCTCGACTTGCTGCCTGCGCAGCGCCCGCCGTCTCACAGCCACACCGCCGCCACGAGGAACGGCGCCGTACTGCGGTCCAGACGCAACCGTATCCAATCAATCATCGCCCCCCCCGCCCCGTAAGAGCGCCCGTCGGCCCCCGCACGGACGGCGGTCATGCGGACGCGGCCGTAACGCCGCAACAGGGCACGCAGCTCGGCCGGCGAGAACAGCCTGGCCGAGGCATACGGCTGCCTGCTGCGCCGCGTCATGCGCCTTTCCCTCCGGCGTGCCGTACCAGCTGTCGTAGGTCGCCGCCAGGGCAGTGAAATCGAACCGTGAACGGCCCGGGTCAGGCATCGTGGGGCCCCTCCTCGGCACGGGGACGCACGCTTGGCGGATGGCGGAGTTTTTCCGCGGTGAACAAGAGGGGGAAGACGATGTCGCTGGTGCAGCACGGCACCCAGACGGCGGCAAAGAGAAACGCCGCCATCACAATCACCGTGAAAATGTCCGGGACTCCGCCCAGCGCCATGGTCATGTGGAACAGCGAAGCCCAGGTACTCAGCAACACGTGCCCCGCGTGCGAGACCCGCGTCCGCGGCCAGCGGCAGCCCAGCCAGATGCCGGCGAGGGCCAGGGGGTTGACCAGCCACCATTTCTCGATGAACCCGAAATGGACGCCGCGGTTGGGCAGCCCCAGCATCCATTCGCCGAGGAAGGGAATGAGGGAGTCGCTCAGGGTGGCGATGCCCACCGAACCGAGATACCCGACCAGCAGCGTCGGCCAGAACCGCCGCCCGCCGTGCAACCGGTACATGGCGGCCGTGACCAGGGCGCTGAGCAAGACGTGCAACGGATGAAAGGCCCAGAACAGTCCTTCGGAGATCCGCGTCGGCACATGGCCGAGCATGAACCCCGCCATGACCACGATACCGGTCGCTGTGCCGGCCACGGTGAACGGCGCGTGCCGCCGCAGCTCTGCCTGGAGGTACCCGATGGTCATCGCTGTCTCACGTCCGGGCCTGGTCTGGATTATTCACAAAGAGGAAACGGCGGTAACGAAGAGCTTGCGTTGCAAAGGGTTACCACGTCATACTCCGTTGGGCAGCGTGGAAACTGACGGCTCTCTCAGTGGCTCGTAGGCTACTGCCAACCAATGCGACATGCCGCCGTTATCTCCGTTGCCTCTTTGTTCATGAATAGTTCAGGCTGGGCCTCAGAGCCCCTTGAACTTGTACCGCAGTTCCCGTTCCAGCGTCTCCGGATCCACACGCGCGGAGTCAAGGAACTGGTCGTAGAACCGGTTGGCATGCCGCTGCTCGCCGGTCGCGGTCTCGGCCAGGGGCGTGATCCGCCCGCCGAGCAGCGTCCCGACCAGCCTGTCGTTCTCGATCATGGTGGTGGGAGCGTGGCGTCGCATGAGCAGACTGTAGGCCTGGATCAGCAGCCGGGCGATCTCAGTGTTGTCGAAGCCGGGGACATTCTCTTTCAGGCGGTCGGGGCCGTCCGGGTTCACCAGCCGGATCTGGCGCCGGAAATTGCGCTTGATCTGGGCGGTATCGCAGATCGAGTCCACCCCCAGGATCGCCAGGGCGCGCTCGCGGATCTCGACGTCCCGGTCCTTCATCACCGCCTCTGTGTCAGGCCAGTTTCTTGGCGCCGGAATAAACCTCGTCCACCCGCAGCGCCGCCGCGGCATGGCCTATCTCCCGCTCCGGGTTCCCGGCCCCGCGCCGGCGTAGTAGACGGCGTCGGCGCGGCGCTCCGACCGGATGCGCCGCGTCCGCAGCAGCTTGCCGAGGTACTTGGAGGCCTCGTTGGCATGCAGCCCGAAGACCCGCGCCACCTGGCCGGCGGTGCAGGGCCGCCGCCGCAGCATCGCGAGGATGGTCTCTTCCGTCACCCCCACCTGCTCCGACCGCTCGGCGCTGAACTCCGCCAGCACCTCGGCCGGGGGGTCGAACAAGGCCGCCAGTTCGGCCAGGACGCCGCCCGGAACGGGCTCCGCGAAGGCCTCGGCCGGCGGCCGCACCGAGGTGTTGAACTGGACGCGGTCGGGACGAACCTGCCGGGCCAGCGCCGCGATGCGGCGAACGTCGGCCGGCGTCGAATTCACTCCCCACACGAGAAAGACCTCCAGCCAGATCTGGCCGTCAAAGCCGTCGCGCAGACGCACCTGGCCGCGGACGGTCTGCGCCAGGGTGACCCCGCGGCAGGGACGGTGAATGCGCGAGAAAAGGGTTTCGTCGGCGGCGCTGAGCGTCACCTTGACCACATCCGCCTTGGCCGCCGCTTCGAGCACGTCGGGCCGGTTCAGCAGCGTCCCGTTGGTCAGCAGCGCCACCGGAATCCTTGTCCGCTCGCGGATACGCTCGATAACCTCGCCGAAGCGGCTGTGCAGCGTCGGCTCGCCGGAGCCGGCCAGCGTGATGTAGTCGGCGGTGCCGCCGGACTGCAGCCAGTCTGCGAACTCCGCAACCACATCGGCCACCGGGACGTATTCGCGCCGCTCAGTGGTCAGGGCTGTCGTCCGCCCCAGCTGGCAGTAGATGCAGTCCAGGGTGCAGGTCTTCCGGGGCGTCAGATCCACGCCGAGCGAGCGGCCGAGGCGCCGTGACGGGACGGGGCCGAAGAGGTACTGGTAACGGGAGCCGCTGCGCATCGTGTGCTTCGCCATCTCGCTTCGCTTGCGGGTGGTTGAGACCGGCTTCCAGCCGACGTGACCAGCCCCACAGGCAGGAGGGCTGGGCCACCCTGTCACCCGCAGGGGCAAAGGTGAAGACGGGGAGGACGCCGGTCCGGCGCCTCCCCGCCCCGCCTGGAACAAGAGGCCAGCGGGTCACTTCTCCGCCGGCTTGGCCTCGATGTCCTCGATGCGCTTGCGGATGTCTTCGAGGGCGTTGCCGAGATACTCGGCCTGTTGCCGGAGCACCGCCAGTTCCTGCTCAGCGGTGGGCGGGGCTGCGTAGGGCGCCGCCGGGTAGGGCCCCCCGGCCCGCGCCCAACCGGGCATCCCGGTGGCGTAGTACATGTGCCGGTACCCGCGCCCGCCGCCGCCGCGGCCCCAGAAGCCCCGGCCGAACCCCATGCCGAAACCCCGTCCGGGGATCGGGTTGGCGTACCCCGGAACCCCGTAGCCCGCGCAGAATCCGGCGGCGCGTCCGGTCACCGGTCCCATTCCCATTGGTCCAGTTCCATCTCCGCGTGGCATGATTGTGCCCTTCTGTTGTCGGTTGGGGGTGCTGTCTCTCGCTCAGGGGTTGCGAGCGCCGCCGCAACCGCCACCGGGTCCAAGCCCACGTCCTTGGCCGCCCTGGCCCCGTCCTTGGCCGGGCGCTGCGCCGCCGGCCCCCGCGCCCGCCGCCGGGCCCTGTCTCCGCCCGGCGCCGCACGGCCCGAGCCCGCGTCCAGTTCCGGGGCCGAGCCCGGCCGGTCCTGTTCCGTCTCCGCGTGGCATGGTCTGACTCCTTTCTTTCTCATGAGGGTTGTGTCTTCGAGGTGGCCGAACGGCTCCGGTTACGCCCAGTGTCCCTCGACATTGGGTTTCGCACACTCCTTCAGCTCGCCCCGCTTGAGCTTCTCGACCGCCTCGGCGGCCGTGCCGCCAGCCACCAAGTAGACCTTCACCCCCGCCGCCGCGAGTGTCCGGAAGGCCTTCGGCCCCACGTTGCCGGTGACCACGGCCTCGGCCCCCAGCCGCGCCACCGCCTCGGCCGCCTGGATGCCCGCGCCTTGGACGGCGTTCAAGTTCTGCGCGTTGTCGTGCGCGGCCACCGTGCCGGTGTCGCTGTCAACCAAAAGGAAGTAACGGGCCCGCCCGAAGCGCGTGTCCATCGCATCCGCCAGAGTCCTGCCGCTCGCCGTCACCACAATCTTCATCAGCGTCTACTCCTCGTCTTGATCCATTCCGCCGTCCGGCCGCATCGGATCCACCGGCGTGGGCGGAACCGCCGACCCGCCCCACACGCGCCGGCCTCGTCCGCAGCCGCGCCGGCCCCTCGATCCGCCGCCCCAACGCCGTCGCCCGCAGCAGCCCGGCATGGCAAACGCACGGGCGCGGAGTGCAGACGCCAGGTGAGCAGTGATGACCGCCTCCACCTCGCCCGCGATGAAGGGGATCACCTCCAGGCCCAGCGCGGCCAGGCGCTCGTAGAGGGGCCGCGAGCAGGCGCCGCAGATCAGCAGGTCGGGTTTCAGCGCGGCCAGGCGCGCGGCCTGCCCGTCGGGGTCGCCGCCGGGCAGAGGCTCCTCACGCCGGGCGACGACCCGCCCGCCGGCCACCTCGACCAACAGCAGCCGCCGGGCCACGTCGCACACCGGCGAAATCCGCGCATTCCAGATGGTCAGACCGATCCGCATCGGGTGGTTTCTCCGAACGGCATGAGATTAGCAACGCAGATGCCAGATCCCGCTGGCTGCGCGTAAGCTTTTCTGGCAGTGCGTGTTCCAGTTATCCTTCCCTGCCAGATGGTGCCCCATTGAGACGCTGGCATGCGACTGTTATGAAGTCATCGAGTCGCATTATGGCGACTGCATGGCCCTGCGCCATGCCCGCCAGGGCGGCTTGGATGCCGCGGCAGAGGCGGCGAGCAGGGCCAGATCAAACGGGACGGGGAGGCGCCCGGACCGGCTGGCGAGGCCGTCGGGGCGCAACTCAGTTCCGTAGCCGGACAGTTCCTCGGGGCCTCTCCAAGGGGGCCGCAGAGCCGGTTCGGAAGCAGGCGCCGGATCCCATGCCAGTGGTACCTTGATTTGTTCACCACCGAGGACACAGAGTTCACAGAGCCAGTTCCCTCTCTGTG